>CAZOYK010000039.1:0-16196 GCA_964584065.1 uncultured Anaerolineaceae bacterium | reverse complement strand
TACGCCGGTGGTGAACGAGACTGGAGATTTTGCCAGCGTGAACATCATCAACAACCTCAACGCGGATATCTCCAACGCTGTCGTTTATGTTGTGATCACCGACGCGGAGGGAAATATCGTTGGGGGTGGATCCGTCCAAAGTGGCAACATCCGGGCGAACAGCTCAAAAACAGTGCAAGTCCCGATTATTTATGTCGGAAATTTAGAAAATTTCAAATTAAACGCTTCGGTCAGCATCCCAAAAGATGTGACCGTTGGACCATGAACCAAGGAGAATAGAATGACTCAACACCCTGAACGGCGTAAGTTTGTCCCGACCCCCCTTTACCCCAAGACCCCCGTGCCCGCGGATATCGACATTGCCCAGGCAGCAACACTTAAACCCATCCGCCAGGTGGCGGAGGAAATGGGATTGGAAGAAAACGAGCTGGAACTTTACGGTGACTACAAGGCAAAGATCAAGCTCGAAGTGCTTGACCGCCTGGCGGACGCACCGGATGGCAAGTACATCGACGTAACTGCCATCACCCCCACACCGCTCGGAGAAGGGAAAACGACCACCACAGTCGGGTTGAGCCAGGCGCTCGGCGCACACCTCGGAAAACGCGTGGTCACCTGCATCCGCCAACCCAGCCAGGGACCAACCTTTGGCATCAAGGGCGGCGCTGCTGGCGGCGGCTATTCGCAGGTGATCCCGATGGAGGATTTCAACTTGCATCTGACGGGCGACATTCATGCTATCACCGCTGCGAACAACCTGCTGGCGGCTGCAATCGACACGCGCATGTTCCATGAGTCCACGCAGTCGGATTTAGCTCTGTTCAACCGGCTTTGCCCGAAAGACAAAAAGGGTAAGCGCCATTTCTCTGTCAGCATGCAAGGTCGGCTGAAGAAACTGGGTATCACTGAGACCGATCCGGATCTGTTGACCGACGAACAAAAGGCACGCTTTGCACGGCTGGATATTGACCCCGATACCGTCACCTGGCGGCGGGCTGTGGACGTGAACGACCGCATGCTGCGCGGGATCACGGTTGGGCAGGGGGCTGCAGAAAAAGGCTTTGAACTCCAAACGAATTTTTACATTAGCGTTGCGAGCGAACTGATGGCGATCCTGGCGCTGGCAACCAGCCTGAAGGACATGCGCGAACGCATCGCGAACATGGTGATCGGGCAGTCCAGGCAGGGTGAACCCATTACCGCGGATGATCTCGGTGTGGCTGGGGCGCTGACTGTGCTGATGAAAGACACCATCAAGCCGAACCTGATGCAGACCCTCGAAGGCACCCCCGTGTTGGTCCACGCGGGTCCCTTCGCCAATATCGCCCACGGCAACAGTTCGATCATGGCAGACAAGATCGCCCTGAAGCTGGCAGATTTTGTGATCACCGAATCCGGCTTCGGCGCGGACATGGGCATGGAAAAATTCTTCGACATCAAATGCCGCTACTCGGGCAATATTCCCAGCGTGGTGGTGTTGGTGGCGACGGTGAGAGCGCTCAAGATGCACGGTGGGGGTCCAAAGGTGACAGCTGGCGCGCCGCTTGCGCCGGAATACATTGACGAGAACCTTGAACTGGTCGAGAAGGGCGCCGCGAATTTACTGGCGCATGCCAGTATCGCGCAGAAATTTGGCGTGCCGGTGGTTGTGGCGGTCAATCGCTTCCCAACCGACACCCCTGCTGAGCTGGAACTGGTGCGCAAAATCGCCCTGGGTCACCCCGGCGTTGCGGACGCGGTGGTTGCGGATCACTTCAGCCAGGGTGGGGCTGGCGCAGTTGCGCTGGCTGAAGCGGTTGTGAAGGCATCCGAGAAACCTGCGGACTTCAAATTCTTGTACCCATTGGACATCCCGCTCAAGCAGAAAATCGAAACCATCGCCCGGGAAGTGTACGGAGCGGACGGCGTGGATTACAGCGAGCTGGCAGAAGAACGCATAGCTGAATATACCCGCCTGGGTTACGATCATTTACCCATCTGTATGGCAAAGACCCACCTGTCCCTCAGCCACGACCCCGAATTGAAGGGCGTGCCCAAGGGCTACCGTATTCCCATCCGGAATGTCAGCGCGTCGGTCGGAGCCGGCTTTGTCTATCCTCTTCTGGGAACGATGAGCACCATGCCGGGCTTGCCAACCAGACCGGCTTATTACGATATTGACATCGACTTTGAGACAGGGAAGATTTTGGGATTGAGTTAGACGTTGTTTTCTGTATCGAAAGCATCCCCATCACTGAGGATGCTTTTTTTATTTCCCAATTTACCCCACTTGATTCTCAACAAGAATTCCCTGTCTTTAGCATAAAAAACTCAGGGGTAAGGGATGATAACGGTTGGTTCGAGAGTCTCTACAGGGTAGGTGTTCTCAGGTGGTGCTATTATGGTGGGTTCCTGGTTGGGTAGGGGGGCAGGATGTGGAAACCACTCAGTGCTGACGCCGTCTGCCATCCACCAGGATACAACTGGGAAGCTATAGTCATAAAGATAATCTAGCCAAACTTCAGAATTTGGTCCATGTATCTCGAGCCAGCACATATCAACCTGGTAGAGCTTTTGTTGGTTAACCCCCTTTATTAGTGGCTCGATTTGCCTCATTGGTAAATCGTTATTGAGAGTTTGTAGATCGGGCTCAACTAACAGGATGTACAGCGTGTTAATGAGGGTGTTGTTTTTTTGCTCCTGGATCAACTCAAATCGCTCCACCTGGGCGGACCCTGGATTAAAAGTCTTCCGAAGGTAATTCGCGGCTTCTTCAAGGTTCATTTTGTACACAACTGGAACGTCTTCTGGATCACTTTGATAAAGGAAATTTTGTTCCCAGCTTAATTGTTTGCCTGCATCATCAAGAATCAAAATAATATAACTGCTTATCTGGTATTTTTCGCGATTTAGCTCGGCACAGTTCCAACGCACTGCATGTCGACCACGGAGGATTTTCGCTTTTCGATCAGGGCTATCAGCGGTTGGGTACTGAAGGGTTACTTCCAGTATAAGTGGGGCTTGTTCTTCCACGCGCACACTTATCAGGGGCAAGCCTTCCAAAGTGAGGTTATCAGCAAGTTGTTCCGCAAGCTGCTCAGCCTTGTTCGCATTTACCCGATTGATAATCAGAAAAGATACCAGTGCCACAATTGCAGTTAATCCACAGATTAACATAATTTGTTTTTTAATCATAATATCTCCTTTTTATTAATTCATTAAGATTAATGGAAGATATTGTTGCCATGTGTCAATCCGATAAGTCAAGAAAGTTGACTCACTTTCAATGACTAAAGAATATGGAAACTGTTCAGTCCAATTTGCCTGATTGAACAAATGCCAACTATCACTCGAATCTAGATATGATGCTTCTTCGAATTGTGTGTGCAACTCTATCAAGGGATCGTTGTGAACTTCTGACATCGTCTGCAATGCAGAAGGAGCATAAACTATATCTCTGCATCCTATCCCAAGATTGTTTATGTACGCACACCAAACTTCATTGCCTACATTTATGATCTTATACTCGATCATTGTTCCCCAATTCTGATTTCCTTGAGGATAGATTTCATAATTGCTTACTGGAGAATAATACTCTACATATTTTTCGGGAAATTGATACCCCGAATAATACCTCCACCCAGTTTGAATCCAGTAAGGTAATGGCAGTGAGATCCAGTTCGATTGCCCATAGTGAAAAACGTTTATTGGATAAGGAGGGGTATAAATGTTGACTCTTCCCCCGTATGCTGACACATATTGATTTCCCACGTAATACGATGACATCACAGTCGATGTTGGTATCATTGGAATAATTAATAGGAATGCCAAGATAACGCGACTTTTCATAATGCTTTTCCTTTCAATGATTAGTCGTCTGATATCTGTTATTAGTGTAACAAATTCTTATTCCTTTCGAAAGAATTATTTACTTTGTTAACACAGTGCCATCAATTCAATAATTGTTCCAGTTATAAGCGTTCTGTGCCCTCTGTAAAACCAAATTCTCGGCTCGATAAGATTACATAATCCCTTAGGACAGTATGATTAATTTGGATCTGGTTCTGAAGTCTTGGTAGGTTTTTAGAAATTGATAAAAACTTGATTGCTTAATGTTTTAAGATACCTGTAAATCCAGCCGTTTTTTTATGGGTTTGACAAGGCTCTACATTTATGAGCATTTCTCTATACCAAATTTATATAATCCATTAACGAATTGTGAGTATGATAATGGGTACTAAGAGTCAGTCATTGGAAGGTGCACTATGACAAAACAAAACAAACTACGCACGCTATTCTTTCTCTTGTCAATAATTGTTGTTGGCACAGCCTGTTCCTTAACCCGGGTGGTCACTTCCGACCCGCAACAGCCAACAGCTATCCCTATGGTGGA
Source organism: uncultured Anaerolineaceae bacterium (assembly GCA_964584065.1). Classification (GTDB taxonomy): domain Bacteria; phylum Chloroflexota; class Anaerolineae; order Anaerolineales; family Anaerolineaceae; genus Mesolinea. The sequence continues at coordinate 11,824 of CAZOYK010000039.1, read as the reverse complement.
AGAAACTGTGCCAACTACCTTACCTCCCCAGGAATCCGAAACAATTTTGGTACCTGAATTTGCTGCTCTTGAGGGCAGCCTCGAAGCCCTGTATGAGAAATACAGCCCCGGGGTTGTTTCGCTGCAATATGCTTCCATAGATGGGTCCGGGCAGGGGACTGGCTTTGTGATTGATAAAGAGGGACACATCGTCACCAATTATCATGTTGCCAGCGATATCGAGCAGCTTGAAGTGCACTTCTCTTCCGGGCTAAAAGTCTACGGTGACGTTATAGGGACAGATTTGGACTCAGACCTGGCCGTCATCAAGGTGGATGTGGATCCGGACGAATTGGTTCCATTGCCCCTGGGCGACTCAGATCAGGTCAGGGTTGGGCAGATGGTGGTGGCGATTGGAAACCCCTATGGCTTGAGCGGCACAATGACCGTCGGCGTTGTATCCGCGCGCGGAAGAGTGTTGGACTCGATGCGCCAGACCTCGACCGGGTCATATTATTCCTCAGGAGACACGATCCAGACTGACGCTCTGATTAACCCTGGCAATTCCGGAGGACCACTGCTCAACCTGAATGGGGAAGTGATTGGCGTGAATCGGGCAATCCAGACCGCTGGTTTAAGCGTCACTGGTGATGCCATCAATACCGGAATAGGCTTTGCGATTTCCTCAAATATTGTGCGCAAGGTGGTGCCCTCGTTGATTGAGAAAGGCAGTTACGAGTATCCCTACCTTGGCATGACCAGTTACACAAGCATGTCGCTGGCGATGATTGAAGTTTTGGATTTACCGCAATCTACTGGCGCTTATGTGTCTTCGGTGGTCAAGGGCGGACCGGCTGATCAGGCTGGGATCCGCGGAGGCACGTCGCCGAGTTCGGTGCAGGGGCTTTATAAAGGCGGCGATTTGATTATTGCGGTTGATGGACAACCGATTAAGGACTTCAGTGAATTGTTAAGCTACATGGTAGTCAATAAAAACCCGGGCGAGACGATCACCTTCACTGTCATCCGCAACGGTGAGACGCTGGATGTGGATGTCGTGTTGGGCTTCCGCGAGTAAAGAAAATCGTACTAAATCAAAAGAGGCGCCGAAGCGCCTCTTTTTTGTGTGTTAGTTCGTGGCGATTGCGTAAATCGTTTATTCGTATCTTAGCGCTTCGACCGGTTCGAGATTGGCAGCCCGCAGGGCTGGATACCAACCGAAGAAGATGCCAACCGCGAGCGAAAAGAGCGTGGCCAGCAGAACAGAGTTCAGGCTGATTTCCGGGACAAGCGGTGTGCCTGAGTTCGCGGCAATGATGCCAACAATTTTCCCCAGCAGCCAACCCAACCCGATGCCGATCAAACCGCCAAATACGCTCAGCATGGCTGACTCGGTCAGGAATTGCAACTGAATATCAAACTTGCGTGCCCCCAGGGCTTTGCGCAAGCCAATTTCCCGCGTTCGTTCCGTGACCGACACAAGCATGATGTTCATGATGCCAATGCCGCCCACCAACAGGGAGATTGCGGCGATTCCAGCCAGGAAGATCGTTAGAATATTCGTGATCGAGTTGGCAATGGAAAGTATGTCTTCCTGGTTAGTCATGGTGAAATCATCCGGCTGACGGCTGGTGAGGCGGTGCGAAGCTCGTAGAATGGCTTTCGCCTCCTGCATCGCCAGGTCAATCGACTGCGAATCCTGTGCCTGAATGAGGAGGAAGTCCACGGCGTTTGGGACGCTCTGCCGCTGAACGCGCAGCTGCATGGCAGTAATCGGGATATAAGCGTCCATGTCCGGGCTGGAAAATTGATTTCCTCCCTTGGCTGTGGCGATGCCGACCACGCGGAAGGGATAGTTGTTGATGTGTACAGTTGTGCCAACCAATTCAGTTTGGCGACCAGTGAGCCTTTCAGCCAGCTCAGGACCGAGAACAACAACGGAGCTGCGGTTGGTGACATTGCTCTCTGTGAAAAAGCTCCCTTCACTCAGTTTAAGGTCGGTAACTTCAGCGTAGTTCTCGGCGACACCCATGATGGAGGTCTGCGCGCTCTCATCCCCAAAACGAACCCGGCTCGAACCTGAAAGAACAGAGGCAATGTTCTGGATGTGCGGCGCACGGGCACGGTTGGAGAGAGCGTCGGCGTCTGCTGTGGTGAGGCGTTTGGGATTGGTGACGTCTTCGGCGCTATTACCCCGGAAAACATAGATGACATTGGTTCCGATCGACTCGATTTGCCCGATGATGCTGGCTTCGGCACCCTGGCCAATAGACAAAACCCCAATGACCGCTCCAACGCCTATGACAATGCCCAAAACCGTCAGAAAAGAGCGGGTTTTGTTGGCTGAGAGGCTCGCAATAGCTTCTTTTAGTGCTTGCCAGAATTTCATGAGGCCGCCTCCGGAGCTTTTATTAAGCCATCAAAGAGCTGCACGATCCGCTGGGCGTGAGCTGCTACCGTGGAATCATGGGTGACCAACACGATGGTGGTGTTCTGCTGTTGGTTTAACTTGAGGAGCAGTTCCATGATCTCTTTGCCAGATTGCGAATCAAGATTACCGGTCGGTTCATCCGCTAATAGAATTGCCGGCTCATTGACCAAGGCCCTGGCGATGGCAACGCGCTGCTGCTGCCCGCCGGATAGTTCATTAGGCTTATGACGCATGCGATCCCCAAGCCCCACAGATTGCAGCGCCGCTTCTGCGCGCTGGCGCATGTTGGATGTGTTTTCGCTATAGCGTAAAGGCAGGGCAACATTTTCTATCGCGTCAATGCGGGGTAATAAGTTGTATTTCTGAAAGACAAAACCGATCTTTTGGTTGCGCACGATCGCAAGTTCATCATCAATTAGATCGGAAACAAGCAGCGAATCGAGGTAGTAGTCACCGGAGGTAGGCGAATCCAGGCAGCCGATCATGTTCATCAAGGTCGATTTACCAGATCCGCTTGGACCCATGATGGCGACCATTTCGCCCGGGAAAATTTGCAGGTCGATGCCCCGCAATGCCGGAACGACAATCTCACCGAGGAGATAATCCTTGGTGAGGTTGCGCACATCGATTACAGGCTCTAAAGCCTGGGAGGTTAGTTCCATTGCTACCTGCCCATTTGCATGAAGGAGTCCATCAGTGAGGAAGGCGGTGATTGCAAAATCAACTCCCCATCCTGGATGTCGGCTTCCAAAACTTCGATCTTGCGGCTGGAATAAGCGCCAATCGTGACTTCGACTTCCACTGGGTTTCCATCCCGCAGGACGTAGACGTAGTAATCGCCATTTCGGCTAACGATCGACTCAGCAGGAACCGTGTAAGTGTTTGGTTTTTCCTCAATGAGGATGTTCACACCCACCGTCATGCCGGGTCGGATGCCTTCATGCTCGGAATCCAGGCGCACCGTCACGTTGTAATTGACAATTCCAGCTGTGTTTACGCCAACTGAAGCGACCTCAGAAACTGTGCCATAAAAAACCTGGTCGAAATAGGCATCAAAAACAAGCTCAGCTTTCTGACCAACTTTGATCTGGGGAATGTCTACCTCTGAAATCGGCATATCCACATACAACTGGGTCAGATCAGCGATCTGGGCTGCTGGACTGCCAGTGGTGACCATATCACCCAGGCTGTAATTCAGGGAGGTGATGGTCCCGTCAAAAGGAGCTTTGATTGTCTGATTTTCCAACTGCTTTTCTGCAAGCTGGAGTTGTAATTCAAGTTTTTCCCTGGTGTCGGGGTCAGGACCATTGGCAATCTTTTCCAGATCCGCCTGCCAGGCGGCAATATTTTGCTTTTGGAGGTTGATCTGGCTGTTAAGTGAGTCAGTTTCGCTGGCGATGACAACAGGATCGCAAAAATCGAGATCCGCGCGGGCAGCTTGAACCTGAAGCCAGCGTGCCTGGGTTGACCATTCCCTATAACTTTCAAGTGCGTCATCATACGCCGTCTGCAGGTTGGTGAGACGCCATTCTGTGCATTCGCGGTCGGTCAGGGCGAGCAGATTTTGTTCAAGAGTCTTGAGCGTATTCTCAGCATTGTTCAGATTGTTCTGCAAGGTGACACGCTGCAAATCCGTATCGGATTCGAGGTTCTGCAAACCGGTTTGTGCATTGAGCAGGTTGAGCTGCGCCTGGAGCATTTCTGCCGGCAGGCGGGACTCATCAAGCCGATAAAGGACGGTATTTTCCGTGACGACCTCACCAACTGCATGGCTTACTTCGCCAACGAAGCCTGAAGTTTGCCAATAGAGCGTCGCAGATTGACGCGGGTGGATCGTGCCGGCGCCGCTGATGGTGGACGTGAGCGTTTCATGCGCGTATGGAACGGTTTCCAGTTGGGCAAGAGCTTCTTCGTTTGCTCTGCGCAGGCGTTCCTGGTTTACAAAATATGCTCCGACAATAATCGCCAGGATTATCAGAATCAATAATAACCTGCGGGCAGTTTTTTTCTTCTTTTTTAGTTGGGGACGATCAGCTGTTGACATCAATTCCTCCGTGATAATATTTTTCAATATTACCCCCGAATAATCAGAGAAGCATTAACTATGCTTAAACAAGCAGGGTAATTGCACTATTGTTACAGTCTGACTTGCAAAAGCTTGGGCAAAAAACCTGATTATTTGATCAGTCTGGAGATGCCTTTGAAAGCCGGGTGTTGGGCAGATTGCAGCAGGTCGAAAAGCACCATCTCAATAGTGGTCAGATGTACCCCTTGGCTGGAAAGTTCCTGTAAAGCAATTTCCTTGTTGTGAGGATTACGCGATGAGACTGCGTCAGCAGCTAAGTAGACCTCAAAACCTTCAGCGATCAGATCGAGACTGGATTGGTAAAGGCAGATATGGGCTTCGAAACCGCACAAGAGCAGCTGTCGGCGCCCGGAACTGCGTATAGCCTGTTGGACAGCGGCATCCTGCCAGATGCTGAAATACACGCGGGGAAGGTCAGTCTGATCCGGCAGCAGCCCTGCAATCTCGGGGATGGTGTGACCAATTTTTTCGGGTACCTGCGCGGTCAGGATTACCGGGATATCGAGCAAGCCTGCTCCCTGGACCAGCTGCGAAACCGCCCGAATAGCGTTCTCACTTTCGGACACCACTCGCGCCAGATTGCCCTGGACGTCAATTACGATTAAGAGGGTGTTTTCAGGGGTTAACATCTGCATTGCTCCTGGGTTATAGTCTTTTGCATCAATTATAATCAAGCTATGCCCATAAAAGCTGCTTTCCCGGTCATCTTGGATTCGATTAAAATATGGTGGAAGGATTGGTCCAACCAGGTCTTGGTTGCCTTGGTGGCAATTCTGCTCAGCCTGACGGTTGTGCTGTATCCGATGGCGCTTTTTGGTATCTATAATCAAGCGCTGGATCTGAGTCACGGCATTCGCACCGGCATTATGGGTTTCTGGCAGGGTTTCAAGGGTTACTGGCGCAAGAGCCTGCCCTGGGGATCGTTGAATCTGCTAGTCATAGCTCTCCTCGCCTTTAATGTGTGGTTTTATCGCAACGTTGATCATCCCATCGCCTTGGTATTGATGGTAGTGATGGTTTTTTTATTTGTCTTTTGGCTGATCTGGCAATTTTACTCCGTCAGTTGTTTCTTCTTGCAAGAGGAGAAGAAACTCAAAGTGGCCTGGAAAAATGGATTTGCGGTCATCCTGTTACAACCCGGATATGCAATCGTGATTGCGATAGTGATGCTGATCCTGGTGGGGATTTCGATCACAACCTTCATTCCTCTTTTCCTGGGATCCATGCCGTTGGTTTCAATCTTAGGTTTAAAGGCTGTGCAAGCCACAATCAAGCAGGATGCAGCATAATTTGCTATACTAAAAACTAGTTTCTACGAGCTCAAGTGAGGAGTTATGGCGCGAAAAATCCTTGGTTACATCGAGTTGATTTGGACCTGCGATAGTTGCGGTACAAAAAATCCGGGTGCCATAAAATCCTGCACCAGTTGCGGAGCACCGCAACCCCTGGGTGTACGCTTTGAGCAGGTGGACCCCACCACATTCAATTTTATCAAAGACGAAGCCCTGATCCGCATGGCGCGCTCTGGACCGGACAAACACTGCCCCTATTGCGGCACGCGCAACTTGGCAGATGCTCAGACCTGCGTGCAGTGCGGCGGCGATCTGACGGTGGGGGCGACATCCCGTCCTTCCGGAGATGTGATTGAACCTTACCCTGTTGAAGGCGAACAGAGCAGCCCCCAACCCTATGGGGAACAGCAGCCAATGGCAACCCGCACGCCGATGCCCCGGGGAGTATCGATCATCATGATCCTGGTGCTGCTGGCAATCTGTGCTTTTGGTATTTTCATGCTCACCAGGATGCTGCGTACCGATGTGGTCAATGCAACGGTCGCCTCCACTCGATGGGAAAGGGTGGTGGTAGTGGAGTCTTATCAGTTGGTGAACGCCAGTGACTGGGCTGCAAACATCCCGGCTGATGCTACCATCTCGAGTTGTACACTGGAATACCGTTACGATTCCGACCAGCCTACCGAGAATTCGGAGGAAATTTGCGGGACCCCCTACACGATCGATACCGGAACAGGCGTAGGTCAGGTGGTTCAGGACTGCTACTATCGGGTCTACGAAGACTATTGCCGCTATGAGACCATGGGCTGGACGGTTGGTGAAACCTTGCGTCTCAATGGTACCGATTTGAATGCAATGTGGCCGGCAGCAAACCTGACAGACACGCAGCGAGTTGGGCAGGCAACCGAGACCTACACCATCTGGTTCAACGCTGGAGGGCGGGAATACGACCTGCGAACATCGAATTACGACATATATCAGCTGGCATACCCGGGCAGCGAATGGGAGCTTGAAGTAAACCAGCTTGGTGCGGTCACTTCCGCACAACCAAGGGATTAGAATCCTGGCAGAAAATGAGAATAAAAAACCCGCCGATCAGGCGGGTTTTTGTGTGTGACGATTATCTATATCCCGGGATCAACACCCAGCGGTCGCCGTCCTTGAAGGCATAGTGGGGCAGCCAGCCTAACCCGAAGAACTCTTCAATGATGTCCTTTTTATATGGATTGACGGTAACTTCGCGAATGGTGCCGGCCATGTCTTGCGTGCTTTCCTGGTGGGCATCCAGTTCCTCTTTCATCTTCTCATCCAACTCGGCCAGCTGCTTGTTGTATTCCTCAATCATCATCTCAGACTCTTCCACGTTTGACTTGGCGGTGGAGGTCAAGCGGCGTTTGGTGAGCGAGCTGCTGATGCTCTTCTTGCGCCCGGAGAACAGGCTGATGACCGTTGAGAGACCCGTGCCGGCTTCTTCCATGCGGCGCTGATTGAGAATCTTTTGCTCCCTTTCTAGTTCGATCTCTTCTTTCATTTTCTTGGATTCGATCGACTTGCGCAGTTTTTCATACTTTACTTCAATTTTCTTGACGGCGTCAGATTGCCCTCCCTGGCTGGCTTCGATGCAGCGGGCTTCGAACGCTTCACGGCTCTCACCGGGTTTGGAGGTGAGTTTGAGCTGGTCATTCGTGAATAGTGTCAGGCCGTTGTCGCGATAGATCCATTCTTCAAAATCTTTTGAGAGGCTGGCGATGTTCTTTTCATCGTCGAACGGATAACGCAAATCACCAAATGTGGCGTTCGGCAGGGGACTGGATTCGGTTGCCAGCAGGTCGATGGGGTCGTGCTGGTAATCCAGCCATCGCACCAAGCCGCGCCCTTCGATGCCGGGAAGATTGACGGAAATTTTCTTTTCCAGGTCCAGGTTATAAGTGCGATTTGCAAAGTAGACTTTTGCCTGGCCGACTAACGCAGGTTCATAGTGGTAACGCTGTTCCGAGTTGGAGGGGATGCCGCGCTCTGCAGCCAACCTGAGTGCTTCGCTGAGACTGACCGTGACGGGCAGGTAGATCACACTGGCTTTAGATGAGAGGATTGGTTCGTTCGGGCTGCCTGGCAGGTTTTGGCTGGTTCCTCCGAGAACTTCCTCAACAGAGATCGGAGCGTTGCCGTTGGCAGCGCTTGAAACTTGCAAGACGTCTGCCCCAACCAGGCGATTGAGCTTGGAGAGTTTGGTGCGCATGATGGGACCGGGCAGGTAGTTCATCGCCCAGCGGGTGGTGAAGATTTCAGGGGCTTTGGCGTGCACGTTGTGGAGCAGGAAAACGCGTTTGCCGAGGGAGGATATGGCGGTGTCGAAGTAACTGCGATCGAAAGCGCCTGTCGCTGTTGCCAACCCGTCCAAAAGGCGTTGTTTGTCCTGATCGGTTTGGAGTTTGCCGATGATCCAGGTGCCGGTGTTGGAAAGCGCCTTGTAATCAAGGTCGATGGGGTTCTGGGTGGCGAGCACCAGGCCGACGCCGAATGCACGCGCTTGCTTAAGAAGGCGCAGAATGATCGGCTTGCTGGGCGGATTGGCAACCGGCGGCAGGTAGCCGACAATTTCGTCAAAATATACCAGGGCGCGCAGGCTGCCGGTGCCGGATTGCGTGCGCATCCAGGTCTCAACTGCGGAATAGAGCAGTGTGATGAAGAACATGCGTTCCTGGTCGGCCAGGTGCGCCAGGTAAAAGACGCTGTGGCGCGGTTTGCCATCGGGCGAGTAGAGAAAGGCGCCGATGTCGAGCGGTTGCCCCTGCAGCCAGTTCTGGAATGAAGGCGCGGCGATGAAATTATTGAGTGCCATCGCCAGTTCAAAGCGGTCTCTTTCGGGGTAGAACTTGGAGAGGGGAAAGACCCCCAATTTTTCAAAGGGTGGGGTCTGCACCTGCATGATCAGCGATTCAAGGTCAAGATCCTGCCCCTGGCTCCAAGCGTTCTCAAAGATGTTGGAAAGCAGGATGTGTTCACGCGAGCGCACGGGATCGATATTTTTGTAGCCGACGAGTTCAAGCAAGGCGGTGGCGGTGCTGCTGATGTTTTCGCGCAGGATTTCCGTATTCTCCTCCCAGGAGATGGAAGGGGCTTTCAGGGACGAAAGAATGCTTACCGGGAAGCCCGAATCAGAGCCCGGGCTGTAGATGGCGTAATCTACGTTGTCAGCCAGTTTCTGCATGCGTGCCTGGTCGATGCCTGAGCGCGCAAGACCTTTTTGCCAATTTCCAGCGGCTTCCTCGGCGGCTTGCTCAGGGGTTTTGCCTTCACGCCGGGCAATATCTTCGTCCACCCAGGGGGCAAAGTCAGATGGCAGCAGCTTGGGGAAATGCAGCAGGTGGTTGGTCAGATCCCCTTTGGGATCGATCAGGATAGCAGGAATGTTCTGTAGCGCGGCTTCTTCGAGCAGAATGATTCCCATACCCGTTTTTCCAGAGCCGGTCATACCGGTTATCATGGCATGTGTGGTGAGATCGCTGGGGTCGTAGAAAGTGAGTTTGTCGGGGATGATCGCCTTGGAGGCGAGGTCGTAAACTTGACCGAAATAAAATTCTGAGGGATTGAGTTCCATAAAGCCTCTCCTTGATTAATAATTCACTAAGTTTGATTATAAAGCAAAGTGAGAGGCTTATGCCATTTGGAAAGTGGGTGCCGGGCGTATTTTTTCCCGGTTACTGCTTAAATCATATTTCTCAAAGGGGAATAGAGAATGTCACCAAATCATTAAAAGAAGTAGAAACATCCATAAGTTCGCTGGCAAAAATTACCCTCACAAATTACATTTAAGTTATAATGCTGGTATTGGAGTCAATAGGCACCAAAAATCAGGGCGAAAAGCTACTATCCAAAACTATAAACCACCTTCTGTTATTTGTGATTGATCGTATTAGGATCAGAAGCAATAGCCAAAATCATATCTAAGGAGAAGAAATGAAAAAATCAAAGCTTTTGTTTAGCCTCGCGAGTGTTTTAATCATTGCGAGCATGGTTCTGGGTGCATGCGCCCAGCAAACCGTTGCAACCGAGCCACCTGCGGCCGAAGAAGGACTGGCCGTTGGTATCGTGCTCCCAACCAAGGATGAACCCCGCTGGATCCAGGATGAAACCCGTTTCAAGGACACCCTGACCGAGCAAGGTTATGCCGTGGAAATTCTGTTCAGCCAGGGCGATCCTGCTAAAGAGAAACAAAACGTTGAAACCCTGATTTCAAAGGGCATCAAAGTTTTGATCATCTGCCCCCATGACGGAACTGCTGCCGCTGCTGCTGCTGAAGCTGCCCGTGCTGCCGGCGTGAAGGTTGTCTCCTATGATCGCCTGATCCTTGACACCGATGCTGTCGATTACTATGTGACCTTTGATTCTGTTGCTGTTGGTGCTGCCCAGGCTCAATTCCTGGTGGACAATGCTGCTGGAACTGGTCTGCCGCTCTATCTGTATGCTGGCGCCTCCTCTGACAACAACGCCTTCCTCTTCTTCGAAGGCGCCTGGAATGTTTTGCAGCCCAAGATTGTTGATGGTACCTTCGTGATTAAGAATTCACCAGAAGCCATTGCCCTGCAAGACAAAGCCACTCTGACTCGTGACGAAATGGGTAAGATCCTTGGTCAAATCACGACCAACTGGGATTTCAATGTAGCAAAGAACCTTGCAGAAGCCAACCTGACCGCTGCCACCGCTGCGGATAAGGGCGAAGTCTTCATCCTTGCACCAAATGACGGTACCGCCCGCGCTATCGCTGACGCTTTCGCCGCCGATACCGATGTAACCAAGTATTATGTCACCGGTCAGGATGCAGAAAAAGCCTCTGTTCAGTACATTATTGATGGCAAGCAGCAAATGACCGTACTGAAAGATGTCCGCACTCTCGTTGGCGATGCTATTGCAGCCGCAGTTGCATTCCTCGATGGGAAGACACCTGAGCAGACTCACACTTACAACAACAATGTCATTGAAGTACCTGCCAAGCCTTCGGCTGTGGTCACTGTTACCAAGGACAATGTAAAAGCCGCTATCGTCGACTCCGGCTACTATCCGGCCAGCGACTTCACCGGTTTAGAGTAATTCGATTTGTAGTTTAGAAGCAGTGACTGGTTAAACCAGTCACTGCTCTTTCAAAGTATTTATTGCAGGAGACGCCTATGGAAGCACCCATTCTTGAAATGAAATCCATTACCAAGGAATTCCCTGGAGTAAAAGCGTTAGACAATGTGACTTTTAGTGTGCGTAAAGGGGAGGTTCACTGCCTCGTTGGGGAAAATGGCGCCGGAAAATCCACCCTGATGAAAGTGCTGAGTGGCGTGCATCCTTTTGGATCATATTCCGGCGAAATTTTTGTTGAAGGTGAGTTGCAAAAATATACCGGCATCCGCGACAGTGAACACGCGGGCATTGCGATTATCTACCAGGAATTGGCATTAATCCCGGAATTATCTGTTTACGAAAATATCTTCCTTGGAAATGAAGTTACCAATGGTCTTGTGATCGATTCAAATGAGTCGATTTCCCAGGCCATTGATATTTTAAAGAAGGTGGGTTTGGATGTAAATCCTCTCACAAAAATCAAGAACCTCGGTGTTGGCAAACAACAACTGGTTGAAATTGCCAAAGCCCTGAAAAAAGAAGTCAGGATTTTGATTTTGGATGAACCCACCGCGGCACTGAATGAAACCGACAGCGACAACCTCCTGCAACTGATCCGCGGGCTAAAAGCCCAGGGCGTAACCTGCATCCTCATTTCGCACAAGTTACGTGAAGTAATGGAAATTGCCGATACCATTACCGTCTTGCGGGACGGCAAGACGGTCACCACCCTGGATGTCCAGGAAGACAAGGTCACTGAACCTGTTCTGATCAAGCACATGGTTGGCCGGTCGATCGACAACATTTTCCCGAAGCGGGGAAATGTAAACATTGGCGAGGAAGTACTCCGCCTTGAAGACTGGAGTGCCTTCTCCTATGCCCTTGGCAGGGACATCCTCCAGAATGTCAACATCAGCGTGCATGCCG
>CAZOYK010000038.1:0-16212 GCA_964584065.1 uncultured Anaerolineaceae bacterium | reverse complement strand
AAGAATTTGTACGATCTTGCGTCCTAAGTTTATTGGTTCCAGGTTTCACCTCACTGCGTGAAGTTTAGCACATATTTTTTAGTGCATGGCGGCTGAGTACAGTGTATACAGGACCGCCAGGTTTAAGTACACTCTGATAAAGAAGTACCTCTCTGATCCTCGTTGACCCCACATTGACACTGCCAAGTTTGGCAAAAAGCTTGGAGAACATCTCACTTGAAATTCCACGGGCGTCTTCGGTTACTCTACCCAGGGTAAGATGTGGAGAAAATTGAGCTTTCCCGGGGTTCTGTACTAATCCAATATCGTCAATAATTGCTTTTGCCAAAGCTGTTACTGGCTTAGGATTACTTACTCCAAGCCAAACGATGCGCGGGTTGCGGCGGGAAGGGAAGGCGCCAAGATCGGCAAACTCCAGGTCAAACTCAGTTGTGTTCTGACAGATCTTGTCGAGTTTTTCGCCAATTTCCGGAATCTGCTGTTCATCTGTGTCCCCCAAAAAAAGCAAGGTGAGATGCAGGTTCTGCGGTGCCGTGTAACGCATGCCCTTCGTTGGATACTCTCGCTTCAAGGTAGAAATCAACCGGAAAATGGTATCAAGCAAGGCTGGTTCAGGATCGATGGCAATAAACAATCGCTTTAGCATGGTTTGCCTCATTTCATATATATAGATTATACAGTCATTGAGAGGGCAAGTTAGGGATTGTCCAAAATATGGTATAAAAAAGATACCCTGCTGTGTTTGTGATGCTGACACTCAGTTTTGTACCAACACGAACAAAAAAGGTCTGACCTTGTTCAGGTGACATGATAGGCGCAAGTCAAGATCGATCCTGGCAGTAGGACCATCCTGCTATTGCAGGTTCAAAACCTTCCGGCACACGGCATGGCGGGGTTCTGTTATCCAAGATCAAATCTCTTGATATTTCTGGTATTATTATTTCGTGAAACGAACGCCTTTAGTAATTCTTTTTTTGATCGGTCTTGTCATTCTGAATGGGTGTTCCTCGATTCAGAAGATCCGGTTTAGCCAGGATAAACTTCCCTGGAAATCCAGTGGCGACATCCTTCTTGAAGATGATTTTAGTGATGACTCGACCGGCTGGGAGATTGTAAACAACGTTTATGAACTAAAGGGATATTCCAGCGAAGGGTATTTGATCTCGATCAATAACAAAGGCGGCAGATCGATCTCGACGACCGGTTTGCAATTCAGCGATGTAAAGATCCAGGTTAGTACCCACAAACTTACCGGGGGCGGCGATTCATACCTTGGTGTTGTTTGCCGTTACCAGGATAATCAAAATTATTATCGTTTATTCATTACGGCTGATGGATATACGGGCATCGTTAGAGTTCTGAACGGAGAGAGCATCACTCTGCCAGCTGGAAAAATGAGCTACAACCACGACGTCTTGCAGGATGATGGGGTTAATCAGCTTGAGGTCTCTTGTGTTGGGAGCCAATTGGAATTAGTGGTGAACAACAAGCTTGCAGTCAGCGCGGAAGATGACCAACTCGAAAAAGGAGATGTCGGCATCTTCGCTGAAACCGGACAAGATGGGGCTGGCTCTTTCATATTTAATCAATTCATTGTCTCAAAACCCTAAATGAAAGTTTTCCTTAATATGGTCGGTTGCCGCTTGAACCAGGCGGAGATAGAACTGCTTGCGCTATCGCTGGTGGAAGCCGGAGTGGAAGTCGTTTCAGACCCTGCTGAGGCGGATGAAATCGTCATCAATACCTGTTGTGTAACTGCCAAGGCCTCAGCTGATTCGCGGAAGATGCTCAGGCATCACAAAGCACTCTATCCAAATGCCCATGTAATCGGCACAGGTTGTTGGGTGAGTGTGAGTCAGGGCAAGGCTGTTGACCAACAGCAAATGCTGGATCAGGCATATGACAACACCAGGAAAGACCAGATCCTGGTGGATCTATTGGAAAAGAATACTCCGAATGCGTTGGGATTTGAGCAGGCCAGACCTAATCTTGGTTCACGTAATAGAACCCGGGGATTTGTGAAGGTGCAAGATGGCTGCAATAACCGCTGCGCTTATTGTTTGACACAAGTCGCAAGGGGGAGCTCTGTAAGTAACGAGTCCAGCACCGTGGTTGCATACGTCCGGAAACTACATAATTTGGGAGTAAAGGAGATTGTGCTGACGGGAGTTCAGCTCGGGTCCTGGGGGAAAGACCTTTTGCCGAAGCAGACTCTTGGTGATCTGGTGCAGGTGATTTTGGATCAGACCGACATTCCCCGCATCCGCCTATCATCGATCGAACCCTGGGATGTAAACCCTCAATTGATCTCCTTGTTCGAAAATCCAAGGCTTTGCCCGCATTTGCATATTCCGCTCCAGTCGGGCTCGGACGAAATTCTGCGGAAGATGAACCGACCGGTGAGTGCGGTCAGGTTTCGGGAAATGCTCGCGTTGATCAGGGAGGAAAAAAAAGACTTTGCAATCACCACAGATGTTATTTGCGGATTTCCTGGAGAAACTGAAGAATTATTCCGACAATCTCTCGAATTTATTGAGGAGTGCCAATTCAGTGGGGGGCATGTATTTACTTTCTCAGCGTTAGAGGGGACGGCAGCCTTCAGTATGCCGGAACAAGTTCAACACTCAATCCGCCGGGAGCGCACAGCCATTGTTCGCCAGGTTCTTGACGAGGCTGAAAGGGAATTTATCAGCCGCAGATTAGGAATGTCTGCCCAGGTTTTGTTTGAAGGAAAGACTAAATACCAGGAAGAATGGGTCTGGCAGGGTTGGAGTGAAGATTTTCTCAAGGTGAATGCCTCATCAAAGGAAGATTTACATAATCAGATCCTGAGTGTACAGCTGGAAGAATTAACTTCAACCGGCAATATTTTCGCCCATGTTACAAACAAAAGAGACGAAAATGGTAGCCAAATAAAACTGAACCATATTTCACTTGACGATTAGCCCGATTAGGGTAAAATTATTTGGTTACATTATTGACTAAATCTACTGCTAAAACGTCCGTTACAGTTTGCTGAAGCGAAGCTAACGGATTTCTGAAAGGAATTGTAATGTCTACGAAACGAACTTATCAACCAAAAATTCGCCGCCGTGTGCGTGTGCATGGTTTCCGTGCCCGCATGTCGACGAGTGACGGTCAGGAAGTGCTGAAGCGACGCCGCCTGCGTGGGCGCCATCAGCTCACCACCAAAGCCAACAATCACGTCAAGCGCGTTCGCTGGTAATTCGTAACTGGATGGAGGTCAGGTCATTCAACGGGCTTTCGATCACACACCTCAAAGACCCCCGGATTATCCAGCAGGTCAAACAAGAGGGAGAATCAGTAGCAAATTCGCTGGCGATTCTTGTAACGAAAACCAATGATTTCCAGACCATACGGTATGCAGTAATCGCCAGTCGGTCAGTGGGAGGGGCGGTTCAGCGTAATCGATGCAGACGTCGATTGCGCACCAGAGCAATTGAGAACCTGAAACGTTTTGAAGTAGGCATGGACTGTCTATTAATTGCCAGAAAAAAGCTTCTTTATGCTGAACCGCGGGAAGTGGATACCGCGGTTCAAGATTTGTTTAACCGTATCTGTAATCGAACGAGTAAGAATGAATGAGCAAGGCAAACCTAATGAAACAGAGTGTCAGACATGCGATCCAGCATTGTCAGATTTGCCTAAGACGCTGAGAAATCTACCCAGATTGCTGATCCTATTACCAATAATGGCATATCAGAAGACCCTGTCAAAAGCTTTGCCACCGAATACCTGTCGATTCTATCCAACCTGTTCCCACTACGCCTACCAAGCTGTTTACAAGTATGGGGCACTAAAAGGTGGATGGATGGGTGTGAAACGCTTAGCGCGATGTAATCCGTTCAATCAAGGCGGATACGATCCGGTACCTTAGGAGATTTATGAGCAAAAAATACCTTCGTTCTCTGTTGATTGTCCTCCTGGCGGGATTACTTCTCGCCGGGTGTGCCATGGGCCCCCGGGCTGAAAGCACTCCAGGCATCAGCGCCGATGAGAACCAAATAATTGTTTCTTACATGAATTACGTCTACAAGTTAGACCCCGCGACTGGCAAGGAAGCCTGGCGATATCCAGAAAAATCCAACATCAAGCAGGTTTTCTACGCCCCCGCTTTGATTGATGGTGAATCAATCTATGTCGGGGACTTTGCGAATGATTTCCTGAAAATCAACGCGACCGGAACTCCCTCAGTTGACTGGACTTTTAGCGAAGCCAAAGGCTGGTATCAGGGAAAAGCAGCCAAGGACGATGAACTGATCATTGCTCCCAATTCTGACCGCAATATTTACGCGATTGATGAGAACAATAATTTGGTCTGGACTCATCGCAATCGTTTTGCATATATCTCTGAACCTTTGATCCTTGAAGAAATGGTCATTGTCAGTTCCCAGGATCACAAAGTGGTTTTCCTGAACAAGGAAGACGGCACAACCATCCGGGAGGTAGCGTTGAATGGTGCAGTGATTGCCCCTCCGTTCTACGACCCGCAGACGGATTCCATCTATGTTGGATCGCTTGGAAACGAGTTCGTGAGGATCGATCGGCAGAGTGGTGAGATCGTCTGGCGGTACGATGACGATGGAACCCTGGGGAGTGTCTGGGCAAAACCGATCCTGGTGGATGGTCAGATCATTTTCAATGATAAGACTGGCAAGATCGTGTCGCTTTCTCTCGTAACTGGTGCGGAGAACTGGCAATTCAATGCTGGTGGATCCATGCCGGCAGGACTTGCTCTGATCGAGGGTAAAGGTTTTGTTGTTGCACTGGAAGACGGCACTGTTACCATGTATGGCATGGACCAACAAGCTATTTGGTCCCGAATTGTCAGCGGCAATGTCTACAACACGCCTGTTGTTACTGAATCGATGATTTTGATCGGCACCATAAAGGCGAAAGACAATGAACTGGTGCACGCGTTTAATTTCCAAGGTCAGCCTGTCTGGACCTTCACACCTGTAAAATAGAGAGGTCGACTATGTGGGATACCCTGATTGTTCAACCCTTTACGAATGTACTATTGATGATCACGATGCTGGTCAAGAATTTTGGCGTTGCAATCATCCTGTTTACTATTCTGATCAAACTGATTACTTACCCCCTGACTGCCAAGCAGATCAAGTCTTCGCAAGCAATGCAGGAACTGCAAAAGAATCCGCGCTACATCAAAATGCAGGAGAAGTATAAGGATAATAAAGAAAAGCTGGCAGAAGAACAAATGAGGCTTTACAAGGAGCTTGGTGTCAGTCCCTTTAGTTCTTGTCTGCCTATGCTGTTCCAATTCCCGATCATCATTGGTCTGTATCAGAGCATCATGCGGGCTATGGCCAGCACACCTCTTGAATTGATCAAGCTGGAGCGGATGATTTACCCTTTCCTTGATCCCACCAAGATATTGCCAATCCAAAACCGTTTCCTCTGGATGGATCTCGGTCAGCCAGAGCGCTTGATGATTGCAGGCATAGGAATTCCAGTGCTTGCGATCCTGGTAATTTTGTCCACCCTGGTTCAGACCAAAGTCATGGCACCGCCTACAGAAGGCGGCAATGATCAAGCAGCTGCCATGACCAATAGCATGAACATGACCATGCCGATCCTGATGGGCGTTATGGCTTACCAGTTCTCTGCAGGTCTGGCTCTTTACTTTGTTGTAAGCAACCTGACTACCATTGGTCAGTACGCGGCAATGGGAAAAACTGACTGGTCAAGAATTTTCCCGTGGGTAAAATCCAAACCAAAAGCAAGCAAACCAAGCATTGTCATTCCAGATCTGCCAGAAGAGGTAGAGGAAGAACCTGTGATCGTTGAAAAGGTCAGCAAACCTTCAGCACGAGCGTCTGCAAAACGACAGCGTCCGAAGATGAAGAAATAAGCAAATTTGAAAGTTGAGTGTGTCTGATGACAAAGAACAATACCACCCTTGAGGTAGTTGCCCCAACAGTCGAAGAAGCCATCGATAAGGGGCTGGAGCAATTAGGGGTTGAGCGAGAGGATGTTGAAGTGGAAGTTCTGGATGAAGGGAAGCGAAACCTGTTTCGCTTTGCATCCAAACAAGCCCACATCAAACTTACCGTTCTGGACCACAGCGATAATGTAGATGAAGTTGTCGTGCAAGAAGAGCAGGTTCCAACCGTGGATGACGAAGAAGATCTCAGTTTTGGAGAATTGTTTGAGGCTGAAACAATCGCAAACAATGCTGAACCGGTCAACCTGGAATTGACAGATGTCGAAGAAGTAGTCAAGGACACTGTGGTGGAACTGCTCGAAAAGATGGATGTGCAGGCTGGCATTACGATAACAAAGGTTTACCAGGAAGACGAAGACAGAGAAGTTGTTTACGTCAACCTGGAAGGCTCAGATTTGAGTTTTCTGATTGGGCGTCGGGCTGAAACTCTGAACGCTCTGCAGTACGTTACCAGTCTGATTGTCAACAAGAAACTAAACCAATGGATTCCACTGCAGTTGGACATCCAAAATTTCCGACATCGTCGTGAACTTGAACTGCAAAAACTCGCTCGCAGGATGGCTGAACAGGTAATTTCCACCGGTCGCAGGCAATGCCTTGAACCGATGCCTGCAAATGAACGCAGGATTGTACACATCGAATTACGCAAAAACGATTTGGTTTACACTGAATCTATTGGCGAGGAACCAAATCGCAAGATTTGCATTTATCCTGCAGAATAAGAGAAGGAACAATGCGTGCTTTAGATTTGATTATAAAAAAACGGGATAATCTTTCTCTGACAAAGTCAGAGATCGACTTTCTGATTTCCGGCTATGCTCACGACGAGGTGCCTGATTATCAAATGTCTGCCTGGGCGATGGCTGTTCTGTTGAACGGCATGACAGACCAGGAAATCACCGATCTCACCATGGCAATGGCACATTCAGGCGAAGTGCTGGACCTGAGCGAGATTGGTGAACTTGTGGTCGACAAGCATTCAACCGGGGGTGTTGGAGACAAGACCACCTTGAGCGTTGCTCCTATGGTTGCCGCTTGCGGTTTACCTGTCGGCAAGATGTCGGGCAGAGGTTTGGGATTCAGCGGCGGAACGATCGACAAACTCGAATCGATACCAGGATATCGAAGCAACCTTTCTACAGAAGAGTTTATCAGCCAGCTAAAGCAGATTGGGATTGTTCTTACGGGACAAAGCGCTGATCTGGCGCCGGCGGACGGTAAGCTCTACGGGTTACGCGATGTGACGGGGACTGTCCAGTCCATTCCGCTGATTGCATCTTCCGTAATGAGCAAGAAGATTGCTGGCGGCGCAGATGCGATCGTTTTGGATGTAAAGGTTGGCAAAGGCGCGTTCATGCAAACGCTTGAAGATGCGCGCAAACTCGCGAACGTGATGGTTTCAATTGGAGATCTGAGTGGCCGACGGGTGATTGCTGTTCTTTCTCCGATGGATCAACCCCTTGGAGAAGCCGTTGGAAATGCGCTTGAACTAAGAGAAGCGGTTGAACTGCTGCAGGGAAAATCTCCTGAAGATTACCGCTACCATTGTTTGCACCTGGCGGCATACATGTTGATCCTCGGCAAGAAAGCCGGGTCCATGCAGGAAGCGTTGGCGATGGCCGAGAAGTCTATTACAGACGGCAGTGCCATGAAAAAACTGGAAGAATTGATTGCTGCTCAAGGTGGTGATGTCTCCTATATCCGGGAACTTGACCGATTGCCAAAAGCCAAAATCCACAAAACAATCACAGCTGGCAAAGGCGGTTGGGTGAAATCTGTGGATGCGAAAGAAGTTGGCGAGAGCTCAGTGACGCTCGGTGCTGGTCGTTCGAAAAAGATGACAAAATCGATTTTGGAGTCGGCATCCTGGTCAAAGTGAAAATTGGTGAGATTGTCGCTGAAAAACAGCCTCTTTTTGAGGTTCACGCCAATGATGAAGAAAGACTAAACCAGGTTTTGGAAAAACTGAGAGACGCGGTTGAGATAGTTGACGAACCGGTGGAAGCGCCCCCATTTTTTTGGGACGTTATTGGTCTGAATGAATAGCAGAAACCCGGTTCGCCGGGTTTTTTATTTGAAAGTGGAGAATTGTTAATGTTGGCGGAACGTAAGAACATAAGAAATGTTGCGATTATTGCGCATGTGGATCATGGCAAGACGACCCTGATTGATTCCATGTTAAAACAAGCCAAGGTCTTTCGAGAGAACCAAAAGGTCCAGGAACGGATCATGGACTCTAATGATCTCGAAAGAGAACGCGGAATTACCATTCTGGCAAAGAACACAGCCATCACCTTGCCGGATCCTGAAACAGGGGATTTGATTAAAATCAACATCGTCGACACTCCAGGCCACGCTGATTTTGGCGGAGAAGTAGAACGCATCATGAACATGGTTGATGGCGTGCTGCTGCTGGTGGATGCTGTTGAGGGACCCAAGCCGCAAACAAGATTTGTTTTAAAGCAAGCAATTGCGAAGAATCTGCCTACTATCGTTGTGATCAACAAACTGGACCGGCGGGATGCTGACGCTGACCAGGCACTCAACGCGACTTTTGATCTGTTTGTTGAGCTCGGAGCCAGCAGTGAGCTGCTTGAATTCCCAATCATTTATGCTGATGGGCTGGCAGGATGGGCAGGAACCAGTGAAAAGCTTGCAGAAAATCTGATCCCTTTGTTCGACAGCATCCTGCGAAACATACCCGGACCGATGGCTGACATTGAAGCGCCTTTCCAGCTGCTGGTGACCAACCTGGGTTATGACGAATACAGCGGGGTAACAGCGACTGGCAGGATCAACGCTGGGAGTATCAAGGCAGGTCAGCAGGTTATGCGCCTCAAACTGGACGGCACTGCAGAAAAAATCCAGGCAAAATATCTGTTTGCCTACCAGGGTTTATCGAAGGTTGCCATAGATACTGCTGAAGCCGGTGAGATTGTGACCATAGGTGGTCTTAAGGATATTCAGATAGGTGAGACGCTGGCAGATGTGGAAAATCCGATTGTTCTCCCCGCGATCAAGGTCCAGCAGCCGACGGTCCAGATGACCTTTGGGGTCAACACATCGCCTTTGAGTGGCCGGGAGGGCAAGTGGGGTACCACCAGGAAGCTTTGGGAGCGTTTGACGGAGGAACTTCGGACGAATATTGCTCTGCGAGTCGCTCAAACGGATCAAAAAGATACTTTCCTGGTTTCCGGGCGAGGTGAGCTTCACCTCGGTATTCTGATTGAAACCATGAGGCGTGAAGGGTACGAATTCCAGGTCAGCCGACCTGAAGCGATCATAGTTGAGGACGAATCAGGGCGGAAGTTGGAACCATTCGAGGAAGTCCACATCGATGTCGACAGCGACAGTGTCGGGATTGTGGTTGAAATGCTTGGTCAGCGCAAAGGCAAAATGACCAATATGACCAACAATCCGGATGGAACAGTTCACCTGATCTATTCCATGCCAACCCGCGGTTTGTTAGGTTTTCGTTATAAATTCTTGAATGCAACCCGTGGGAGAGGTATTCTCAACAGCTTTTACGTAGGCGACCAGCCGCTTGAGGGCTCCATTGAGAGCAGAAACTCCAGTTCGATTGTCGCCCGGGAGGATGGAGTGTCCTCAACGTATGGCTTGAAAAATGCTGAACCGCGGGGAATCCTGTTCATTGGTCCCGGAGTGGAAATCTACGAAGGCATGATCGTCGGCGAAACACCAAGGTCGCAGGACCTTTCGATCAACATTGCCAAGAAAAAACACCTGACCAACATGCGCCAATCCATTCGGGATTTGGATGAAAGGCTAAATCCTCCAAGGCAAATGAGCCTGGATGAAATGATCGAATATTTGGGACCAGACGAACTATTGGAAGTCACCCCAGAGAGTTTGAGGTTGAGGAAGCGTATCCTAAACACCCACGATCGTCTCAGGGAAGAGAAGAATGCGGAAGATGAAGAAGATTAGGGATTGTGTTTATAAATATTAAGGCTTTGCGCGTAGCATAAAGCGTTGTGAAGGCAATCCCGAAACCCTTAATTTAATTGAAAAGAGCGCTCCAGCAAAAGGTTGGGCGCTTTTTTCAGGCAGGTCAACAGACGCGCTGGTAATGTAGAGCGTGCGCAGGTCGTTGCCGCCAAAGGTGACTGAGGTGGGGCGGCTGACTGGCATAAGGATTTGTGCCAGCTCCTTACCTTTAGGCGAGAGCTGAACCACCCGCCCGCCATCCCAGATTGCTACCCAAAGATTTCCGTCCGCATCGATAGTCAGCCCGTCTGGCGTACCTCGTGGGGGAGTGTAGAAGATCTGTCTGTTGGTCAGTTCTTTACCCTGCAGCGTATAGCGATAGATGGAATGATCGAGGGAATCGGTGTGAAAGAAGAACTTTCCGTCCAAACTCCAGCTAATTCCATTGGAGATCGAAATATTCTCCAGCAATATGCTGCAAGTAAAATCGTGCGATAGACGATAGAGTTTAGAAGTGCCTTGCGGACCTTTTGAGCCTGCCCAAAACTCGCCACCGGGTGAGACCTTGCCATCGTTGAACATGGAACCAGTGCCTTTGGGGATCACATCGAGGAAGTTTACCGGCGGAGGATCTCCGGGTCGATGGAAGGCAAACCCGAACTCAGTCGCGAGCAGTAAGGTATCCGTTTCGGTTAAGGCAATACAACCCAATTTTTGACCAATCTGGTTAACTTTCAACGCGAGGCTTGCTGGGTCATGCTCGTAGAGCAATCCCAGGTCGATGTCAATCCAAAAGAGCGTTTGGCGGTCTGGATCCCAAATGGGGCATTCTCCCAGCACGTTAGCACAATTGATCAACGGTTTATCGATGTGATAGGTGAGCATAATGGGATTTTACCAGCAGAAGGATGGGTTTGTCATTCCCTGAGGGCAGTGTTAAAATACCAAAAAGCTCATGAGTGATGGAGACTGATGAAAAAAAAGGTAAAGCCCTCAGAAAAGACTGAATTCAGCCCCAGGATTTTTCATGCGAAGCCTGCTGACTGGCTTGGTGTGGCGGGTATTATGGTTCTTGGTGCGTTAGTTGGGTTAATCATCAGCCTGTTCCTGCCTCCGAAATACGAAGCGACCGCGAAACTGACTACTAACCTGGAGGTTGTCACTGGCTCTAACGTGTCAGAAATCATGGTTGATTCCCAGGTCGACCTTGTAGGAACGCTCTTGCTTCATTCTGATGTGGTTGAAGGGGTTAGGCAAAGCTTGGCTGATCAGGGAGTAACCTACACCGTTGCTGAGTTAACTGGAAAAACCACGATCGAGCGTCAATTGATGAGTACCCTGATCAAAGTGAGGGATAATGACCCTGAAATGGCAGCACTCATTGCTACTACCTGGGCGGAAAAAGCCTACAAACGTTTGAATGAGGCGTATACGCATGCGCTCTCTCTTTCGCAAGCCAAAGCCACCCAGGCATTGCTAACGGTCTGTAGTAAAGATGCAACCAAGCAAGCGCTCCCTTTTTGCCAATCATTGACAGAGGAAAAAGCTGCGCAAATAGCGAGCGAAACTAAGCTTATCATTTTGGAGGAAAGTCCCTTGAGCCTGGGTCTTACCTCGGAGTTGAATATCAGCCAGTATCAAGCAGCACTCACGCCGGACCGTCCTATTGCATATCAACGATCAATCTTAATACTTGCAGGGGCACTGGCAGGTTTGGTCCTGGCCTTAATTCTTGGGGAATTACTTTCGAAAGAATCAGAGCGTGAGTAAATTCAGGGAGACCCTTGCGGACGTAACCTGGAAGCTATTGTTGGTGGCTTTGCCAATAACGAGCTTTCCTCTGCTCTCGAAGCTTTTTTTCGGGACCATGGTCGCCCCTCTGTCGTTTTTGCCGATGGTTCTGCTAGTCTTAGTCGTTGTGCTACCTGAATTTCTAAGGCGCAAAGCACTTCCACGACAATTTCAACCTCTGTACATTTTCTTTTTGATCGCTATTTTTTCGCTAGCGCTTGCTTTCCTTAGGGAATTACCAAGTTTTCGTGCGATCCCTGTTTGGAGAAACGCTTTAGAAGGTTTGGTAACACTATTGTTTGGGTTCGGGTTTTATCTTGTCACGATTTATTGTTTACGAGATCAGGACCAAATACGCGATGCGTTGCGATGGATCAATTTGGGTGGGGCTATCATCATCCTGGTGGTTGGTCTTCAGTACGTAACCTACAAGCTGTCCGGCACATTCCCCCAGGCATTAGTTTCCTTTCAGGGAATCATTTCCAGTTCTGGCAGGCTTTTTGACGGTCGTGCCACTGGTCTGGCCTATGAGCCTTCATGGTTGGCACATCAGCTGAACATCCTTTACATCCCGATTTGGTTCGGTTTTACTGCACAAAATGAAACCATTTACCACAGAAAGCTGTTTGGAAGAATTCCCTTCGAAGCTCTCCTGCTCACAGGCGGAATCATGAGCATGTTCCTCAGTTTCTCCAGGATTGGATGGCTAACGATAATTGCAGTCTCCATGTTTCTATTTTTTAGACTCGCAAATTCAAAGATTAACAGATGGTCGGAAAGAAAGGAGAAAGAAACAGGAAGAAAGCACGACGCGTGGCGGTCCATCATTTCCAAGTTCATACTTTGGCTTCTCTTGCTTTTTATCATGCTACTGTTAATCTTTTCAGCCGGACAAGTCATGAGGCGAGTTGATCCTCGTATGGAACAGCTGTTCAATCTCAAGGTATTACAACAATTTGGGATCATGGGTTGGGCAGGTCGGCTTGGTTTTGCTGAGAGAATAATCTATTGGCAATCAGCTTTCAATGCCTTTGTGGATCATCCTTTTTTTGGTAGTGGATTAGGAGTGGCAGGCTACTACTTCCCTGAAACAACGCCCAGTTTTGGCTATCGCTTGCCTGAAATTCTCTCAGCTTTACTCTACGACAGTTTCATCCCCAACGCGAAGAACTTATGGGTGAGACTGCTGTCAGAGACCGGCATAGTCGGATTTTCAATTTTTATAGCCTGGGTGGTGGAGCATTGGCGGGACGCAAAAGACATCGAAAAGCGTAAACATTCCGGGCTTTTTAAGGCAATGGGGATGGCAGGCCAACTGTTGATCATTGCCCTGATTGTGGAAGGCTTTAGCCTGGACACGTTTGGTCTGCCTTATTACTGGATTGGTTTTGGCCTGATCGTTGCCAGCTGGCGTGCTAAATCGTGGAACCCGGCTTCGAAGTCGAAGCATAAGTCGGCGTAAAAGCGGAATCGAGTAATTCCCACAAACCAGAGCGTTTATTGCTGCCGAAGGAAGCTGACCTTTCCTCGGCTCCTTGAATCACGCTCAGGTGGTTCTGAACCTCTTCTTTTGTTCTTTCATCTGCCTTGGCTTCAGCCAACATTACAGCCATTTCCCTCGCAAGTTCCGGGGTAATTTTTGGATTAGCATCCCAGGCAGCCTTAAACGGTGGGCATGCTGCCAAGCCGAGTAGGATCGGGTAGGTTTTTTTGCGCGTTGTAAGGTCGGTGAGGTTGGACTTACCGGTGGTGCTTGTGTCTCCCCAGATGCCAAGGTAGTCATCCTGGATCTGAAAAGCCAGGCCAGCGTGCTCACCAATCTCTTCAAGGAGAACATCAGTTTCATCCTCCACACCGACAAGCAGGGCTCCAATTCTTATGGAGGCTGAAATCAAGCGCGATGTTTTCAGACGAATCATCTCGAGGTACTGGTCAACAGAAATGTATTCACTTGTCTCAAAATCCATATCCAGATATTGTCCACGGATAACATCCATGGAGGCCTGACGAAAGACTGAGTAGGCTCTGGCAAAATTAGAGGGATTCACCAGCGCTTCAACCTCATAGAATATGTCATGCGCCATCGTGGATAAGAAGTCGCCAATATTCAAAGCCTGAGCCAGCCCATATTTCCGCCAGAGGCACTCACGTCCATGCCGGGTCTCACCCTGATCCTCGATGTCATCATGAATAAGGGTGTAATTGTGCAGCACTTCCATCGCGACAGCAGCAGGCATCAGGTCCAATGATTGCATGCCAAACATCTGGCTGCTTGTGAGCAAAAGCATCGGCCGCAGGCGTTTGCCGGTTTTGGAAGAAGGGTCATTCCAACCAAAGTGATAACTAACCATTTCTCGCAGACCCGGAAGGCTTTCCGGAGTGCGGCCGAGCACAAGCTGCTTTAGGCTTTGTTCGAACTGATCTTTTAATTCCGTCAGGTCGTTCATGCTTGCTCGATGCCTTCGAGGTGGTTAATGTTCCATTCCGGCAGGGAGCCAACACCGCAGGCAAACATGGCAACTTTCAGCTGCGTTTTGATCAATTCGATCTGGTTGTTCAATTCCGCTTCACCAAGATTTGCAGCAAGTAAAAACTTGCGCGCAAAACCGCCCAGCTTCGCACCAAGCGCAAGAGACTTGGCAAGGTCAACGCCATCGCGCAACCCACCGGAAGAGATGATTAGAGGATTGCCTTCAAGTTCGCGCAACTGGAGGAGGTTCAGGGCAGTTGGGATGCCCCAATCGCTAAAGGCGGAATTGATCGCGGCTCTCTTGGGATCAGGCTGGCGATGCATCTCAACTTTTGCCCAGGACGTTCCTCCCGCTCCAGCAACATCAATGCCGGCGACACCAACTTCCAGGAGTTGCCTTGCAGTTTCAATGCCGATACCCCAGCCAACTTCTTTTACCAAAACAGGAACAGGCAGGGATCGGCATATCTGCTCAATTTTTGGCAGCAAGCCTGAAAAATTGTGGTTACCTTCGGGCTGGAGGGCTTCCTGCAGGGGATTGAGATGCAAATAGAGCGCGTCTGCCTCAAGCATGTCGACCGCTTTTTTGCTTTCCTCGATCCCATAGCCATAGTTGAGCTGGACTGCACCTAAATTGGCGAAAAGCAGTGCCTTTGTGGCAAATCTGCGGATCTTGAAGGACTCTGCCAGTTCCGGGTTTTCGATGGCAGCCCGTTGAGAGCCGACACCCATCGCTATTCCGTACTGCTCTGCAGCCTGGGCGAGTGTGCGGTTGAACGCAGCGCCAGCCGCAGTGCCGCCCGTCATGGAAGAGATCAGAATTGGAGCGGTAAGTTGTTTGTTGAAGAGGGTCAATGAGGTATCGACGAGTTCAAACTCCGACTCTGGCAAGGCTTTGTGCTTTAGACGTAAACTTTTAAAACCGGTTGAGATGCCCGACTGGACATCCTGCTCAAGGTTGATCTTCAAGTGATCGTCTTTTCTTTGGGGGAGGAGTGCATCTTTTTTCATCATAGAGTGTTATAGTAGAGGCTACAATAAATGTCAAACAATTGTGTTACAGTTAAGGTCATTATAACAATAGAGGTAAGAAATGGAACAAAACGAAATCTTCGAAGCAGTCAAGACTGTTGTAATGGATGTCCTGAAAATTGATGGGGACGAAATCACTCTGGAAACCCGTTTCATTGAGGATCTTAAGGCTGATTCGATGGATCAATTCTTCCTGATCGATGGGTTCTGCGAAAAATTCGATATCAACATTTCCGATGAAGATGCCCGAACTATTCAATCTGTCGGTGATGCAGTCAATGCTATCGTAGCCAACAAAAAGTAAGAATAAATTAACAGCACAAAAAAAGGCATTCCATATTTTGGGATGCCTTTTGTGTTTAATCCAAAGCCTCGCCAGGTAAACCTGTACAGCGAATTTACAGCCAGTGGACAGTTTTGTAGAATGACTTCAGTGAGGTTGTCATGTCTGAAGATAAACAAAAACGCACTGAAAGAACAAAATCGGATTGGTCAGATGAAGAGAAAGCTGCCATGAAGGAGCGAGCCAATGAGCTCAAGGCTGAAAAATCAAACCGAACCAAGGCAAGTAATGAGCAAGCTGTGATGGACAAGATTGGCGAAATGCCTGATGGGGAGCGGGAAATTGCTGCGAGATTGCACGAGATGATCAAGGAGGAATTTCCTGACCTGTATCCAAAAACCTGGTATGGCATGCCTGCTTACCAGATGGGTGGCAAGACCCTGGTCTTTTTCCAGAGCGCACATCGATTTGGATCAAGGTATAACACCCTGGGTTTCAGCGATGTCGCTAATCTGGATGATGGTCCTTTTTGGGCGACCTCCTTCGCTCTGACCAAGTTGGACTTAGACGTGGAAGGGCAAATTCGTAAATTGATTAGCAAAGCTATTAGCTAGAGAAAAAAAAGTGGCTGGTGAGATTCACCAGCCACTTTTATACCAATCATAGGTTAGCCGCGAAGATATTCCTGCAAAGATTCTTTGC
>CAZOYK010000037.1:0-16245 GCA_964584065.1 uncultured Anaerolineaceae bacterium | reverse complement strand
CTTTTAATAGCCAAAATTGACATTCCGAGTACCCCAAGGGCACTTATTCGACTCGTTCCAAGGACATTTTTTCTTTTAAAACCCCAAAGACCCTGAAAACATAGCGAGTACCCCAAGGGCACTTATTCGACTCGCGCTGAGGACATTTTCCATCCCCACAAAGCATCAAAACAGAGCGAGCACCCTAAGAGCACTAATTCACCTCACGCTGATGAAAATAGTCTCTTAACACCAATGCCTCGAACCGCCGTTGGGTCTCGCTTTCGATGCTCAAGACCCAGCTGATCGCCGTTCTCCCTCTTGGATCACTGAAACCTATTGGGATTCTCTCAAAACCGAGGGATTCCACACCTCAAAGATTTATTTCATTAGGAATGTTTCACGTGAAACAACTCTTACTACTCCAGCCTATTGACTTGTTTATAACCAGGTTTGTCGATCTGAGGTAAAAAAAGTCAAAATAAAGCTTTCATGATATTACTAGAAATTTTTCGGGGGCAGGTCGGAATGAGCCGGTCTTGGGACTTTACTTGGCAAAAGTGTGTTGCAGGCTCACTCCGACATTGATTTTCTTGGCGGAGTGCACAAATGAGGCGCATTCCGGCCTATGGGGTATTCACGGGTATCTCATTTATCACCGACAAAGACAATTTTTGCCGTGAGGAATGGGTTTTCAGGAATTAAATGTGGAACCTGAGTTGCCAGCAACTGTTTTCACCAAGGATGTTTCACGTGAAACATAACCGTTTGATTCAGCCGTAAAACAGGCACAATTCGTGCATCATCCTAACTGACCGACATGATTTGGAGGCGGTAATGATTACTAAACGATTGATTTTTACCCTGTTTGCGGCTTTAATAGTGCTTACAAACTGCGTACACACGCCCGCTGCGCCAACGAGCACTCCCGAACCCACCCTGCCAGCAACCATCAGCGCGCCAACGAGCACTCCCGAGCTTACCCTTCCGGTAAGCATCAGCTCCCCTACTTCGACCCCAAACTATCTCTCACCCTTATTTAACCTATACATATTCGCCGGGGGTACAGGCTGGGCTGGCAACCTGAACCAAACTGTCTTTTACAATACCCGGAATATTAGCGAGCACTGGCTCACAGTCACCCCCACGGGAATGTCAGCTGAAGGATCGGGTTGGGGAACCAACACCTCATTTCTCGACGGCGAAACCGCTTGGATTTGCCAAACGCAATCAGATCTCTCAGCGACACTCTACGCAACAATCGACGGAGGTCTGAGCTGGCAGACCCACAACCTGGACTTTCCCTGCGGGCAAATGTCATTGCTTAACGCCAACGAGGGGTACATCCTCTCCGATCTAGGCGTTGGCGCTGGTTCGCAGTATGTCAGCCTCTACTACACCGCTGATGGCGGTCAAAGCTGGGATCTGCGCTTTGAGCACGATCCGGCTGACCCGGACGACCACGGACTCCCCACCGGCGGTATAAAGAGCCACTTCGGCTTTCTCAGCTCTAATATTGGGTTAGTTGGTGGTTCTGTGCCTATACCAGGCGCAGTTTATTTATTTCGTACTATAAATGGCGGCTTTTCCTGGAATCAGTCCGGTTGCCAAGGTTTGCCCGTGGACGAAAATCAGGAAACCAGCGTGGATAAGGTCATCCAGATCGACGCCACCACTGCCATTCTCCCAGTCCGGTCCTATCTGTTTGACGGGAACAGCGTCACCTACTTTTGCAGCACCACCGATGCGGGCGAAAACTGGCAGTATGTGGGAACGATTGAAAATGTCGAGTTCTTTGACTTTGGATCGCTGCTGACAGGTGTGGCTTATGGGCAGGGAAAAATGTGGCAAACTGAAGATGGCGGAGCCACCTGGACCGAAACCACCTCCGGTCTGCCCTCCGAGGTCACTCCTTTGTCGTTGGAAATGACTGACGACCTGGTCGGCTTCCTCACAGCGACGATCACACCAGAGACGCTGCTCGAAAACCGGATTTACATGACGGCAAATAATGGCAAAGACTGGCAGGCTATGCCTGTGAACATCATCGAGTCACCGTAAACGAACTCGACACGTTAGTCACTGGACACTGGCTTGCAAAACAGGAGTGCTCAACTATAATTCAAGTAAGGCAAGTATGAAAAAGGTTTGGTTTCTGATCGCGATAATATTGACCCTGGCTATCCCGATTTCGGGTTCAGTTCAAGCTGACCCGGGTCCGGGGGCTGAACAAACCCAAACCCTGACCACTTTTGTTGAAAATTGGACTGATTCTGGCGCCCCGGAAGAGGTCGACGCAGCCCCTTTGCCCTCTGCTGACCCGGATAGGAAGGTTTACCTTACCTTCGACGACGGTCCGGATCCTGTCTGGTCGCCCCAGGTGCTGGCTGTTTTGAGAAAATACCAGGCTCACGCCACCTTTTATATGATCGGACGGAACGCAGCCAGCTTTGAAGACACAATCATCCAGATCGCAAACGATGGAAATACGCTTGCCAATCATACTTTCAACCATCTCGATCTAACCAAACTTAGTTTTCAGGATTTTTCACTTGAGGTCGGTGATACGGAGGAATCCATCCGTTACGCCCTCAGAGACCACCCCGAACTCAAAGGGCAGATAACCAAATGTCTGCGTCCGCCCTATGGGAAGTCCAACGAGACCGTTTACTCGTATGCAATGGGTATGAGTTACAGTATTTCAATGTGGAATTTGGACACCCGTGACTGGGCAGGAACTGATCCTGAGGACATTCTTGCTGTTTTCATCGACAAATTGCAGCCAAACAGAGTCATTCTCTTCCACGATGGCGGGGAGGATCGTCAAAATACGATCGAATCCCTGGATCTGGTATTACACGAACTGATCATGCAGGGTTACCAGATTTTGCCCTATTGCACCCAAGCCGGACAAGCTGTGATTGGCGGCTGAAGCTGTAACCGGATTCTCGGTCAATTATTAATAAAAGTTTAACGTTTGTAGGAATTTCATAAATCTGGGTTAAATTCGTATTCCACCACTTGCAATTCCACAATTTTCCTGTATACTATGAATAGTTAGGCGCTTGGGTGCCCCCCTCACCCAGGCGCCTAACTATTTAAATTTTTCCCGGGTGTAAAATTAGTCCGTGGAAACATCCAATTCAAACTATGTCTTCTTCGAGTGCTGCAATTCCCATTGTGGATTGCGATTTCCTCTTGATACCAAGCTCTGCGACGGGCGCTACTGTCCGCGCTGTGGTGCACCCCTCAACAGAGGCGAGGCCGGCATCCTGACCCAAAAGCCTCCGTCTGCTTCAAATCCCAAGTTTAGACTGATTGGCGCGCTTGACAATATCCGCTCGGTGCATAACGTGGGATCCATTTTTCGCACTGCGGATGGCGCTGGCCTGGCAGAGCTAATCCTGGGTGGCATTACCCCCACCCCCAGGGAGCAACCAGCAATCAGTAAGACCGCCCTGGGAGCAGAAAAAAGCATAAAGTGGCGCTATCACCCAAATCTGCCTGAGGCACTCGCAGAACTCAAAGCCAATAATTGCCTGATCCTTGCGCTTGAGTACACACCGCTTGCTCAGTCTCTTCAGGACTTTCGATTAAACCACCCCTTGCCAGGTCAAATAGTGCTGGTGGCAGGCAGCGAACCTGCAGGGGTCGATCCTGCTATCCTGCGAATCGCCGATCAGGTTCTGTACATACCCATGTGCGGCGAGAAAACATCACTCAACGTGTCCATTGCCTTTGGTATCGCCGTCTACCAACTAAGGAGCTTGTAATTAAAGACAAAGGGCTCCGGTAAGTGCCAGAGCCCTTGGTTTTTGAGAGTAAATCAGGGTTGAATGATCGTCCCGGCAGGGATGGTGGTGTTCTTTGGGATCACCACAATACCTTCCCGCACTTTGTAAAGGGCATGGTCCACTTCGTGATCTGCGGGGAATGGTTTGATCACAACGTTATCGCCTATGCTGGCATTTTTGTCGATGATCGCGCCTTGAATCTTGCAGTTGCGTCCGATTCCAAGCGGTGCGCCGTTGGTTTGGTTGCCATACCAGTCCGCACCCATCACGATCGTGTCGCGTATTTCTGTGCCGCCCCCGATGACGCTGCGCAGACCGATCAACGAATGCTCCAAAACAGCGCCCGCAATCGCGCAGCCTTCTGCCAGAAGGACATTCTTGCAAGTTGCTCCTGTTACGCGTGAACCGGGTAGATAACGTGGGTGGGTAAAGATGGGGTGAGCAGGATCGAAGAAGTCAAACTCCGGATGTTCCTCAGTCAGTTCAAGGTTGGTCTCATAAAAAGTACGGATCGTTCCGATATCGCGCCAATAGCCTTCGAAGTTGTAGCCAAACACATTTTTGCCAGTACGGATCAGGTGAGGGATGATATCTCCGCCAAAGTCATCCAATTTATGGTCAGTATAATCATTCCGCAGCACGTCCACCAGCAGGTCCACGTTGAAGATATAGATACCCATAGAGCCAAGGTAGGGCGATTCGGGGTCATCCCGGCTGACTAACGTTGCAAGGATCTCTGGATCTTTGGGCTTTTCGGCGAAGTTCGTTATGCGTCCGTCTTCATCTCTCTTGAGGATGCCAAAGCGAAAGGCATCTTCCTTGAGCACCGGTTGAACTGCCACGGTGATATCAGCGCCATTGGCAATGTGAAAATCAACCATCTTGGAATAGTCCATGCGGTAGAGGTGATCGCCCGCCAAAATCAGCACGTACTTCGAACGGCTTGAGCGGATCTCAAGGATTTGCTTGCGAACCGCATCTGCGGTGCCCTGATACCAATCCGTGTTTTCGATAGTCTGCTCTGCAGCCCAGACCTGCACCCAGCCCCCGTGGAAATTGTCAAAATTATAGGTTCGGGTGATATGCCTGTGTAAAGAAACTGAAAGGAATTGAGTTAGAACGGAAATTTTATAAATACCTGAATTGATACAATTGCTTATTGGAATATCAATTAAGCGATACTTCCCGGCGATTGGAACAGCCGGTTTAGCCCGCTCAGCGGTGAGCGGATAGAGCCGCTTGCCCTGACCTCCACCTAAAATGACTGCAAGGACTTCGTCCAGTTTGGCCATATTATCCCTTTCAGCACAAATCGTGCACTTTTTGATGAAGTTGTTAATTTGGTAACGATACCTGCTCGTTGAATGATTTGTCTATATTGTACTAGTAAATTTTGCGACTGTGCGTAAAATTTCCCTGGCTGATTCCAATGTAACAAATGTGCTGGCGCCAAGCATTGCTGCCAATTCCGAAACGCGTGCTTCTCCCTGCAATTGATCCACCTGGGTTGCCGTTCGCCCGTTATCACTGCGCTTGCTGACGTGGAAGTGCTGATCACCAAAGGCTGCCAACTGCGGCAAATGCGTGACGCATAAAACCTGGTGCTGCTTGCCGAGATTCCAGAGCATCCCACCCACCGTCATGCCGACTCTGCCCCCGATTCCGCTGTCGATCTCATCAAACACCAGCGTTGGGATGTGATCCACCTCCGCCAACACAGTTTTGAGTGCCAGCATCAAACGGGAAGTCTCTCCGCCAGACGCGGTCTTTGCAAGCGGCTTAAAGCCTTCGCCCGGGTTGGTTTCAATTAAAAACTCAATCTGGTCCACGCCATTCGCGTCAAACGCCAGCTTGCGATCGCCCAGAGTCAGCCCTTGTTCTGATTCCACTGCTGCCAGGGCAATTTGGAAGCGGGCATTTTCCATTTCAAGCAGGTGGAGTTGCTGCTCCACGCCGTCAGCAAGCCGGTTGGCAGCCAGTTTTCGTTGATCAGAAAGCTGCGCAGCCGATATGCTAAGCACTTGCTTGATCTGGATCAATTTTTCTTTCACTTCAGCGATTTGCTCTTCTACGCCTTCCACTTTCTCCAATTCAGCAACACTATTCTCTAAATGTGCCAGAGCCGAAGACAGCGAGCCACCGTATTTTCGCTTCAGACGATTGAAGAGATCAAGCCGTTCTTCAATCTGGTCCAGCCGGTTGGGATTAAACTCAATTCCTTCAAGGTATCCGCGCAATTCATACGTCAGATCAGAAACAGAACTTAGCGCGTCTTCAGCTTGCTGCGCCAAAGCCTGCAGTTGCGGATCGATGCGGGCCAGTTCTTCCAGATCGTGGGCAGCCTGACCAAGTAAGTCAGTAGCGGCGGAGCTGCCTTCCGTACCCTCATCCAATGATGCCAGCACAGACTGACTGAGAGAACTCAGCGTTTCAGCGTTCATCAACCGCGTGCGTTCCTGTGCCAGGCTCTCTTCTTCGTCCAGCTTAATCCGCGCGTCGCCGATTTCCTGTATCTGATACTTTAGCATGTCAGCCCTGTCGCGGGCAGTTTGTTCAATCGCGTGCAGTTCGGACAACTGTTTCCCCAAAGCCGACCACTCTTTGAACTGACTCTGATAAAGGGTCAGGTTTTCCTGATCGTGCGCGAAACGGTCGAGCAGATCACGATGATTTCTTACCTTTAACAAGGAAAGGTGATCGGATTGCCCATGCACATCCACCAGAGCTTCGCCAATCTCAGATTGCACACTCAAACTGACCGTTCGCCCGTTCACGCGGGCAATCGTCCGTCCCTCAGCCCGGATCTCACGCCCGAGCCAAAGCCGGTCTGGATCTTCCAGCAGCCCTTCGCGGTCCAGCAGTTCGTTGATGAACTCTTTTTCAGTCCCATCCAGGCGGAAAAAGCCTTCCACTATCGCCCGGTCAGCCCCCTTGCGGATGCTGGTTGTGTCCACTCGTGCGCCAAGGATCGCCCCCAAAGCGTCCAGAATGATGGACTTCCCCGCACCGGTCTCACCCGTGAACACCACAAGACCAGAGGCAAATTGGAGTGTCAGATCATCGATGATGGCAAAATCGCGGATGCGCAGTTCTTCCAGCATAATCCCTCAGAGACGCAGCCCTCTGGCTTGAGCGTAAGCCGAGGAAGAAACCAGGACGGCATAAATCGCCCGCCAGACAAGCGGGAAAAGATTATTACCCCCTGTTAAAAGCGGTCCTGAGCCGCTCAGCAGGGGCAAAATCTCCCGGATCAGCAAAGGCAATGCGCCAACAATCGCCCCGACGAGGATTGCTGTGTTGAGCGCTTTGCTACGCCGGCGGTTAACCGCCAGGCGAACAGCGTTCCTGATCAAGGTGCCAACTCCAGGAGCAACGAAAATAGTAAAGAAACCAAGCAAACCTGCCAGCCAACTGCCAGCAAACGAGATCACTGCGGCAATGATAAAGCCCAAATAGGGGTCAAGCCTTTTGGTTGTGTCAAAAACCCGCTGCTGAGCACGTACGCAATCGGCACAGCGGTAGCCCGTTTCGGTCAGGATTGCTGTTGCAGGAGTGATGGGTTTGTTGCAGCGATTGCAGCGCAGCTGAACCTCTTCTTCAGGGGTTAGCTTTTTATCAGCGCTTGGGGCTTGTTCAGTCATTAGATTCTATTTCAAGGATCGGATTCCGCTGCAGAATGCCGGCAAGATCGCGATAGAAGTAGTTGGGTTCACCAAAACGCGCCATCAGCAGGGATTTTTTGTTGGCTGTAACGCGGATGCTGTTTTCAGGACCAATAGTGATCGGTGTTGTGCCATCAACGCTGAGCACCACCTCAAAATCGCTGATCGCCCGCAGGTTGACAACCGCACCCTCCGCCAGCACGACAGCACGATCGAGCGAAAGATGCGGCGCGATGGGTAAAACAAGCATGTTGCGTAGTTCTGGCGGGAGGATAGGACCCCCTGCAGCCAGGGCATAAGCAGTCGAGCCAGTTGCCGTCGCCACAATCAGACCATCGGCAATGTAAGACATCATGTAGCCTTCATTCAGGTCAACCCGCACTTCGATTGGGCGGGCATCTCTGCCCCGTGAGATCAAAGCTTCGTTGATCACATCCCAGCGTTGAATCACGTTGCCGTTTTCGAGAAACTCAGCCTGAAGCATCATGCGTTTTTCAAGGCGGTAGTCTGCCGAGAGCAAACGTTTCAGGTTGCTCTCAATGTCAATCTCGTTCAACTCAACCAGG
Organism: uncultured Anaerolineaceae bacterium; assembly: GCA_964584065.1. Lineage (GTDB taxonomy): Bacteria > Chloroflexota > Anaerolineae > Anaerolineales > Anaerolineaceae > Mesolinea. The sequence continues at coordinate 8,244 of CAZOYK010000037.1, read as the reverse complement.
AAGCTCAGCCGCCCGGCTTGAACGCCCAGCAAAGGGATATCGAGGGGGGCGCAGAAGTGACCGGCTCTCAGAAGGGTGCCATCCCCACCGATGACAATGATCAGGTCGTGTCCTTCGATATGGGGAAGCTGAGCGGGATGTTCGTAATCGTAGTAAAAGATGCTGTGCTTGACGTTGTGTGTATGCAGGCATGCCGAGATACGATCAGACAGAATGGAGGCTTTTGGAACCGCCGCATTCGGCATGAGCAGGATATTCTTCGGAACAAAAGGGGTCATTGCTTGCATCCCGTTTATTATAGCCGGATTCAAATCGCAATTTCCAATCCATAGACCTTGACCTACAAGGAAATCGTCAAATATCGTATACTCACTACCTGGAAGAGTTAACTCGAACCATGAAAGAGACTCCATCATCAGCAATGAAGAATGAATTCTGGCAGCGCCTGAGCAGAAACAGGGTGTTATTAACGGTCTTGTCTATCCTGCTCTTCCTGCTGATCTGGCAAGTGTTGGTAATGGTGCTGAATCTGCCCGGCTTTATTCTGCCCAGCCCAGCCGAAGTAGGCAAAAAATTCCTCGATGTTCTCCAAACTGGGTTGCTCTGGCGCCACTTTTCTTCTACTCTGGGGGAAATCCTGTTGGGGTTGCTCTTTGGCATCAGTGCCGCCACGCTCCTTGGCTACGCCCTTTCTAAATCCCCGTTGGCAGAGCGCTTGCTCTCACCGTTCCTGGTGGGCAGTCAGTCCATCCCGATGGCTGCCATTGCGCCGCTGCTGGTCATTTGGTTCGGACCAGGGTTGCTCAGCAAGGTGCTCATTTGCTCTTTGACGGTCTTCTTCCCGGTGCTGGTTAACACGCTGGTGGGGCTGAGGGATGTTTCGCCTGAGCTGCGTGAAGTGATGCGTTCTCTGCGGGCAAGCCCTGCCCAGACCCTGCGCTACCTCGAGATCCCGGCTGCCCTGCCGGTGTTCCTTGGCGGTTTGCGGGTGGGAGCCAGCCTCTCGGTCATTGGCGCGATTGTCGGCGAGCTGGTTGCCTCAGACCGCGGACTCGGATTTCTTATTAACGTTGGGCGCGGTCAATACGACACCGCGCTGGTCTTCGTTGCGGTCATTTGCCTGGTTGCTTTGGCAGCAGGTCTTTACGGATTGGTTTTGCTGCTTGAAAACAGAGTCCTTTCCTGGCAAACCTGGCGCAAGGAAATATAAGGAGAAAACAATGAAACGGATGATATTCCTCGGACTGGTCCTTTGTCTGGCACTGACCGCCTGCATTCCAGCCACACCAGAACCTGCCCTCACGAAAGTTACCCTCAACCTGACCTACATACCCAACGTTCAGTTCGCGCCTTTTTATGTCGCCATTGAGAAAGGCTATTTTGCCAAATATGGACTGGAAGTTAGCCTTGCTTATGGCAACGAAGCCGACATGGTGGCGCTGGTAGGTTCGGACAACCAGCAGTTTATGATTGCCTCTGGGGAGCAGGTGCTGCTCAGCCGTGCCCAGGGCTTGCCTGTGATTTCGGTGAGAGAATGGTACAAAGATTATCCGGTTGGAGTAGCTTCTCTAAAGACCAGCCAGATCATCGAGCCTTCTGACTTTCGCGGCAAAGTGATTGGTCTGCCAGGCCTATACGGCGCGAATTACATCGGATTTGAGGCCCTGGCTGCCCATGCCGGTTTGACTGATGCCGATTACGAACTGCGGTCGATCGGCTTCACGCAGGTGGAGGCGCTGGTCACCGAACAGGTGGATGCGGTGGTGGTTTACCTGGCGAATGAACCCGTGCAGTTACGCGCCCGCGGTTATGAAATTGACCTTCTGAGAGTGGCAGACTATCTCTCACTGGTGGGTAACTGCCTGGTGACAAACGAAAAATCACTAAATGAGCGTTCAGAACTGGTGCAGGGAATGGTCAGCGCCATACACGAAGCCCTGGCTGCCACAGCCGCCAATCCGGACATGGCTTACGAAGTCAGCCGGAAATACGTGGAAAATCTGGCGGCAGATGACCCGATCCAAAAGCAAGTTCTGCTGGAATCGATCAAGATCTGGCAGCTCGAACCCGACCCCTCCGAGGTTGAGGTAACACGTTGGGAAAATATGCAGACCGTTCTGCTCAACCTGGGTTTAATGACCAGGCAAATTGAAGTCCGGGAGGCGTTCAGCGATGCCTTCACAAAGTGAGATCGCGCTGGAGGTGAGCGACCTCGAGGTTACCTTCGTTGATAGCGATGGATGCCTGGAAGTGCTCGATAAGATCAGTTTCTCGATCGAGCGCAACGCCTTCGTGTGTATTGTAGGTCCCTCGGGTGGTGGAAAAAGCACCCTTTTGCGGGCGGTGGCTGGGTTAATTCAGCCGACCGGCGGAAAAGTGCTGTTTCCTGGCGTGGTTGAGGGCAAGGCACAAACCGGACTGGTGTTCCAGAAGCCGAATCTGCTCCCGTGGCGTACCCTCAGGGATAACATCAGCCTGCCGCTTGAGATCGATCACCGTTCTGACGCCGAAATTGCCAGTCTGACCCAGGATATGATCCACCTGGTTGGGTTGGAAGGGTTTGAAAAGTCTTATCCCCATGAACTTTCCGGCGGGATGGCTCAGCGGGTATCAATCGCGCGCTGCCTGGTGCAGGACCCGGAGATTCTCCTGCTGGATGAGCCCTTTGGTCAATTGGACGCGCTGACGCGCGAACGCATGGGTGATGAACTGCTGCGCATCTGGAACGAGCGCCGCAAGACCGTGCTGATGGTGACCCATTCCATCTCCGAAGCTATTTTCCTGGCAGATCGTGTGCTGGTGCTCACCAGCCGACCAGCGCGTGTGATCATGGACCTGCTCATCGCTTTACCCCGTCCGCGCACCGATGCCATGCGCTATTGGCCTGATTTCATTGAAGCTTCGCGTCTGCTGCACGAGCAGCTAAAAGTCACAACTGCGCCCGCGTGTTAGCCAAGCAAGTCCTTTGTGGTATAGTTTTAGTCATCTCAAATAGCCGGAGTGAACGCTTGTGTATATAGCTATCGAAGGTGTTATTGGTGTCGGAAAAACCACCCTTGCCCGTCTAATTCATGAAGCCTTTGAGGCTGACCTGCTGCTGGAAGTCTTTGAAGAAAATCCTTTTCTTGGCAGTTTTTATGCCGACCGGCAGCGCTATGCCTTCCAAACCCAGATATTTTTCCTGATGAGCCGCTATACCCATCAACACCAGGTGATTCCATCCACCCTGGCGGCAGGTCGGAATCTTGTTTCAGATTACACTTTCGATAAAGACGCCCTCTTTGCGGGCATCAACCTGAGCGGCGATGAGCTTGATATCTATCATAAAGTGCACTTTGCCCTGGCGGATAAAATCCCGCAACCCGATCTGCTGGTCTACCTGCGCGCCAACACCGACACCCTGATGCACCGCATTGCCCACCGCGACCGCCCTTATGAACGCAGCATGGAACGGGCTTACATTGAGGAACTTGCCGTCGCCTATGAGGATTTCATCAGCATGTCAAAATGGCAGCAGCGTCTGCTTGCCATCGACACCGACGACCTTGATTTCATCGCCGATCCACAGGCGCTCCAGTACATGATCAACCGCATTCGCCAGGCTTTGCAGCTCGTGCCCTACCAGGAAAGCCTGCCCCTGACCGATTAAGGAGTTCTCATGCGCATCAATTCGGAAATGCTCATCAAAACCGCACGCGATCACGTCGCAAAAAGGCTGCGTCAGCCAAATGACATCGTTGCGATTTACCTGACCGGATCCGTCACCAGCGCAGAGCCCCTTTTGGGAGGCACGACCGACATCGACATGGTCTTTGTCCATAAAGAAAATCCCGCCCAATCGCGCGAGGTGCTGCGGGTGACCTACGAGGTTTCGTTTGATATTGAGCACCACCACCAGTCCTACTACACCTACCACCGCCGCCTGCGGCAAAACCCCTGGATCGGCTTTTCGCTCCGCAATCACGGCAATATCCTACACGACACGGATCACTGGCTTGAATTCATCCAGGCTGGCGTGAGCGCCCAGTTCGACACTCCCGAAAACATTCATGCCCGTGCCCAAAAATTCAATGAAAAAGCCCGCCAGCAGTGGTTTGACCTCAACGACGAGCAGGAGGTTGACTTCCAGGAGTGGATGGACCTCTATTTTAAAACCACCGGCGCGGCTGCCAACACGATTGCTGCCCTGAACGGACCAGCCCTGACCATCCGCCGTTTTATGACCTCTTTCCCCGAAAGGGCTCAGGCGCTTGGGCAAGCCCATCTCTCCGGCGAGCTCGCCCGCTTGATCGGCAATGACAAGATCAGCCTGGATCTCTACCGCGATTGGCGCCCAGCCTGGGAGTTTGCCCTGCAAAGCGCCAGTGCCAGGCCCACCTGCCCACCAAACCTCTCGCGCCACCGCAAGGGCTACTTCCTCAATGCCTGTGACGCCCTGGCGGAAGGCGACGCGCTGCACGCCGTGCTCTGGCCCATGCTCGAGACCTGGCGCCAGGCGGATATGGTACTGGCGGATGAGCCCGCCCGGCAGGAAAGCTGGCTGCAATTCCTGTCCGCGCTTGATTTCGCCCCTGAACGCAAGGAAGACCTGCTCCAAGCCCTGGATCACTTCATTGACGCCGGCGATAACATCCTCAGAGACTACCGCCAGAATTATGGTTTGTGAATAACCTGTGGATAAACAGTCTTCTTGCTGTGGATATCCATCCGATAGATTGTGAATAAACCGGGCTAAAACCTTGAAATTCAGGGGATGAATTTGAATTGACTGTGGATGAGAATCGCAAGCTTATTTCCGCCCTTTTCGCCCTGTTGAGTAATGACAAAACATTGAGACTTATCCACAAACCCCTGTGGAAAGAATTTTTTGAAGCTTTGCTTCGTTCACAACGGCAATTTGGAGCCCTCTTTTGCCCTTATCCCCACTTTCAACAGCCCCTATTACTTATTACTACTTAAATAAATATTGATAATAAAAGGATTAAATCTCTTTAAAGACTTAACGATTTATCAGCGGAATATAGGTATATAGTGGCACGTTGATTACTACAGCATTGATCATCCCAACCTGACCAGCTTCTCCAAAAGGATCTGTATCCCATGCCTGGAAGTAAAAGGTGTGCTTGCCTGGGGTCAGTTCTGCAAAATGGAAGGTCTGCTCGAAGTCCATCAGATAAGTCTTGCCAGATACTGGTTGAGACCAATCAACCAGGGTGAGAGTGGCATCTTGCTGCCAGGGAGGGCTGTCCAGTGAAAAAGCAACATGGTGAACCGCGCTGTAATCACCCGTGTTGAGCAAGGGCTTATAAAAAGTGACATCATCAGCCTGCCCCACGATATGGGTCGAAAAGAGGTTATTTTCAATAGTACTAAAAGTAATTTCCGGTCCTTGCGCCTGGGTTAATGGCGCTGCTGCCAGAATAGCAGCCCGGGTGAGGGCATCCAACCCATCTGGCTTCAAATAGCCATCGAAATACCAGCAGTGTGTGACGTCACCGCCAGCTTCAGCCGGGCCCAAATTGAAGCGCAATGAAGGCGCCAGGAGCTCACCAAAGGTGAAGTCGGTTAAAGTGCCTGTCAGGATGCGATCGGGCATGCCTCGGCTGGGCAACGCCTGGCTATCGTAAGCAAGCTTTTTTGCAAGCATTAATAGCTCATTCTCAAATAGATTTTCCGCGGTTGGACTATAAAGGAAAGGTGTGATTATCCAGTCGCCTTCATTTTGCAGATCAATGACCAATGATCTCTCAGGATTTTCTGCCAGGATTTCCTCCAGGTAAGTCTCTATTGCCTGCGTCTCTGGCTCGGAAGATGCTGATGGACCGGGATAGTTGGGTGCACAGGGATCCGTAATTTCAGCTGCCCATTCGTAACTGAAATTCAGACCAAGAGAGACACCTCCAGTCTCAGTGGTGCAGTCATAAGCGTTCTTATTTTTGGTCCAGGTTGGCGTTTCGCCCTCAAGCGCCTGCTGCTCAGCAATCAACCTGCCATCCGGATTGGCAACCAGAATCAAATGGATCTCAGTCTCTTCCAGCAGCCAGCTGACGTTGGCATCTTCCCCATACGATTCCAGAAGGTGTTCAGCAAAAAGGAGGTTGAGTTCCACCGGAGCCAATGCGTTCGCCTGCAGTCCACTGACAAGCACCAGCCGGGGTCTGGTGTTGGTTTCAACTTCTCTGCCGAGCTGGAGTACCTGGATGGGAAGCCCTTTAAAGCTTTGTCCGATCGTTTTCAGGCGTGCCAGATCAGGATAGAGAACGGTCATCTCAGTCAGACGGCTAAGAATCACTTCATAGGGACTGTAACAGTGATAGGGTTCAGGAAAAGTGGTTTCTATTGAAGAGTAAGCAGGGGTGATGCCGATAAAACCGATCAAGACCAGGATCAGCAGCAACTGGATGGAACGCAAAAAAAGTTTCATAAGTGCCTCCCCAGCAGGTTGGAAAACAGGATAATTTTATCAGCTAGATGAGAAAACTTGTTATGATTAGGTCAGAGTTACAAAATGGAAAACGAAGCAGCTTCAACGGGTTCAAATCTACGTCTGGCAGTGGTGGTTCCGGAAGTGCGCGTGGCGGATGTTGCTTTCAACAGCGCGCAGATCCAAAGCGCCCTGGCAAGCCTCAAAGCGAGCGATCCGGATTGGATCATCTTCCCCCGCCTGTGCCTGACTGGCGCGAGCTGCGGCGATCTGTTCCGCCAGAAGCTGCTGCAAGCCGCGGCACTGCAGGCCTTGACTGACTTGGCTCGCCTGACCGCCGGCACGTCCTCCAAAGTGTTGCTGGGGCTTCCCCTGGGATTTGGCGAAGAGGTCTTTGAAGGACTGGCGCTGCTCAGCAGTGGGCAGGTGGAAGCGCTGATGCTTGCCCCCTGGCCGGAAAGCCCGGCTTTGAGCCCCTCGATCCACCCGCCAGAGCATGCTCAACTGAAATTGGGAGACAGGCTAATCTCCCTGACCACGAACCATCTTGTCCGGCTTGGAAACGCAGAAATTTTGCTGGGTCATCAACCTCCAAGCTCAACAGAAACTGGTTTACTGATCAACCTGATCAATTTACCCGCCCTTCCCCCGGCTGAGGATATCCTTCAGACCGCATTCGACCCTGCCGCCAGGCATGGCATCACGGTGATCTGTTCTGCCGGCGCCAGTGAATCCACCACCGACCAGGTCTTCTCCGGAAAAGCCGAAATCTGGCAGAACGGTCATTGCCTGGCGGCAGCGCCGGAACTCACGTTCGAAACCCAGATCATCCAGGTGGTTTGCGATCAACATTTTTCCCACTCATTACCACTGAAACCGACAGTCAGTGAGAGTATCCAGCCAGTTCGCTTTCCTTTTATCAATTCCAAAGAGCCTGAAAAGCAATTCAGGCGGCTGCTGGAGATCCAATCTTCTGGTTTGATCAGGCGCCTGCTGCACACCCACCAGCGCAAAGTGATTTTGGGCGTCAGCGGCGGAGCTGATTCGAGTCAGGCGCTGCTGGTCTGCTGCCGCGCCTTTGATCGTTTGGGTCTGGAGCGTAAGGATATCCTGGCAGTCCAAATGCCCGGTCCGGGCAGCAGCCAATCCTCCCAGCAGCGCTCCACCTCGCTGGCAGACCTGGCGGGCGTGACGCAGCTTACAATCCCGATTGGTCCTGCCGTTTTGGCGCACCTGGAAGATATTGGTCATCCTGAGGGTCTCCGCGATGTGACCTTTGAGAACGCGCAGGCTCGCGAACGCACCCAGATTTTGATGGACCTCGCCAACCAGCAAAACGCGCTGGTGGTGGGTACAGGCGACCTCTCCGAAATTGCGCTTGGCTGGAGCACCTTCAATGGCGACCACATGAGCATGTATAACGTCAATTGCGGGCTCCCCAAGACCCTGCTTTTGCGCCTGCTGGTGTGGGCTGGGGAGTTCCTTTTTGGGCAGGCAGGCGCAGCCATCGCCCAAAAGATCGCGCGTGCTCCCATCTCACCGGAATTGCTGCCGCTGGATGAAACAGGTGAAATCTCCCAGAAAACAGAAGAAGTCCTGGGACCTTACGAGCTGCACGATTTCTTCCTGTTTTATGCCATCGGCAGGCAAATGAGCCCCGAGAAAGTCTTTGAAAATGCCGTGGAGTGTTTTCAGGGTGAATATTCACCCGCACAAATTCTCACCACGCTCAAAACCTTCTACCGGCGCTTCTTCAGCCAGCAGTTCAAACGTTCCGCCAGCCCGGATGGACCGCAACTGCTCGAGATCAGCCTCTCCCC
>CAZOYK010000036.1:0-16651 GCA_964584065.1 uncultured Anaerolineaceae bacterium | reverse complement strand
GAAGTGATGGAAGCCTACCTGGCGGGTCTTGAAAAACGGGTGGAGAATAACCTGCCGGTTGATCGAATTTCGAGTGTTGCGTCCTTCTTTGTTTCACGGATCGACAGCCTGGTGGATAGCAGGTTGGAGGAATATGTTGACGCCAATCCTCTGGCAGCCGACCAGGTTAACGCTCTTACCGGGAATATCGCTGTTGATAACGCCCGTCTGGCTTATCAGGAATTTTTAAAATTCTTTGCCTCTGAACGTTTTGAGAATCTTAAGCAATACGGAGCCAGGGTGCAACGACCGCTGTGGGCATCAACGGGCACCAAGAATAAAGCCTATTCCAATACTTTATACGTGGATGAGCTGGTCGCACCTGATAGTGTCAACACGATCCCGCCAGCGACCTTAACCGCATTCCTCGATCACGGTGAAACCGGAGTACGAATTGAGCGTGACCTGCAAAAGGCAACCGACAACTTTAACCTGCTCCCGGAGCTCGGATTTGACTTTCTCCGGATTGCCCAGGAACTTGAGGATAAAGGTGTTGAACAGTTTATGCAGGCTTACAACTCGCTGCTCGAGACAATTGAAACCAAGCGGGCTTTTTTCAAGGCAGAGCTGGCTGACCTGGGTGATGCGGTCCGTGCTGCAGTAAAAAATGCTGCGGATGAGGTTTTTGTTGGCAGCCTGTTTGACCACGAACCCTCATTCTGGACACCGGATGAGTCAGGTCACGAGGAAATTCGGGAACGTTTGGGTTGGCTGAGCCTGCCCGGGCAGCAGTTTTCGATCATCGAGGAATTGAATGCTTTCAGGGATAAATTGTTATCGGAAGGATTTCAGCACGCTTTCGTGCTTGGCATGGGCGGTTCCTCCCTGGCTCCGGAAGTGATGAGCCAGGCGATTGCGCCTGTTAGCGGGAAGGGGCTTAAACTCCAAATCATCGATACCACCAGCCCGGATGAGATCGCCTTTCGCTTGCGCGGAATTGATCTGAAGAAGACCCTCTTTATTGTCTCAAGCAAGAGCGGTGGCACCAGTGAGACCATGTCTGCGTTCAAGTATTTTTGGTCCGAATTGGAAAAACTTGATCCTGAGAACGTTGGTCAGCATTTTGTGGCAATCACTGACCCCAATACTTCCTTGCAAGATCTGGCTTATCGTAAAGGTTTCAGGAAGATATTTAACGCCCGACCGGATGTTGGCGGACGCTATTCGGTGTTCACCCACTTTGGGCTGGTGCCGGCAGCAGTAATGGGCATTGATCTGCACAAACTGCTTGGGCAGGGCAATGCTTCGGACCTTCAGAGCCGTAAAAACGTGCCATATCCGGCGAATCCCAACCTGATGCTGGGATTGGTACTGGGTGAGGCTGAAAAACATGGAAAAGACAAATTAAGCTTCATAGCTGAAGGCTTTGCTGGCAACCTGGTGCCCTGGCTTGAGCAGTTGATCGCTGAAAGCAGCGGCAAAGAGGGTAAGGGCATTCTGCCGATTGAGAATGAACCTATCCTGAAAGGTCAAAGCTATCCTGAGGATCGAATCTTTATCTATCTCAAGACGGATGGAACCAAATCGGAATTGGTCGATAAATTGAAACAAGATGGGCATGTTGTTCTTACGATTGCTGTGCCCGAACCATACGCGCTTGCCAAGGAGTTTTATCGCTGGGAATTTGCGACTGTGATTGCATGTGCAGTGTTGCAAGTGAATGCTTTTGACCAGCCAAACGTGCAGTTGAGCAAGACAATCGCCAAGGATGTGATCACCGCTTACCAGAAAAGCGGCAAACTGGAAGACGGAGAGCCGATCTGGGAAAACGACGAAGCAGTTGTCTTCGGCTTCAGAAATGAAGAAGCCCTGAAAGAAACTGACCTCGAATCGCTGCTATTGGCTTATGCCAGGGGAGTTCCGGAAAAAGGTTATGTTGTTTTAAGTGGATTCGTTCCTCGTCTCGAAGAGAACTTCGCGTTTCTGCAGGATTTACGGGGAAAGATTTTGAATTCTGAAAACAAAGCGACAACTCTGGGCTTTGGCCCGCGATTCCTGCATTCCACCGGGCAACTCCATAAGGGTGGACAGCCAGGCGGGCTGTTCTTCCACTTCACCAAGGACGCCGAACTTGATTTTGAGATCCCAGGTGAAGGGATGAGTTTTGCCACATTGCAGAGAGCCCAGGCTTTGGGCGACCTCCAGGCATTGGAGCAGAAGGATCGTGACGCTCTGAGGGTTCACCTGAAGGGTTAATCTGACTAGTTGGAAAAAAGGCAGTGGACTATTGAGCCACTGCCTTTTTGTTTAATTGTCGGGTAAACCCTCAATCGGAGTGGCAGGAAGAATCATTGTATAATTTTTGAAATTGATTGAGAAGAAACGGACCTTAGAATTGAAAATCCTCGGAATTGACCACGGAAATGTGAGAATTGGGATCGCGATCAGCGATGAAACTGGCAGCTTTGCCCGACCACTGACCATTATCACGCACGTTTCCCGGGCAAAGGACGCTGAAGAAGTGTGCAAGCTTTGTGAGGAACAGGGTTGCGGCATGATAGTAGTTGGAATCCCTTATGATTCTGATGGTGGGGAAGGACCAAGAGCGCGCTCTGTCTTGCGATTTATGGAGAAATTACAGTCCGTTTGCAGTGTTCCAGTCCGAACCTGGGATGAATCTTTTTCAACACAAAATGTAATCGCTACTAGCTTGGAAATGAAAAAAAATCGCAGTTCCCGCAGACAAGCGCTTGACGATAAGGCTGCAGCGATGATCCTGCAGAGTTATCTTGATCACTGTGCCAAACCTGGCGAGGGTGGGGATGCCTAGAAAACGCAAGCCAGTTTTCCTGATCATTTTCTTGCTACTTGCTGTCGTGCTGGCAGCAGGATTATTCTACGTGAATTACAAGACAAGAGATATTTTTGGTTTTCCAGGCAGATCTGTCAGCCCTGTTTCCGCATTAAAGCACGGTCTTGTTCTTTACCAGGGCAAGGACAAGATGCTTACCATAGCTCCTGGAAATGGATCACAAGAAGAAAAGGTAACAGTTGAACCCGATCAATCCATTCAACAACTTTGCGCGAACCTGGAGCAAAAGAAATTGGTTGAATCTGGTGACCTGACCTGTGCTTACCTCATCTATTCGGGGAAAGATCGTAATATTCAGCCTGGTAACTATACTATCCCGATCGGTTTGAATGGGGTCGAAGTAGGAAATTTGGTTTCCGATGTCACTCAACGAGATAAGCAGTTCATCATTTACGCTGGTTGGCGTTTGGAAGAAATTGCCGCGATGCTCGACGGACTGGGACTATCCTTCACTGGTTCTGAATTTCTCACGCTTGCCACAGCCCCTCCGGATGCGTTCAGGGAGCAACTTCAGATCCCTCAGTGGATGACGCTTGAGGGTTACTTCTTTCCGGGTAATTACTCCATGAAACCAAACATCTCACTTGGGGAATTCCTGGCAGAGATCCTGACTAGCTTCAAGACCACTGTGCTGAATGAGGGGTTCACTAACGATCTGCAGACCAGCGGTCTAACTCTGCATCAAGCCATCACGATGGCATCCATCATTCAGCGGGAAACCCTTGCTGAAGAGGAGATGCCAACGATTGCTTCCGTGTTCTACAACCGCCTGGCGATCGGGATGCTGCTTGAGACGGATCCGACTGTTCAGTATGCTCTGGGTTACGACGCGCAAAAAAATACCTGGTGGAAAAGTCCATTGACTTTTACCGATTTAGAGGTAAATTCGCCGTATAATACATACCGTAATCCGGGTTTACCGCCTGGACCCATTTCGAACCCGAGCCTGGCAGCGCTTAACGCCGCCGTTGCTCCAGCCAAGACAGAATTTCTATTTTTTAGAGCAAAATGTGATGGCAGTTTAACACATAACTTTTCAAAAACTTATGAAGAACACTTAAATTTTGGGTGTGACTAAAGGAGGAGAGATGCAGGTATTAGGAATTGACATTGGGGGATCAGCTACAAAAGGCGCGATCGTGGACACTGAAACCGGTCTGTTGGTTTCAGAACGGGTTCGGATTGCCTACAAGACCATCCAGGAACCGGCAGTTATTGTCAAAAGTATCAATAAGATCAAGAAAGAACTCAATTATGAAGGTCCGATTGGCGCCGGCTTCCCCGGTGTGGTGAAACATGGCCAGATTTTTACATCTGCCAACCTTCACAAAGACTGGATCGGTAAGAACCTGGAAACCATGATCACTGAAAAAACCGGGCAGCCGGCTGTGGTCCTGAATGATGCGGACGCTGCCGGATTGGCTGAGATGCGCTTCGGAGACGAAGCTCTGAGGCGATACGATGTGGTGATGTTCATGACGATCGGAACAGGGCTTGGCACTGCCATATTTGTGGAAGGCAAGCTGATGCCTAACACCGAGCTCGGACATATTGAGATTCGCGGAAAGGAAGCAGAGCATCGTGCCTCCGCGGCGATCAAAACCAAAGAGAAATTGTCCTGGAAACAGTGGGCATCCCGTTTTAACAACGTTTTGCTCACCTATGAAGCCCTGCTCAACCCTGAAATCTTTGTTCTCGGCGGTGGCATTAGCAGTGATTTTGAAAAATATGCAAAGTATTTGACAACTGAAGCTCCGGTTGTCGCCGCAAAGCTGCAGAATTTGGCAGGCATTGTGGGTGCTGCGATGGCAGCTCACGAGAAGTATCCTCAGGGTTAAACCAAAAGAGGCTGACCGTAAAAGTCAGCCTCTTTTTTTCATAAATCAAATCTTAGTGCGGTTTGACAATATCACTGGTTTCAGACTGAAGTATCAGTGAGTTTTTTATTTTCTCGCTTTCAGGCAGGCGGCTGTAAAGGAAGTTCAGTTGATAAATCTGATCCTTCAGTTCGCTGCTAAGTGCTTGCTTTGACATCCGCCAGGACCAGTTACCTGAGGCGCATCCGGGCAGGTTCATGCGAGCCTCAGAACCCAAACCAAGGAAATCCTGCATTGGCGCAACAGCAAAATTTGCAACTGACCGCCAGACTTCCCTGATCATGCGATGGGGTACTTCGCTTTCGTTTGCACCGAGGTAATCCAAACAGAATTTCTGCTCTTTTGGAGTGGCATGATCAAACCATCCCTGGGCAGTTTCGTTGTCGTGTGAGCCGGTATACGCAAAGCAATTAACTGGGTAGTGATGAGGGAGGAAGTCATCCTCGGGGTCGCCGCTGAAGGCAAACTGGAGGATCTTCATGCCCGGGAAGCCAAACCCATCGCGTAGTTCTTCCACATCAGGTGTGATGACGCCCAGGTCTTCAGCAATAATGGGAAGATCCGGGAAGCGTCTTTTAAGTTCAGTGAACAAGGCAATCCCGGGGCTATTGATCCACTCGCCATTGATGGCCGTCTCAGAGCCAAAAGGCACATGCCAGGCTGCAGCAAAACCGCGGAAGTGATCAAGCCGAACAAGATCTACCATGGAGAGAGCTGCACCCAGACGGCGAGCCCACCAATCATAGTTTTGCTGGGCATGGACTGGCCAGTTGTAAAGGGGATTGCCCCAAAGTTGACCTGTAACCGAGAAGTAATCAGGCGGCACGCCAGCCACCATGGTGGGGGAGAGCGAATCATCCATCAGGAAGAGTTGTGGGTTAGACCATGTGTCCGCGCTGTCCATGGCAATGACAAAGGGCATGTCACCAATAATGCGGATCTCTTTTGAGTTGGCATAATTTTTCAGGTTTTGCCATTGTTGATTGAACAAAAACTGGCTGAACTTTACTTTTTTAATTACAGTTGCCAGCTCCTGGCGTACTTGCTCCAGAGCGGCTGGTTCGCGGAATTTCAAGGCTTTTGGCCAGTCGGACCAGGACTGTCCGCCTTGTGATTCTTTAATGGCCATAAACAATCCGTAATCATCAAGCCATCCAGAATTTTGTGCCTGAAATTGGTTGAATTGCTCTGAAATATCAGCAGAATTCAAGCCCAGATAGTTTTCATAAGCAAGGTCCAGAAGATGATTCTTCCACTGGATCACCGGACCAAAGTCAACAGAGGTCTCCGGGAATTCCGGGCGCTGGCGCAAATCAGAGGGTTTTAAAAGACCAGATTCAAGCAATAGAATTGGGCTGACAAGGAAGGGATTACCTGCAAAAGCTGAAAAACACTGGTACGGTGAATCGCCATATCCTGTTGGTCCAAGTGGCAGAATTTGCCACATTTGTGTGCCGGAATCGTGGAGGAAATCGATCCAACGATAAGCTTCCGGACCTAAATCGCCAATGCCATCCGGGCTGGGGAGGCTGGTGGGGTGGAGCAAAATACCCGAAGAACGTTCAAGTTTCATAGAGAAAACCCTTTCAGAACCTGGCTAAGCCAGCAGTTTACGGTACACATCCAAATATTTTCCTGCTGATAGTTTCCACGAGAAGTGCGTGCTCATGGCATTGCGGCGCATGATCGCCCAGGAGATCTTATCTTCAAAGACCTCCAAAGCCAGTTTGAGGGCTGTGCCTAAGCCAGCTTCGTTCTTTTCTGTGTACAGGAATCCGGTGGCTGAGGCTGGGTCTGCGGAGTAATCGAGGATGGAGTCAGCCAAACCGCCGGTGCTGGTAGCAAGCGGAAGATTGCCGTAGCGCATTGCAAACATTTGCGAGAGACCGCAGGGCTCATACAGACTTGGCATTAGAAATATATCGCCGCTTGCGTATAGCATACGGGCGATTACGTCATCATACTTAAGGATGCAGGCAATCCGCTCAGGGTAATGTGCGCTGAGCTCATTAGCCAGGCGCTCAAGTTCGGGATCACCAGTGCCCAACAACGCAAATTGCCAGGGCTGATCTGTGAGAGTGGGTAGGACGTTCAGAATGCTGGGGATTCCCTTCTGGCGGTCCAAGCGGCTGACAGTTGTCAGGAGAGGGATATCCGGATTGACTTCAAATCCAAGCGCTTTTTGCAGATCGAGTTTGTTCTTGAATTTGCCTTCGATGTTATCCAGGCTGAAGTTACTTGATATGGCTTTGTCCGTGGCTGGATCCCATTTGGATTCATCGATTCCGTTGAGAATCCCTATGACTTTGTCACTATGTTTCTCCAGATAATCTTCGATACCACAACCATATTCAGGGGTCAGGATCTCCCTGGCATAATTTGGCGAGACGGCAATAAACTTATCCGCGGCAGAAAGCCCCATTGGAAGTGGGGTGAATTTTGCCCAATCAGGCAGGTCAGGATCGCTGCTGGGTTCCAAACCGAGAGCAATCATGGCTTCCTGGGATCCCCAACCGTTGAAAGGCAGGTTGTGAACTGAAAGGATCGTTTTCACGCCAGCGAAGAATGGATCATCGGCATAGGTGGTTTTCAGGGCATGTACTGACAGGGCAGTGTGCCAATCATTGGCATGCAGCAAGTCAATCTTCCAGTCCAGGTAGCGCACAGCTTCCAAAAGCGCCAGCGAAAATGTGACATATTTCATTCCGTCAAGCGCCCAGTCACCATGATAAACCGGTGAATCGTGGTTGATGAACTCGTTGTCGAGCAGGTAAACCGGCACTCCACTAATCTCGCTAACGTATAAGTCCGTGGAAACGGAGCGGCCGTTGGTCTCAAACGAAAAGTTACCAATCAGCCGATGGGACGGGTTCAGTTTCTTGGTAGCCGCGTGGAAAGGCATAATAAGGCGAATATCAAGCGAATCTGCCGCCAGATCCTGGATAGCAGGAGGGAGGGCACCGGAAACATCCCCCAATCCGCCAACTTTGGCAAAGGGGGCAACTTCTGCTGAAGCAAATAGTACTTTGATTGGATCCATCGCTAACCTCTAATTTCTATACCTTAAGTGTGTTTTCAACGATTTGCAGGTAGTCCAAGGTATTTATCTGGGCCAGGTCCAGTCCAAGATACTCTGCAAGCTCGCGAATGAGAGCGGTTTTTTGATCGGCATCCTGACGGCTCCAGGTGCGGCTCTTGATCTCAACGAACTTACCGATATTGGGCGTTTGAATTGTATCAAGGTTAATGAAGAATTCTGTGTCTTTGAATTGAACCAGATATCGCAGACGATTCTTCTCAATTTCGAGTTTGGAGGAAGGTTTGAAATACTCCTGATAGAACCGCAGACTATGGGTTGCCGGAGCCAGATAGCGGCTGCGGGAAAGCATGATCTGGGAATCGTTCAGATCCCGGGGAGTATCAAGCTCTCCAATCAGAGTCAAGCGAGAACGAACGCTGATGATCTTGCCAATTTCATCAAGGAATTCATCTTCCCGATAGCGCAAGCGCCCCTGGGAAGGTCTGTCAAAGCCAAAATAGGTGTCATATTCGTGATAATGGCGTTTTCGCAGTATGGATATGCCAGGCTTGGAAAGAGCTTCCAAGACGGGAGCTAAAGAGTCAACCTTGACCTTCACCTGAACCTCGAAGCTCTCCTCTTCAGCAGCGCCACCGATCGCTATCAGTTTGGAATAAACTGACTCTTCGCGTCCCTTGAGGAATTCATCTATCTTCGTAGCGATTTCAGATGCCTCAGCGAGTAAAGCCGGCTCATCAATGGTCAGCAATTCGCGATTTCGCATCAGCCATTTGCCGTTGACCATTGTGTCGGTCACATCTGTTGATTTACCCGCATAGATGAGCTGAGCATAGATGCCATCGGGGTCGCGTAAGAAACGCGGCTGGTTGTGGACTGGGGAAATGTCAACCAGGATGAGGTCAGCCCGTTTACCGGGCTCAAGACTACCAATGATCTCATCCATGTGCAGTGCTTTTGCCCCGATGATGGTTGCCATTTCCAGGGTTTGGCGGGCTGGCAATACAGTTGGATCACCAGAAGACGCTTTGGCGATCAGGTTGGCCAAGCGAATTTCTTCAAACATGTCGAGGTCGTTGTTGGAAGCAGGTCCATCGGTTCCAACACCCACATTGCAGCCAAGCTGCATCATGCGGGCTACCGGCGCAAAACCGGACGCCAGCTTGAGATTGGAGGTGGGATTGTGGGCAATGCCAACGCCAGCGTGTTGTAAAGTGCGAATTTCACCTTCATCGAGGTAGACACAGTGAGCTGCAATCATCCTGGTCTCGAGCATGCCAAACTTGCGGATATAGGGAACCACTGGTAAGCCATGTTCTTTTCGGAGATTCTCAACTTCATCTTTCGTTTCAGAAACATGGAAGTGAACCCTGGCATCATATTTTTTCGCCAGTTCCACAACGGAAGTAAGAACATCCGGGGTGCAGGTGTAAACAGCGTGTGGCGCGATCGCGGGGACGATCAGGTCATGATGCTGCCATTTTTTGATGAGAGCTTCGCTTAGTGCGAGGGAGTCTTCGTAAGATTCCGCGTCTGGAGCTGAAAACTTCATTACCGTTTGACCGACAACGGCGCGCAATCCAACCTCAGCGGATGCCTCCGCAACGTGGTCTTCAAAATAATACATGTCATTGAAAGTTGTCACACCAGACCTTATGAACTCGGCGCAACCAAGCTTGGTGCCAAGTTCCACAAATTCAGGCGAGACAAACTCGCGTTCAACTGGCATCATGTAACCCATCAGCCAGACGTCCAGCCGCAGGTCATCAGATAATCCGCGCAACAGGGTCATTGGGATGTGGGTGTGGGTGTTGACCAATCCTGGCATCAATACTTTTTTGCCGCAGTCAATTACCTCATTTGCCTCGTATTGCGAAAGGATTTCATTCTGATGGCCAACCGCAACGATTTTGTCACCATCGATTGCGATCGCGCCCGGATCAAAAATATCATAGTTCTGATTCATGCTCAGAACAATTGCATTCTTGAGAATGGTTGTTAAAATTTGCATCTCTCTCCTTTAGTTTTCAATAAATTTCCAACGGATCATGTCCAGAGCATAGTTGACTGCCCAGGTGACAGCATCTCCAGAAGGACCACCGTAGAGTCTGTTGACCTCTGAGAGTTGTCCATCTTGAAGCAGCGCAATCTGGACGCGCGGATCGGAATCCTTGGTGCTTACAATGACTGCGAGCACCATGTCCGCATTCTTTTGTTCCTGGTATTCATGCATGAGGCGATTCAAAGTCTCGCCCGAAAAGACCAGATCGACATTGTCTCCAGTGAGCTGTCCATCTGGCATGTATGCCTTTAATTTTCCAAAGACCTCACCATCCGACCCGCTTTCGATAATTGAAACACGGGTTCGGGATTGGGTCAGCAGCTCTGCAACTGCTTGTTCGAGGGTCGTTTCGTTCTCACCATAGATGTAGTCTTTCAGTTTTTCACGGATTTCCTGCAGAACAGGCTGCATCATTTCCTCAGCCTCAGCAGCAGAGGGGGCTTTGGCAGTGACACGGATATCTGTTTGACCTGGATGTGCGAGAAGACCAACGGTCGGGTTGGAAAGTGTTTCCATCTCGCCGATGATCTCATCAATGCTTGATTCGCCTTTAGAAATAGTGTGAATTACCCACGGGAGGATGATTTCGTCACGCAGGTCGTAGCGATGTTTGAGGTATTCCACTACAAATGTATTCATGAGGTATTCCATCTCGCGCGGAACACCTGGAAGTGAAATGAGTGTTTTGCCTCCAAGTTCAACATAAAACGCTGGAGCAGTGCCAACAGGATTGGGAATAGCGACTGAATTTGCAGGAATGAAAGCCTGACGCTTGTTGTTCTCAGTGGGAGTGCGGTTGTAGCGGCTAAATCGTTCTAAAATCTGCTCCCACAATTCTTCTTTGTACACTAGTTTGACGTTAAAAACATTGGCAACCGCCTGTCGGGTAGGGTCATCCACGGTTGGTCCAAGCCCGCCTGTTGTGATGACGATGTCCGCACGCATCAAGGCCTCCTGTAGCGTGGCTGTGATGCGGTTGAGATTGTCGCCTACTGTCGTAAGCCGGTAAAGATCAACACCGATGTCACGGAGTGACCTGGCAATAAACCTTGAATTGGTATCCTGGATCTCACCCAGCAGCAGCTCAGTCCCGATTGTCACAATTTCACAAGTAGCCATAGAAAATCCTGTATATGTAATTGGTCAATTTTATCTTAATCCTGGCGTAAAAGGTAATTTTTATGCTTGCTTTAGTGGGTCCGACGAGGGAGGGATTAAAAAATATAGCAAATTTGCATCCTTTGTGTTTTGGTCTGCTCAGATGAATTTGTATTAATGGATGCTGAAGCGAGACTTTCGTTGAATTCTTGAGAACCTGAGCGAAACGATTATACTTTTGGCATGAGCGCACAAACCCGGAAGAAGACAGGAAACTGGGGTGAAATGTTAGCAATGGAGCATTTGCTAAGCCAGGGCTATACGTTGGTACAAAGAAATTACCATTGCCGCTACGGTGAAGCTGATCTGATCATGCTGGATGAAAATGGGCTGTTGACTTGTGTGGAAGTTAAAACGCGACGCAGCCAAAAATTTGGACCTGCAGAGTACAGTGTGGGAAAAAAGAAACTGAAAGCTCTTGCCGCGACGATGAATGCCTTCCTGTACGAACACACCGAATATCCTGAGCTTTGGAACCTGGACCTTGCGGTTGTGGAGGATTTTGTGACAGGCCAACCTCCTTTGATACTTCATTTCAGGTCGGTGAAGATCGATGATTGAGAAGCCATTGCTGCTGATTGTCGGTCCAACCGCATCAGGCAAAAGCGCGTTTGCCATTCAGATGGCCCAGGCATTGCATGCTGAGATTGTCTCAGCCGATTCACGTTATCTCTATCGGGAACTTGAGATTGGGGTTGCCAAGCCTTCTTCGTTGGAACTTGCCGCTGCCCCACATCACCTGATCAATGTTGCCAGCCTTGAGGATCCCTGGAATTTGGGACTTTACAAACATTCAGCTACTCGCGTCATAGATGAGATCCACCAACGCTCCAGGTTGCCAATCCTGGCAGGAGGAACCGGCCAGTATGTGCGCGCCATTCTGCAAAACTGGCAGGTGCCATCTCACGGACCAGTCGATCAGTTGCGTGAGGACCTCGAGACCATCGGCAATCATATTGGATTCGACAAGCTCTACGAGATGCTCAGGGCAATCGATCCACAGGCGGCGGCAAATATTGACTACCGCAACCATCGCAGAACCATCCGGGCATTGGAAGTTATCCTGAGCACCGGAAAAAAGTTTTCCGATCTGCGGGATAAAGAACCGCCGCCATACAACACTTTGATCATTGGGCTTGAACTCCCCAGAGATGTTTTGTATGCTCGAATCGATCAACGTGTCGATGACATGATCACGCAAGGTTTGGTCGGGGAGGTCCAGGGATTGCTAGACTCTGGGTTTGGTCCAACGCTTGATACCATGCGGGTTATCGGATACAACGAGATTATGGCTCATTTAATGGGAGAATGCACCCTTGAAGAGGCCGTTGCGCTGATCAAACGCAACACGCGCATCTATGTGCGCCGGCAGGCAAATTGGTTCAAACCTTCCGATCCGGATATTCATTGGTTAAACGCACAAGATCCAGCGATTCTGAAGAATGCACTGGATCTTGTTGAGTACAAGTTTGGGATCAGGCCGGATTAATAACCGGTATGCCCTGAGTTTTGTCGACCGGAGGAGGGAATATCGCCTCAAATTCCTCGTTCGAGATTGTTTCGACCTCAAGTAACTTCTCAGCTACGGCAATCAGTTTATCCTTGTGGGTTTCGAGGATTTCTTTTGCTGTTTTATAAGCCTCGTTAACCACGCGCTGCACTTCGCGGTCAATTTCCTGGGCTACCGCTTCGGAATAATCGCGCTGTTCAGAGATTTCCCGTCCCAGGAATACAAGTTCTTCCTTTTGACCGTATACCATCGGTCCAAGCTTTTCGCTCATGCCGAGGCGTGTGACCATACTGCGCGCAATCTTGGTGACCCGTTCAATGTCGCTGGAAGCACCGGACGTGATGTCGTCAAACATAATTTCTTCTGCCGCACGACCACCAAGCATACCGACCATGTCGGACATGAGCCTCTTTCGGCTCTCAAGGTTGCGGTCCTCGGTCGGCAGTGAGCGGGTGAAACCGCCCATCATACCGCGGGAAATGATGGAAACTTTCTGTACAGGATCACCTTCAGGCAGGGCATTGATCACCACGGCATGTCCAGCTTCGTGGTAAGCAATGATCTTCTTCTCTTTGGGGTTGATCAGACGGCTCTTGCGTTCCGGACCAGCAATGACCCTTTCGATAGATTCCTCAAATTCGGATTGACCGATGATCTTCATGTTACGGCGAGCGGCAAGAATAGCAGCTTCGTTGACCAAATTTTCCAGGTCAGCGCCCACAAATCCAGGCGTTGAACGGGCGATTTCCTCCAAACTGACCTCAGAGGAAACAGGCTTACCACGGGTGTGCACTTTGAGGATCGCCTCACGCCCTTTGAGGTCGGGCTTGTCAAGCATGACCCGCCGGTCAAAACGACCGGGGCGCATCAAGGCAGGATCAAGGATGTCAGGTCGGTTGGTTGCTGCAATGACGATAACGTTGGTATCAGTTCCAAAGCCATCCATCTCGACCAGAAGTTGGTTTAGTGTTTGTTCGCGTTCGTCGTGGCTTCCGCCAAGACCTGCGCCCCGGTGGCGACCGACGGCATCTATCTCATCCACAAAAACGATACAGGGAGAATGCTTTTTGGCTTCGTCAAACAAATCTCTGACGCGGCTGGCGCCGACACCAACAAACATTTCAACGAATTCTGAACCGGAAATGGAGAAGAAAGGTACGCCAGCTTCGCCGGAAACAGCTTTTGCCATCAAAGTTTTACCCGTACCAGGCGAACCGACCAGAAGAACACCCTTGGGGATACGCGCTCCCAAAGCGATGAATTTTTGGGGCTCCTTGAGAAATTCGACAATCTCCTGCAGCTCTTCTTTGGCCTCTTCAACGCCGGCAACATCGGCAAATGTAACGGTTGGATGCTCACCTGTGAGCAGCTTGGCGCGCGACTTGCCGAATGCCATGGCGGCATTGTTTGAACCTTGCGCCTGCCGGATGAAGAAAAAGAACAACACTCCAAACAGGATGAACGGGATGAAGTTCAATAAAGCAACCAGAGCTTCGGACCAAAAACCAGGTACAAGGATCTGGATGCTTAGCTGCGGGTCTCGCAGTTTTTCTGGAGAAACTCCAAGCTCAATCAGCTGCTCCACCAATCCACTTTGGGGATCTTTGGAGGCGATACTAATGGCTTTCTGTTCAAGGTTCTTGTACTGCACTTCGACCTGGTTGTTGTCTACTTTAATGCTTGAGACCTTGCCAGCTTCGATGTCTGCAGCGAGTTGGTTAATTGGGATCTCAGTACTACCGAAGCTATTCTCCTGAACGCCATAAAAAACCATGGCGATCAGCGCGAAGAGCAACAGCGCTGAGATAAAAAATGACTGATTTCGTGGTTTCAAAACAACCTCCGTATATTTAACGCTTTACGCGTCAAACGAGAATTATACCAACAAGCCAGGCTGGAATATCCCCCAGGTAAACTTTGCACAAGTTTCTGATAGAACTCTAATGATTCTCAGTATCAGGGGGCAGGTGACACAAACCACAACCAACGTTTGGGTTCCTTACAACTCCGTGTGAACGTGAGCACCAGGCTTTGACACGAATGCGCTTTCCGAACAGGGTCTTGCGGAAATAGGTCGTGAGAGCCATATTCGGACAGGCGTTATTCAGAAGAATACCCGGCACGGGGCATGATTTACATGCTGCAGAAGTCCAGTCCTTTTTATCCTGGGGATTTATGAGCGCGCGGCATTCCTCAAAATTGCGACCGCGATAGTAATCTCCATAGAAGAATTTACACTCGCGACCGTCAGGAGTCCTCATGTTGGATTAAACCCGGGTCAGATATTCACCCGTGCGTGTGTCAACGCGGATCGTGTCGCCTTCGTTGACAAAAGACGGGGTCTGCACTTTCAGACCGGTATCTGTGACAACCAGTTTTGTTACACCCGTGGCGGTGTTACCGCGTGCTGAGGCTTCAGCACTGATGACTTTGAGATCCACGCTGGTGGGTAATTCGATATCGAGCGGCTCTTCTCCAAAGAAAGTCAACTTCACTTCCATGTTTTCTTTCAGGAAGCCAGCGTATTCTTCCGCCAGGTCGTTCGGGATCGCAGGTTGTTCAAAAGTTTCCATATCCATGAAGTAGAAAAAGTTCTCATCACGGTAAAGATACTGAACATTGTGATAATCGAGACGAACATCCTGGACACGATCTCCAGAGATAAAGGTCATTTCGAGGGTGTTACCCTTGCGAATATCACGCGCTTTAATGCGGATTGTAGCAGAGCCCCGACCCGGCTTGTTGTGAGCATACTCCATAACGCGATACAAGCTGCCATCAAGTTCAAATGTGACACCTTTACGCAGATCATTTACATCAATCATACAAAAACCTCTTTTCAGACTAACTTTTAACAGGCGGATTATATAACAATTCGAACCGCCCGGCAAGTAACGCAAATCTGAGTTTGGGGTTATAACTTAGTAATTATTTTTTATACACAGTCTCCGATGGAGGAAGGCATGATCAACATTGTCAAGGTAAACACCAGAGCACTACGAAAAGAATTCGTTGAGTTTCAGTATGATCTCTATCGGGATTGCAAGCAATTTGTCCCGCCATTCAAAAATGATATTTACAACATGATGAATGAAAAGAAGCATCCCTTTTATGATCATTCCATTTCTGAGTTCTTCCTGGCGAAACGCGATGGAAAAGTGGTCGGGAAACTATCCATGCTGATCAATCGCCCCTTCAATGAATATCACGGAACGAAAGACAGTGAGTTTTACCTTTTTGATTGCATTGATGACCAGGAAGTGGCCAATGCTTTGTTTGACCTTGCTACTCGCTGGACCTTGGAACATGGCATGAATCGCATTGTTGGACCAAAGGGTTACGGACCGTTGGACGGCTACGGCATCCAGGTGGAAGGGTTCGAACACCGCCAAATGATGAACATGATGAACTACAACTATCCTTATTATCAAAAGCTTGTGGAGAACTACGGCTTTGTGAAGGAAGTCGACTTCGTATCCAGTTACGTGAAGCTGAATGAATTTGTGCTTCCGGAAAAGGTCAAAAAAGCCATCGAAATTGCGAAGAAACGCGGTTCTCTGACAGTAAAGAGTTTCAAAAACAAAAAAGAGATCTATGCATGGAAAGATAAGCTACGTGATGCTTATAACAATTCCTTTGTTAAGAATTGGGAATACTATCCACTGAGCGATCGCGAGCTGAAGTTTGTAATTGATAACGCTATCGGCTTTGTCATCCCTGAGATTGTGAAATTCATTCTTGACAAGGATGGAGAAACTGTGGGATTTGTGCTGCCCTTCCCGGATGTGTCTGCCACTATGCAGAAGAACAAGGGAAAACTTGGTCCGATCGAAATCGTCAGATTGATGCGCGCTTTGAAGCAGACCGAATGGCTGGATTTCAATGGGATTGGCATCCTGCCGGAATACCAGGGTATGGGTGGGAATGCCTTGCTCATGGAAGCGCTTGATACAGCCGCTCATAATAATCCACGCTTTGTGCATGCTGAGCTGACTCAAGTAGCAGAGACAGCCACCCAGATGCGCAAGGACCTTGCCAACCTGGGCGTAAGATTTTACAAGAACCACAGGGTTTACAAGAAAGAGCTCAACTAATTAGTAGAAAACGCCACTGGTCTGCCAGTGGCGTTTTGATTCTATTGTTCAGATATAATTGG
>CAZOYK010000035.1:0-16828 GCA_964584065.1 uncultured Anaerolineaceae bacterium | reverse complement strand
TGCAGCAGAGGCAGGATCTCTGCAGCCAGACCCTCAAACGAGACCACAACAGGCTCCAGCGTGCTGGCGTTTTGAAGCACAGCTATTTGGGTTGAGAGAGCATTATTTTGCTCCTGTGCGGCCAGCAGTTGGTCTGAGAGCAATTGATTTTGCTGCCTGAGCTGCTCAAGTTCGCTACTTTCGCTGGGGGTGGTTGCTACGCAGCCTGTCAGGGTCAGAATGAATACGATCAACAGGGAGAAAATTTTTTTGTTCATGGATCCTCCGGATCAGGGCGCAGAATCACGTCCGTCATCCTTAAGACGGACTCAGGGGCTAAATGTTCCAATGTTGACTAATTGAAATTACACAACAAGGTCTACTGTTTGTAACTTGCGCGGTTTTGGCTTTATGGCAATTCGCTGAAGCGGATCGCGTCCAGCATGCGCGCCAGGCGTACGGTCTCCCTCACGTCGTGCACACGCAGAATGTCAGCTCCATGCAGCACGCCCCAGGCGTTCGCCGCCAGGCTGCCCTCCATGCGTTCTCCCTGGGGTAGGTTGAGCGTGTGCCCAATGAAACCCTTGCGTGAAACGCCGAGCAAAATCGGGAAGCCGAGGTCGCGCAGCATGTCGATGTGCTTGAGCAGAAACAGGTTCTGCTCAGTGGTTTTGCCAAAACCGATCCCGGGATCAATGATGATTTTGTCGGGTCTCACACCAGCTTCAATAGCTAAGTTGACTGATTCTGCCAGCCAGTCGCGAACCTCGGTGACGATATCGTCATACTGCACGCCTTCATAACGCCCGCCAAGCTCACTGGTGACTGCCTGTGCCCCTTGCGTGCGGTTGTGCATCAGGATCGCAGTGGCACCCGCCTCTGCCACCGTACTGGCCATGGCCGGGTCATGGCGAAAGCCCCAGACGTCATTGATGATGTGCGCGCCTTCCGCCAGGCAGACCCGGGCGGTTTCAGCCTTGTAAGTGTCGATCGAGAGAACGACGTTTGGCATTTCTTCGCGCAAGGTTTGGACCACGGGCAAAAGACGGCTCAATTCTTCTTGCGCACCGATTTCCACCGCTCCGGGGCGGGTAGATTCCGCACCCAGGTCGAGGATGTCACAGCCGTCCTGCATAAAGTGTTCCGCCTGCAGCAGCGCCGTGCGAATGTAGTCGCGTTCTCTTAGCAGACCATCGCCCGAGAAGCTGTCGGGGGTCAGGTTAATGATCCCCATGATGTATGTTTTTTTGCCGAGTTCTGGCAGCAGTTCATTTTTCATATTCACCTCAAGGAATGTTTGCGTGCGATTCAACGAATAACTTCAATTCTGCAATCTCCCCCTGCAGGGCATATACCATAAAGTCGAACGGGATGGAATTGCTGGTGGCTAACGGAACTTCTGCTTCCCAGCGGCGCAGCCCAAGCACCTGACCATTGAGGTCATAAACCACCCCCAACACCCAGACGTATTCAGCCTCCCCATCCGGCAAATCGATAAAACCTGCAGCTTCCACGAAATTTGTGCCAGCAGTAATGACTGGCTGATCAAATGTAATTTGCGCGTCCAGGTAGCGCGCGTCATCCGGCATAACCGGCAGCCAATCTGTGATTTGAGCGCTGACTTCAAAACCTTCCGGGACTGTTGAAGGGAAATATGCCACTGCAGGAATTGTCTCCTGGGCTGGCAGAATGTTGAGCGGCAGGATGCCGTCCATTTCCAACGCGCTACCTGCGCCGCTCAAGGTAAAGCGCACGGAAGGATTTTCCACAGGGGACTTGCTGGTATTTTCAAGTTGGGCAAAGCAGTAAGCGCCGCCAAGCGCGTCCTGGTAACAGACTGGTGGCACAGCCAGCCGCAGCGGACTGAAGGGGTCTGGCGTTGGGGTGGGGTTCCCCTGAACGGCGCCAGTTGAAGGCGGCGTGGGAGTGATGGGAATGATCAGCACGGTGCCGACACTCATCATGTTGGGGATCACGGTCGGGTTGGCAGCTTTCAGTGCTTCCAGTGAAACGCCGTACCTGAGCGATACGCCAAACATGTCATCTTTATCGGTGACGGTGTAAGTGACGGGTGCGGGTGTTGGAGTGGGTGTGGGAGGGGTTGTGGGGCTTGGCGCAAGCGTATTCGTTGGCTGAGGCGTTGCGCTGGGGGTTAACACAATTTTGGGTGTGTCTGATGGCAATGGCACGATCGTAGGCAAACTCACATTCCCTGCCACACAACCAGCCAGTGCCAGTATCAAAATCATCCAAAAAAATAAACCGGGTTTCCACTTCATTTTTTGCATTATACCCTGCCCCCTCGATCTCCATTTTTCCGCAGCGGGATCAGTCCGGCATGGACAGCCCACCCGTGGCTTCCATCCAGTCCACGATGGTCTCCACGGCTTTGGGCACGTCGTTATCACTCACATCAACCCGCAGAATTGGCAGGCGTGACTGTGCCACTAACTCCTCCAGCACCTCCTGCTCGCGGATGAATTTCGCCAGGTCATCATATTGGCTGGGATTGCCCGAGATTTTTAATCGATCCTGGCGGGCATCCGAGAAGCTTTGGGGTGAGCGTGTGCAGAAGATCAGGCGAAAGTTAAGTGGTGCCAGCCCTTCCTCCAGCCAGGTGAAGTCGTAATGCTTGCCGTAGGTAAGCCATTGGACCATTTGCGTGGAGATGTGGAAGCGGTCGATCACCCAGGAATAGTAGCGGTTGAGTTCAAAAAGGCGCAGCCAGGTGCGGTAGGTTTCCAGTGCCTGGGCTTCTTCTTCTGGCAAGAAGTTGATCAGACCCCGTCCCCAGGGATAGTTGGTGAAGGTGCACCACTCCGCGGAGATCAGGGGTGAGTGGTAGCGATACTTGCGCGGACCGGTGAAACGCGGGTGATCATTCAGCGCAAAGGCAATCTCCGTCTTAAAAGTCAGACGCGTGCCTTCCAGGATGACTTTAGGAGTAAGTTTGGGCATGCAGGTCCTTTCTGGCTGGATAACAGTATTTTACAGGAAAGTTGTCCCAAACATGACCTAATTCAGGTTCCACAAATCACCCCAAATTGCCCATGATTGAGTAAAATCCAGGCATGACACAAACAAAAAGACCTCAAATTCTCCTGACTAATGACGATTCGATCAATTCCCCCGGGCTGTGGGCAGCCGCGGAAGCGCTTTCGGAGCTTGGATTCGTACATGTGGTCGCGCCGCGCGAGCAGCAAACCTCCATGGGCCGTGCTCTGCCGCGCGATACCGACGGGTTTATCCGCCCGCAAAAGTTGATTGTGCACGGAAAAGAGTGGGAAGTCTACGGCGTGGGCGCCACACCAGCCCAGGCTGTTTTGCACGGCATGCTGGAAGTGATGGGATTCCCGCCGGACCTGTTGGTGTCGGGTATCAACTACGGAGAAAACCTGGCGTCGGGGATCACGGTCAGCGGTACGGTTGGAGCAGCCCTGGAAGGGGCATCGCTGGGAATACGGGCGCTGGCGGTTTCACTGCAGACGCCCATGACGGAGCACTTTGACCTCTCGGATCGGGTTGATTTCTCTACGGCAGCCTGGTTCACCCGCTTCTTTGCTGAAAAACTCCTGCAAAAGACCATGCCATTCGATGTGGACGTGCTTAAGGTGGATGTGCCTTCCAACGCAACCCCGGAAACTCCCTGGGTGGTGACGCGCCAATCCCGTCAGCGCTATTTTTACGCCAAACCGAAAGATCCAACCATTCAGGAAGGCTCGCGGAATATGGGCTATGAAGTGCGCGTTGACCAGGAAGGTCTGGAAGAGGATGGGGATCTGAAGACCGTGGTGATCGACAGGAAAGTTTCTGTGACACCAATCAGCCTGGACCTGACCTCACGGGTGGATCTGCAGGACTTCAGACGATTGCTGGAATCGTAACAACCCAAACTTTTTTACATTGGGGCGAGCAAGAAACGCCTAAATATTGAAGCGGATCTCGATGATGTCGCCATCTTCGATGATGTAATTCCTGCCCTCGACGCGCAAGCGACCTTTGTTGCGGGCTTCAGCGGTGCTGCCGTAGGTGATCATGTCCTGAAAGGAAAGAATTTCCGCGCGGATGAAGCCTTTTTCCATATCGGAATGGATCACGCCAGCCGCCTCGCGGGCGTTGGCTCCCCGGCGCAGCGTCCAGGCGTGAACTTCCTTCTCCCCTGCGGTGAAGAATGAGTGGACCCCCAGGAGATCATACGAAAGTTTGATCAGGCGCGACATGCTTGGCTCATCAATGCCGTATTCTTCCAGAAAAATGGCTGCATCTTCAGGATCCAGCGCGATGATGTCCGCTTCAAGCTTGGCTGGCAGGCTGACCACCTGGGTATGCGGGTGGGGGCTGGCGTAGTCCGTTGCTGGCTGATCTTCACTTTGGTTGAAGACCACGATCTGCGGCTTGCGGCTGAGGAAGCCAAAGCTGGAGAGGATCTTGTCCTCTTCGGCACTGAATTCGTAATGGCGCAGGGGCAGCTCCTGGTTGAGCACTTCCTGCAAACGTTCAAAAAGCTCGATTTCAGCCTGGATGACATCCCGCGGGCGGCTTACACCGCGCCGGTGTTCTTCCTTAAGCCTTTCCAGTCGGCGCTCGACCATCACCAGATCGTTGAGAATAAACTCGGTATCCATGGTTTGAATATCGCGCAGGGAATTGATGCTGCCTGCCAGATGCGGCACGCTGGCGTTCTCAAACTGGCGCACCACGTGCAAAAAACCATCCATCTGCGCAAGTTGATTGACCATCACTCCGGGCAACCCGGCGCGACCCGCGCTGCCATCCAGACCGGCAATGTCAGCATAGGTGACCTTGGCGCGTACGATCTTCTTGGGCTTGTAGATCTCGCAAAGTTGATCCACGCGCGGATCTGGCACATCCACCACGGAAGTGTGAACTTCCATCTGACCGGTGGACATGTCCGTGGCGATGTCGGCACGG
This sequence comes from uncultured Anaerolineaceae bacterium, assembly GCA_964584065.1. Taxonomy (GTDB): domain Bacteria; phylum Chloroflexota; class Anaerolineae; order Anaerolineales; family Anaerolineaceae; genus Mesolinea. Next base: position 11,917 of record CAZOYK010000035.1, on the reverse strand, counting down.
GTTAGCGCTTTGTAGAGAGTGGTTTTGCCTGATTGAGGCAGTCCGATGATTCCAAGTTGCATAGTGACTCCAAAAAGATAATAGTGGATTATACCCCAGCGGTTGATTACTTCGCGATTTACCACTAACAGGACCTGGGAAAGAACATCATTATTCTTGACCGGCAGGGGGCATTGCGAGTATACTACTGCAACGAGCCGGAGTGGCGGAACAGGCAGACGCGCACGACTCAAAATCGTGTACCTTCGGGTATGTGGGTTCGATTCCCACCTTCGGCAAGAAAAAGCCTCTCATTTTTTTGAGAGGCTTTTTGATTCCTTCATTGGTCTGCCGGGTTTGGGGTGAAGTGTTAGCTGCCGATAAGGTGTGCGTGGTCCTTGCAGCACCGGACTTTGCATTTAGGTGCCTGGCAAGGATGCCAGCTGAGATGGGTAAGGATTTCAGCGCGCGTCAGATGGGCATAGGAAGTCCCAAGCGCTTTGTGGAGGTTGCCCGCGGAGGATTTGAGATAGCGAGCTTGCTGGGGATCAAAAACGTGGATACAAGCGTGGAGTTTGACAATGTTCATGACCGATTCCTTTCTGTTAAGGTGCAGACCAACGCTGTGCCAGCCCGGGGTGAGAAACACCAGGAGAACAACATAGTCGGAATCGGTCAATGGATCAGATCATGAGATTTGTATTCCCACTTCATATGGGACACAAAGTATATCAGAACAGACCGGAAAAACGCTCAAATTGATGGGATCTGAGCATGTTAACAAATTAATGGTTGACAAGTGAACAAAAATGATTAGAATACTATCTGTATCTTTTCCAACCGGCACCGGCCTCAGGGGACCGGCGCAGAAGGATCGCCAGTAAGACAGGGAGCAAATTAGTGGCGATCCTTTTTTTATTTGTTTGAATGGAAGAAAACCACGCTAACCCCGTCCCCGCCTTCTTTTTCCCCGCCATTTTCCCAACGACGAACGTAAGATGAATGATTGAGCAGGTCGCGCACCGCCTGGCGCACTGCGCCGGTGCCGCGTCCGTGAATAATTCTGCCAAACGGCATCCCTGAGGTAAAACCCTGCTCCAGGTAGCGTTCCGCCCGGTCGAGGGCGTCATCCACGCGGTGTCCTCGCAGATCGAGCTCCAGCCCGGGAGTGTCGATCCCGGGCAAGGCAGTGGTACCAGAGGGTACGGGAGCAGGCTGGGATGTCGCAGGGCTTTCTTCAGGGGCTTGTACCTTGCGCTCAACTTCGTAGGACTTAGCGCGCACGCGTAAAGCGCCTATCTGCAATTCCAGGTCCTCGCCATCCACGCTGCTCACCACCCCTTCAGCGCCGAGTTTACGCACAAGCACTCTCTCGCCTGCTTTGAGCGGTCCGCTCAGACCTTTGGTTTTTGGGGCACGCCGTTTTTTGCGGATTTTTTGTTCCTGCTTTTGCTCAACAACCTCAAGTTTCTCTTCTATTTCGGCTAACTGAACCTGTTTTTCCGGGGATTGGCGCAAGCGGCTGAGTTCACGCCTGATGCTGTTAAGCTCATCGCGCAGGGCTTCCAATTCACCCTCAAGCAGCAATTGATGAGCGTCAAGCAGTTGGGACTTTTCAGCTTCAAGCTGTTCAAGGCGGGCATTGATTTGGTTGCGGTTGGATTCGGCTTCCTGGCGGGCTTTTTCGGCTGCTTCGTAGCTGGCAGTTGCCAGGTCTCGCTGGCGGTGGATCTCCTCAAGCAGGTCATCGGCGCGCAATTCGGTTGGATCAATTTCCTGGCGGGCAGCAGCGATGATGGCAGGGTCGAGACCTAATCGATCTGCAATCGCCAGGGCGTTTGAACGCCCGGGCAGACCAATCACCAGTCGGTAGGTCGGGCGCAGGGTTTCGAGGTCAAATTCGAGGCTGGCATTGGTAACGCCTTTGGTGGCGTGGGCATAAGCCTTGAGCTCAGGGTAGTGGGTTGCGACAACGGAAGTGATACGTCGCTGAAGCATGAAGTCTAACACGGCACGTGCCAGGGCAGAGCCTTCCTGGGGGTCGGTGCCGGCACCAAGTTCGTCCAACAAAACCAGCGAACGGTGGTCAGCGCGTTTGAGAATACGCACCAATTGGGTGATATGCCCGGAAAAGGTCGAGAGGGACTGCTCAATCGACTGCTCATCGCCGATGTCCGCAAAAACATCCCTGAAGATGCTCAGGCGGCAGCCGGATTGGGCAGGAATTTGCAGCCCGGCTTGCGCCATCAATACCATCAGACCGACGGTCTTCAGGGTGACGGTCTTGCCGCCGGTATTGGGACCAGTGAGCACCACCGAAAAGGTCTGGCGGTCCAACTCAAAATCGATCGGCACCACCGTCTTGGGGTCCAAAAGTGGGTGACGGGCACGGCGCAGTTGGATGGTGCTGCCAGGATGTACTTCGGGAGGCTGGGCGGGGAAAGGCACCAATTCGGGCTCATTGGCGTGGAGGTCATCGGCGTAATGGGCTTTCATGAGCGCCAGGTCGATCCCTGCCATGGCTCTGGTGGTCAGATCAAGGCTTTCAGCCTGCAAAGCAATCTGTTGGCTGAGCGCGCGCAAGACCCGCAACACTTCATCGCGTTCCGCGAGTTCAAGTTCGCGGAATTTATTGTTGAGCTCAACCACCGCAATCGGCTCAATGAAAAGTGTGGCACCAGAAGCGCTTTGGTCGTGGATGATTGCTTTGATCTGCCCCTTGTGTTCGGCACGCAAAGGCAAAACGTAGCGACCGGAACGTTGGGTGATGAGAGTCTCCTGCAGCATGCGCGAGCTGGCGGGGTCAGTCAGGTAGCGGCTCAGGCGGTCCATCAGGCGGGCATGCACAACTTTTATTTCGGAGCGTATATGAGCCAGTTCGGATGATGCACTGTCGAGCACCTCACCGCGTTCGCTGATTGTACGGTTGATCTGATCAATCAAACCACCACCGTCCGAGAGATCCTCGGCCAGAGCTGCCAGCGTGGGTGCAGATTCAGCGTTGTCGAGCAGCACGCGCCGGGCAGTGCGCGAAAGGATCAGCGTGTTGCGAACTGCGAGCAGATCACTGGCTTCGAGCGTCATCCCGTGTAGAGTCTGGTCCGTGAGGGGTGCCAGGTCCACTGCACCCTGGAACGTGATGCTGTCATTGATTGAGATAAGGAGGCGGGCTTCACGGGTTTCCTGCTGACGTTGGAGGGCGTTTTCGAGGCTGCTGGTGGGGCGGAGCGCCTCTGCCAGCGACTCAGACGCGCTGAAAGACGCGTAGGATTTGAGCCGCGCCAGGACTTTTGGAAATTCGAGCAGGATCAGAGATTTGGGGTTCATGATACGAAAAAGTGTATCACGGAAGGTTGATGTCAACAGGCTGAATGCGAAGTGTTCAAACAAAAAGAGGATGCCTTTCCATCAACGGAATGGGCATCCTCACCAGTTACGAATTTTTATGTAAAAGACTGCTAAAAAAGCAGTTTACCGCCGAGGATAACGTGGCGGACCTCGAGAGTTTCGGCATCGAGCAGGGTAAGGTCAGCGCGTTTTCCAATTGCAATCGAGCCAATCTCATCTTCCATGCCCAACACGCGGGCAGGGTTGGCGGTGGCGGCGCGCAGCGCGGACTCGAGCGGGATGCCAAAATTCACAACTGCCCGGCGGAAAGATTCTGTCAACGGGGTGGCACTGCCGGCAATCGTGCCGCTGTCAAGGGTGACGAGTCCATCTTTTACAGTGACTTTTTGTCCACCCAATACGTACACTCCGTCTGACATGCCGCAAGCCATCATGGCATCGCTGATCAGGCATACCCGATCTTCGCCAAAGATGTTGAAGGCAACACGGATTGCGGCGGGATGAACGTGGTGTCCGTCACAAATTAGCTCTACACTGCTGGCATAGTCTGCCGCAGCGCCAATCAGACCAGGAGCACGGTGGCTGAAGGAACTCATGGCGTTGTAGAGGTGGGTCACATGGCTGGCGCCGCGCAGGAAAGCTTCTTTTGCCAGTTCGTAATCCGCACTGGAGTGGTGGAGGCTGACAACACAGATCTCACTGGTACGCTCAATCAAATCGAGGGCGCCGGGAAGTTCCGGGGCGACATCATTCAGCCGGATGCGTCCGCCACTGGCTTCGTTCAGCTCGAGGAAAAACTCGTAATCCGGGTCAATCAAGTTGTTGGGGTCCATGGCGCCTTTTTTCTCAAGAGAGGCAAAAGGTCCTTCAAGGTTGATACCGCGCATGATAGCGCCATCTTCGACGGGATTGTCCATAAACTCGCCGGCTACCCGGACCATTTCCAGCAAGACGGGTTTTTTCATCGCCATGGTGGTGCCCAGGTAGCTGGTGACGCCAACGGATGCCAGGTAGCGGGAAATGTTTTCGAGCGCCTGGCGATTGCTGTCGCAGAAATCAGTGCCGTTGGCGCCGTGGATGTGAATATCAATGAATCCGGGGGCGACGACGCAGCCAGCAGCATCGAGCACTTCCGCTTGGTTGTTCGGTTCGCTGATGCGATCCAACTCGGTATAAACATCGCCTTCGCGCAGCGCGAAATCTTCGCAGAAAACAAGACCATTATTAATTTGCATCTTTCACCATTCTCCGTCTTTAGAATCTATTACAATGTAAAGCTTCGATATAATAGCATATCGGAATCATCATAACATAACTAAGGATAGACAATGATACAAGTGGTATTCTGTGATGTGGACAACACCCTGACCAGTTCAAAAACGCGCACGATCCCAGCCAGTGCGTTGGAGGCTATCCAGAAGGCACGTAAAAACGGAGTAAAGGTTTTTGCCGCCACTGGCAGGCACACCCGCACTTATGAAGAAGGTAAGATCTTGCAGGGAATCCCCCTGGACGGCTACGTGGCGGTCAACGGGCAGCTTTGTTACCTGCCGGATGACACCATTGTGCACAAAGCCGTGCTTGATCCGAAGGATGTCGCTGTTATTTTGCGCCTGGCGGAGGAACTGAACTTTGCCTGCTGCCTGGTTGAAACGGATAAGATCTATTTGACGAAAGTTGATGAAAATGTGCGTTCTTTTCATGAACTGATCCAGATCCCACTTCCAGCGGTGACTTCACCGGATGGAGCGGTAAGCCGCGATGTGCTTTCTATTGCGCCTTATATAGATTATGAAACCGAGTTGCAAATCACTCCCTACTTGAACAACAGTGAGATTGTCCGTTTTAACCCGTATAACTGTGATGTTATCCCGCGCGAAGGCGGTAAAGACGTTGGCATGCAGGCGATTCTTGATTTCTTAAAAGTCCCAATAGAGCAGTCGATGGCTATTGGTGACGGACAAAACGACATTAGCATGCTCAAAGCAGCCGGAATTGGGGTAACGATTGGGCAGTGCAGCCCTGAAGTGATGGCTGCGGCGGATTATCACGCGCCGGATCCAGATGAGGATGGCATCTGGCACACGTTTGAGAAGTTCGGAATCATCTAAGAGGAGTTCGTAATGGAAAAAGTGGTCATTGAAGTTTGCTGTGGTTCAGTGGATGATGTAGTACGGGCTGCAGAGGCTGGAGCAGACCGGGTGGAGTTGAATTCGGCGCTGTTTGTCGGTGGACTTACCCCTTCAGTCGGAGCATTACTGGAAGCCAAAGCCAGGGTGGACATCCCGGTTATCAGCATGATCCGTCCGCGGGCTGGAGGTTTTTGTTACACTGACCTTGAGTTTGAGACCATGCTGCGGGACACCCGCGAACTGGCAAAGGCAGGCACAGATGGTTTCGCGGTTGGTTTTTTGACTGCGGATGGCTGGCTGGATGAAGAACGCTGCAAGATTTGGGCTGAAGCAGCAGGCAGCAGAGAACTGGTGTTTCATCGCGCCTTTGACATCATGAAAAACGAACCCGAGCAGGTACTGCCGCGATTGGCGGAAATCGGCTTCAAGCGCATCCTGACCAGCGGCAGGGAGCCTTCCGCGCCGGCAGGAGTTGGGATGATCAAGCGCTGCGTGGAAGTCGGAGCAGTGGAAGTGCTGGCAGGCGGCGGCGTTCGGGCAGGTAACGTGGGGGAGTTAATTCAAAACACAGGCTGCCGGCAGGTGCATTTCAGCTGCCATATGAAACAAAGCGATACCTCTGTGCGAGGAGCAAAATTATCATTTGGCTTACCAAACTTACCAGAGGACGAAAATTTCGATATAATAGATACTGAGAGGTTAGCTGGCTTGATCAGGCTAATCCGCACTTTACCCACATTCTAGGGGACGAGCAAAGCCTGGGGGCAAACCTTTTGTTAACGCCCCCAAAATAAACCACTTGTATTGACACTGGCGATTTTTGTATTATTATCATTACAGAAGCGCCAGTGAGTCAGGTTCAGGATTTACTTGCTGGAATAATTATTGCAATCAGTTAGGACTGTTTTAACAATAAAATAATTCAGAGGTGTATGAATGAACAATGAAGTGTTCGAGTTGGCATATAAGCTCATCGGAAAACTCCAGGAAACTCAGGAAGATAACATTCTCGCGGCTGCACGCTGTATTGCAGACACGTTTGAACACGGCGGTATTATCCAGGCTTTTGGCTCCGGGCATTCTTATGCTGGTGCCATAGAGTTGTGTGGGCGTGCCGGTGGTTACGTACCCTCAAAAGTTATCAAAGATCCAGCGGGTGGTATGTATGAATCCATCCAGGGCGTTGGCGAAATTCTCATGAAAAAGGTTGAGATTCTGAAGGAGGATGTGGTATTCATCATCTCCAATTCAGGTCGCAATCCCCTGCCAATTGAGATCGCCTTACAGGCAAAGGAGAAGGGCGCGAAGGTCGTCGCCCTGACTTCCGTCAGCGCCAGTTCCAAACTTAGTTCAAAGCATCAGTCCGGCAAGCGCTTGTTTGAGGTGGCAGATGTAGTTATTGACAATCAGGTTCCTGACGGGGACGCAAGCATCCAGCTTGAAGGCCTCGATACCGCTATTTGCGGTATGTCATCCATTGTCACCGCGGTTGTGTTGCAGGCTGTTGTGCTTGAATCGGCCAAGATGCTCCTTGCAAAGGGTATCACGCCGCCCTTCTTTAAATCACAGAACATAGATGGAGGTGAAGAATATAACGACGCATTACTCAAAAAGTACTTTGATCGGATCAATCATATGTAGTTCATCAGGAGGGAAACCTCCAAAAACAACGAAAGGAGTTTGACCTAAATGAGTACGTTTCTTCTCGCTTTATTTCTAGCACTCTTTACAGGCTTAATGATTGTGTTTGCATCATTAGCCATGGGCGGCATTTATAATCCGCTCATTTTTGGCGTCGTCACTGGTATTCTGGTCGGCGATGTTAAGCTGGGTCTCGAGGTCGGAGCCATTTGCGCCCTCTTTGATATCGGCTTTTATACCTACGGAGGCGCCACAACGCCGGACTATAACGTAGGTTCCATGTTCGGTGTGGTTGTTGCCAAACAGAGTGGCGACATCAACCAGGGTATCTTCATCGGCAGTATTATTGCCTTACTCATGTCCTGGTTCGATATCCTTGGTCGTGGTGCTACGACCGTATTCCAGCACGGTGGTGATAGAGCCCTCGCCAATAAAGACATCAAATCCTTCGAACGCTGGCATCTGCTCGGCACCCAGGGTTGGTTCTGGAGCCGCTTCATCCCCGTGTTCATCGGCATGCTGTTTATTGACAAGTATCAGGTGATTGCCGACTTTATCGCCAACTACGCCTGGATCAGGAATGGTCTGGCTGTGATTGGAAAGGCTCTCCCGGCGGTCGGTTTTGCATTGCTGCTTTCATACATGGACATCAAGCACTTCTGGCCATTTATGTTGATCGGCTATGCACTTTATGCTTTCATGGGCGTCCCCACGCTCGGCCTGGCCATCCTCGGTATTGCCCTCGGCTATCTCTTTACCGTCTTTATGAAGAAGCAGGAGGCATAACATGGCACGCACAAATGCTAAACTCTCTGAACAGGCTTTAAAGAAAGCCGCCAAACGACACAACTGGGCACTGCAGTGGTGCTGGAACTACGAACGTATGCAGGCTTCCGGCTTTGCGTATGCCATGGTTCCCATTTTGCAGGAACTCTATGACAATAATGATGAGGTTTGCGAAAACCTCGAACGCCATATGCAGTTTTACAACTGCCATCCGGGTGGCTCAGCCGTGATCATGGGCGCAGCAGTTGCCCTTGAAGAAGGCTACGAAGCCGACATGTCCGACAGCATCAAAGTTGCCCTGATGGGACCTCTTGCTGGTATTGGCGACACAATTCAAGCTGTGCTGGTGAAACCGATTGCCTACATCATCGCCGCCGCATTGGCAGCTGACGGCAGTTTCCTATCACTGCCCGTGATTATCCTCCCACTGCTCGCGCTCTTCCTGGCAAGATGGCCGCTCTTCAATTGGGGCTACAAGCGCTCTGTTGCCATCCTCGAAGACATCGAGGGCAACACCGACTTCAACACCCTGCGTAAAGCTGCCCAGATCCTCGGTTTGACCGTGGTCGGTGGTTTTGTACCAAGCATGATTGGCCTTGCGCTTAAATACACTTACCAAAGAGCTCTGACCGATCCCACAACCGGACAGGAAGTGGTAAAGACAGTTGCTCTGCAGGATACGCTTGATGGCATCCTGCCGAAATTACTGCCGATCGTCCTGGTAGCCTTCTGCTACTGGCTGCTCAAGAAGAAGATCAATCCTGTGCGCGTCATTTTGATCGTTGCAGTGATTGCCTTTGTACTGGGCGCCCTCGGCATTTTGGGCTAATCTTTAGTACAATTAGCGGTGGCGGAGAAAATCCCTTCTCCGCCACCAACACTATTTAAGGGATGTGTTAGAGAGAGAGAAAATATGATTAAGCACCTTCGCATTGACAACCGATTAATCCACGGACAAGTCGCCGTTACATGGATGCGCCGCATTAATGCGGATGCCATTGCTGTGGTCAACGATGACGTGGCCAAAGACCGCATCCAACAGATGGCACTGCCCCTTGCTGCCAGAGACGCGAAAGTCCTGGTGCTATCGCATCAAGGCTTGCAAGATTATGTCAAAGAGCACCCGGAAGTGTCACTCTTCGTAATTGCCAAATTCCCCACTGATGCGCTGCGCATCCTTGAAAGTGGGCTTGAGGTTGGTGAAGTCAATGTCGGGAATGCTGCCCCAATTGCCGGGACCAAGTACGTAATGGTGGAAAAGAAATCCATCGCCGCAACCAAGGAAGATGCCGAAGTGTATCGCAAGATTGCGGAACTGCGAGGCGGCAAACTGCTGACCCAGACCGTCTCCACTTATCAGCCTCAGGACTTTCTCGATCTGCTGGAAAAAGCTGGCCTTTAGAATCCTGTGGCAGCATTCGAACGAATGCCCATTTAAATACGAAAACAACGGTGGTCACTTCGATAATTCGGGGTGACCACTATTCATAAATGTGTCAAGTGAATAGGAAACCATGCCATGCAATTAAAAATCGCCAAAATAATCAACAGCTTGCTTTTTGTTCTGACCGTCATCATACTGGCGCTTGCCGGTGGATACATTTATGTTTACAATCGCTTCCCTGAATTCAAGACCACCTACCTGATCCTTTTTGCGATCATTTCTGTCGCTTTGATGATCTTCTTCAGGTGGATGGAAGAGGGTTGGGATAAACGCGTCATTACCCGCATGGCAAAAAACGGCAAAGTGGCACTGGCAAACATAAAACACTCAGAACGCGTGATGCGTATGCGCGACAGCACCTTCACCAATTTCTGGCTGTATGAATTCGTGGCAGATTTGGTCACCCCAAATATCGAAACCTTGAAAGATGTCAAGTTCTGGGAAAAGATGAACGCGGATACCCAGCAGATACCCAATGGTTCGGTTTTCATCACCTACGATCCTGAAAAACCAACCCAAATTTTTGTGGTGCCGAATGTGCTCATCAGCCAGCTGCCCGAGTTGATGCCCGTGGTGCGCAAGATTGAAGCGAATGCTTCCATCCGATACCTGGATACGTATTACAACAAGGGTATGGTTATCCGAAGTATGAAGGAATCGCTGGCCGATCAGCGCCAGGCGGTGGAAGAAATGAAGAAAAAGGAGGAATGAGATGATGAGGATTGGAACAGTTGGCACAGGGTTTATTGTTGACAATTTTATTGATGCGGTCAGCAGGACCGACAATGCAGATGTGGTTGCCATCTACTCGCGCGCTGAAGAAACGGCGCAGGCTTTTGCAGCCAAACACAACCTGGCAAATTGGCATACAGACCGGGAAGCTTTTCTCCACGATTCCTCGTTTGACGTTGTGTATGTCGCCTCGCCCAATTCGCTGCATTTCCAGTGGACCCTTGATGCCCTGAAGGCGGGCAAAGGGGTCATTTGCGAGAAGCCCTTTGTCTCAACCCACGCGGAATGTGAGACCCTGCGCGATCTGGCCCAGGAAAAAGGCTTGTTCCTGGTCGAGGCAATCACCGTCCCGCATTTGCCCAACTTCCAGTTGATTCGCGACCATCTCGATAAAATCGGTCCGGTCAGGTTGGTGCAGCTTAACTTTTCGCAGTATTCCAGCAAACATAAAGCCTTTTTGGAAGGCAAGAATCCGAACGTCTTCAATCCCGCTTTTGCTGGCGGCGCCTTAATGGATATCAACTACTATAACCTGCGCTTCATGCTCGACCTGTTTGGTGAGCCGGAGGACATCCGCTACTTTGCCAATCTCGCGCAGAATGGCATCGACACATCCGGTGTGCTGATGATGAGATATCCTGGTTTCGTGGCGGAAGCCGTTGGGGCGAAGGACAGCCGCAGCGAGAACCTGGTGCAGATTCAGGGTGAGAAAGGTTACATGAAAGTGCCCAAAGAAAGCAGTCGCTGTATCTCGGTTGAGGTTTATGGTCCGGATGGTGAAGAAAACTTCAATCTGCAGGCGGATGACAACGTGCTGGTTTATGAAATGCAGGATTTTTCTGAAATGTACCGAAACAACGACCTTGCAAAAAGGGACGAGTTGTTGGATATGACCTGCCGGGCTATGAAGTGGCTTGAGAAAGCGCGCAAAGACGGCGGAGTCTATTTTGAAGGAGAGGTACGAAATGTTGATTAGATCAAGCCGGATTTACACCGAAGATGGTTTATTGGATGGCTGGATTCGGATTGAGGATGGCAAGATCGTTCAATTTGGGAAAGGTGAAAAAGAGGGCGCGGTTGATTTTGGTGACCTGCGCATCATTCCCGGCATTTTTGATACCCACATTCACGGCACCCAGGGCTTTACACTATGGGATGAAGGCGAGAGTGGGGATATTGAAACCCAGCTGGACGGCTTCTTGAAAGGTGTGGCCAGCGAAGGCGTGACATCGGTGCTGCCAACGCTTTTCAGCGCTACCGGTGACGGCGAAGGCGCTTTGGACGTCCTGCGTAAAGCAGCCAATCGCGTTGGCAAGCCGCAGAATGGCGCGAATGTCGCGGGCGTGCACTTTGAGGGACCCTATTTGAACAGGGTCGGCGAAAAAGGCATCCGCCCCAAAACCCCCACAATCAATTTGGACTTTGCGCGCCAGGCGATCGAGGCGGGTGGTGGGCATTTAAAGTTGATGGGCCTGGCACCAGAGCTGCCCCAGGCGGAAGAATTGATCAACCTGCTAACAGAAAATGGCGTCATTGCCGCGTTTACCCATTCGGACTGCAACTCAGCGCAGGCTTTTGCTGCTTTTGAAAATGGCATCACCGTGGCGACGCATCTGTGCAACGTCATGACCGGAATTCACCACCGTGATGTGGGCGGGTTGGGGGCGGCGCTGTTGGACCAACGCGTTACCTGCGAGTTGATCTGCGATGGCTTGCATGTCTCGAACCCGATGATCGAGATCGTCATGCGCGCCAAACCGCACGAAAAGATCATGCTGATTTCCGATTGCACCGGTTATTCCGGCGCGCCAACCGGCACCTACCGTGGTTTCCTGGGGCATTCCGGCGAAGTGAT
>CAZOYK010000034.1:0-16885 GCA_964584065.1 uncultured Anaerolineaceae bacterium | reverse complement strand
CCAACCGCGCTACATCCTTCTACCGTGTGCCGATCGAACGCATGACCAACATCAATATTGACCCCGGTACAGACGGCAGCCTGGAAGACATCATCGCCAACACCAAGTATGGCATCGTGCTGGACGGCGACAAAAGCTGGTCGATCGGTTCCAACCGCGAGCAATTCCACTTCGCCTGCGACATTGGCTGGCTGGTGGAAGATGGACAGAAGAAACAGGTGGTGAAGAATCCCACCTATCGCGGTGAGACTCTGCCTTTCTACAATTCGCTCACGGCTGTGGGTGATGAGAGCACCTGGAACGTCCATTATGTTGAGAATTGCGGCAAAGGCGCGCCAAATCAGATCATGCAGCTCGGGCACGGCGTGCCTGTCTGCCGCTTTGATAACGTACAGGTAGGAGAGTAAGATGAGCAACCAGGTCATTGATTTATTACAAAGACTTCGCCAGACCGCCTTGAACAAGGGTCTGCAAGCGCTGATCACTTATCACGAAGAAGACAGCTACCTGATGCGTTTCGCCAACTCGGCGATTTCCCTCAACACCAATGAACACCTAATTTCGCTTGACTACATCGCCTTCGACGGACGCAAGAAAGTCAGCTACAGTATGATCGCTGATCCCACTGATTTCGAGAGCATGGAAAAGGGGTTGGACATCCTGGCCGAAATGCTGCCCCATGCCCAGGCACTCAGCTATGACCCCACTTTCCCTGTTTATGCGAAAGATGTGCTCGACGAGCGTGCGTTTGATCCGGCTTTAGCTGCACTGACAAACGAAGAACGCCTGGCGTACTTTAATACCCTCGCTGGCAGCCTGGAAAGCGACGATGTCAAATTGAGCGGTATCTTCAGCAACGGAACAACCACCACGGCTCAGATCAGCACAGCCAACGAACACGTCCAATATTTCCGCTCCACGGACGCGCAAGTTACCGCTGTTTTATCCTCTGAGAGCCTGAAATGGGAGGTCAACGCCGAGCAAAGCGCCCAAAAGAAGAGTGACCTCGACGCAGAAGGTTTGCACGCTGACCTCGCGTTGCTGGTTAAGCATTACCAGGAAGATGAGGCTGTTCAGCTGCCGGTGGGCAAGTACACCGTCGTGCTCGGCCCAGCAGCGACCGCTGAACTCGGCAATATCATGACCTACTACGGCATGACCGGCGGCGCCCTGATGCAGGGATATTCCTTCTTGAAGGAAGAGGATCAGGGAAAATTGCTGTTCTCAGAAAAGATTCACCTCGTTGATGACCCGCGCGAAGTGGAAATCTACGCTCAGAATGCCGACCGTTTTGGCTTGGAGAGAAAACCCTTCCCCTTGATTTCAGAAGGACGCTTCCAGGCGTTCATGTGGGACCAGGATTCTGCAGATGAATTCGGGAAAACCCCCACCGGGCACGATGTCAGCCATACCAGCCTGGTGATGGGGGGCGGAGAGAACTCCGTCGCGACGCTGAAGGACTTGCTTGAAATGAATCGCGATGAGGACATCCTCTACGTGCCGTATATTCATTACATGAACGTGGTCAATCCGACCCAGGGCATGGTGACCGGGTCCAGCCGCTTTGGAGCTCTGTATCTGAAGAAGGATGGCAGCGTGCAGGTGCCTTACAATGTGCGCCTGACCCAGAGATTCGGTGATTTCTTTGGCGAACGGGTGCAGTGGATGAGCAAGGAGCAGGTTGCATATAATGTCTCCAGCAGCTATGGTCGCCGCGACCCCACGGCGTTGAAAGTGCCGCGCTTTATTTGTGTGAAGGAGATCGAAATCTCCCACTCCAACCCGTCGTATTAGATTCGTGGCGGGGTAAAATCAGACCATACGGAGGGGGCTTGCTCCCTCCTCGAAGGTCGTGGTTAGTGCCGTAGGCCGGCTTCCTCGGTTGAAGCCGGCTTTTCCATTTTTCAAAAGAGCCGGGTTGAAAAGCGCAACCCGGCCTACGAAAAACTCCGCAAAATATTGGAGACAGGAAAGTTGGTTCAGTCGTAGGTCAGGTTGCGCAGGTCAACCTGACATCGGAAGCCTTCCATCGTTGAGGATGTAATTTCCCAACATTCGTGACGTCAAGTTCAACCCATTCGCTTCGCTCTGGGGCAGGCAGAAGAACCCGACCTTCGTGTTCCGACATCATTTTCATTGGCGGAGTGGCGAAACGTGCGCCATTCCGCCCTACGAAGGAAGCATTATAGGCAGGGGAAACTTAAATTATCCAAAACCTAGCCGGCTTCAACTGAGGAAGCCGGCCTACGAAAAAGGCTTTGGATTTCCTGGATTTTCATCTGGGAAAGGAGCGCCTATTTCCCAAATCGGCGATTATAATCATTGCATGGAATACAAAGAGATTATTGGCACGATTGAAGGCGGAGGAACCAAGTTCATCTGCGCGGTTGCTGATGAGCAAAATAAGATCCTGCGCGAGATCCGCATCCCCACCACCCTCCCCCAGCCAACGCTGGCAGCCTGCGCCGATTTCTTCCTCCTGGCTCAGAAAGATCTCGGGCATTTAACCGCGCTCGGAATCGCCTGCTTTGGTCCGCTTGACCCCCGACCCGAATCCCCAACTTACGGTCAGATCCTCGCTACCCCAAAACCCGGTTGGGAAAACGCCGATGTGGTTGGATTTTTCCAAGCGACCCTCGGCGTAGATCTGCCCATTGGCTTTGATACCGATGTGAACGCAGCCGTTCTGGCTGAATCGCGCTGGGGTGCCGGAAAAGGCATCAGAAACCTGGTATATCTCACCATTGGCACTGGCATCGGCGGAGGCGCGCTTGTTGACGGTCAGCTAGTTCACGGCTACGCGCACCCTGAAATGGGGCATATGCTGCTCGCTCAACATCCTTCGGATATCAATTTCCCTGGTAATTGTCCTTTCCACGGCACCTGCCTGGAGGGTCTGGCTGCGGGACCTGCCATAGAAGCCCGCTGGAAGCAACCTGCTGCCAAGCTAACCCCGGATCATCCTGCGTGGCAGCTTGAGGCTCACTACCTTGCGCTCGGTTTGATGAACATTTGCCTGATTCTTGCCCCTGAGCGCATTATCCTCGGCGGCGGGGTCATGAACCAGACTTTTTTGTTCCCCATGATCCGCTCAGAATTGACCCAATTACTTGGAAATTACGTGCGCCTGCCCGAAGTTGCTGACATGGAGAGTTACGTCGTTCCTACCGGGCTGGAAGGTATCGCTGGCTTATATGGCGGTCTTGCGCTTGCCCACCAAACGCTGCAAAAACAGCAATAAACTCAATCTCAACCTATTGTCATCCGGACAAATAACAAGCAAAAACCAGGAGTGAATCTTCGCTCCCGGTTTTGGCTTACTTTAATAGCCTGCTACTTCAACGGAATGTTTAATGGCAGGTTCCTGGGGATATCGGCTCGGTAAATCGGTCCACCCTCGACCGCGTTATTTAGATTTTCTTCGTGGGCTTGATCTGTATCCGCGCAGGGATCAGGTGGATACAATTGTGGATCTTCATCGGTTTTTGGGATGTGCTTTTTCATGGTCAACTCCTAATTCATTTAACCATTATCCGGATTGTAGTAGAAGTTTTCCAGCTTTATAATGTTTGTATAACCCTGTTAGGAACGCTGCTCTGCCAGAACCCGATTTAAGCGCTCGGTACCAAAGGCCAACATCAATGCCAGGAACAACAAGCCCAATGGATAGAGGTACAGACCGAAGCGGTCGACGATCAATCCCAACAGCGGCGGCATCAGCGTCAGTCCGCAGTAGGCAACTGCCATCTGCAGCCCCATCAGGCTGGCCGAGTTTTCTGCGCCAAAGCGGCGTGGGGTCTCGTGCAGCAGGGTTGGATAAATCGGCGCACATCCCAGGCCTATGATCATCAGACCAGCAAGGCTCAGAATCGGAAAGGGCAGGAACATCAAACCGACACCCAGCAAGATCATCGCCTGCCCACCCCGCACCAGGTTCTTTGCGTCAAAATGGGAGGAAAGGAAACCGTTGAGAAATCTCCCTAGGGTGATTCCCAGATAGTAAGCTGAAGCCCCTCCAGCTGCCAAAACCCGGCTGAGTCCGCGCTGTTGCACCAAAAAACTGGCTGCCCAAAGCCCGGTGCTGGCTTCCACCGCACAATAGGCAAAGAACGCCACCAGATTTGGGGTCATCCCATGAATTCGCCGCTTCTTGCCCCCACTTGTGGTGGGCTGTGGTGAGGGCGGACTGGTAAAGCGCTGCCATAAGGGCAACGAGATCGCGAGGATCGCCACCAGTGTGAATTGGACGATTGCAACCGTACGATAGCCCATCTGCCAGCGACCTGTTTGGTTGAGCATGAAAGCCATGATCAACGGACCAGTCGTGGCACCCACACCCCAAAAACTGTGGAGCCAGTTCATGTGCCGCGCGGCAAAGTTGCGTGCCACAAAATCATTGAGTGCGGCGTCCACCGAGCCCGCGCCCAATCCCAGGGGTACCGCAATCAGGCAGAGCCAAAGATAGTTCTGACTGAAGGAGTATCCCAAAAGCGCCAGGGCGGTCATCAATACGCTGATTAGCGTCAGCTTACCCGTGCCAAACCGGCGGATCAGGATGCCGCTGAAGAGGCTCGAGATGATCGTGCTGCCTGAAACGATCATTGAGACCAGGCCTGCCCCAGCCAGAGGCAGCCCAAGCTCGCCTTGCATCACTGGCCAGGCTGCCCCAAGCATCGAATCGGGCAGGCCAAGGCTGATGAAAGCAATGTAGATGATGATAAGCAGCAATGTGGTCATGGAAAAACTCCCGCTGATTTTACTCCATTAAGCACGAAGATTGTCGAACTAAACCAAAAAAAACCCCGGCTAAGCCAGGGTCTCTTGGTTGACAAGCTATTACTTGATGGTGGAAAGATAGAAGGGCAGTGTCATCTGCTCAATCTGACCGATTTGTTCTTCAAAGAAGTCCACATGTTCTTCTTCATCTGACAGAATTTTTTCCAGGACCTTTTTGGTTTGGTTATCTTTCTCAGAAACCACCAATTTGATTGCGTCGTTGTACATTTTCACCGCGTCGGTCTCCAGGATGAGATCATTTTTGAGCATCTCGTCCACGGTTTTTCCGATACGAATGGCATCCAGTTCATTAACAATCGGACGACCTTCGAGGAACAGAATACGTTCGATCAGGGTCTCCGCGTGCTTCATTTCCTCGATGGCGCGATGTTCCTCAGCTTCACCGAGCTTTTCATAACCCCAGTCTTCGTACATTTCGGCATGGACCATGTACTGGTTGATGGCAGTTAGTTCTTCTCGCAGCAAACCATTTAATGCTTCAATTACTTTTTCAGAACCTTTCACGTTTCCTCCTCTTACTTCACTGTGGTCAGATATTGTTCAAGACCCATCTGCTCGATTTGCTCAAGTTGTGCCTCGATGTAATCAATGTGATCTTCCTCATCCCTCAGGATTGCTTCAAGCAGTTCCTTGGTGCCGTTATCCAATAATTCTGTTGTCAGTTTGATGGCATCGTTGTAATCTTTGATTGCGTCTTCTTCAGCTTTTTTATCGTTTTCAAGCATTCCCGGGACATTATCAGCGATGTGGATCTTGTTGAGCTTGTCAACTACCGGCGTGCCGCCAAGGAAGAGGATGCGAGAAATCAACTTCTCGGCATGTTTCATCTCGCCGATCGAGCGTTTTTCGATGCTTTCGTGCAGAACGTCATAACCCCAGTCCCCACATTCCTCAGCATGAACAAAATACTGGTTGACAGCGGTCAGCTCATCTGCCAGTAAAAAGTTCAGTTTATCAATTATTTCAGGTTTACCTTTCATACAAAACTCCTTTCAAGTATTTGATGCCTTATTATAACGCGAACTTTAAGCGAGTTTCCCCTTCGGTACAACTCATATGATTTATCTAAGAAAATGTATACAATTTGCTTAGCTCCTCACGCATCATAAAAATCTATCAGCTTTTCAGAGAGACCCGATTTCGAGTAGAATCTTTGTCAAATCACAGACTTGTAACTTTTTTAGATCTTGATGGTTAATAGATACATATCCTGGGTCTCCGGACGGGCGGCGGCGAACCCTTTGCGGAGAGTTAAATGATGGGTACTTTTACCGATAATGTTATGGGGAACTACAATCAGAAGCTGGCAAACACAAAAATTGCTGACTTCCCACGTTATGATTTCTTCAAAGAAGTTAAACCTCAGGCCAGATATCTGATGCCGCTCACCTGGGCGCTCAGCTATCCTGACGTCTGGAAGCACAAAACCCGCTTTTCCCGCGATTTACAGGGCGTCAAGCCCCCTTACCTGTTACTTTGCAACCATAACAGTTTTTTTGACTTTAAAGTCATGACCGCTGCCATCTTCCCGCACCGCGCTAACTATGTTGTTGCGCTGGATGGTTTCATCGGGCGCGAGTGGATCATGCGCGAGGTGGGTTGTATTGCCAAGCGCAAATTCGTCAATGACCTCGAGCTTATCCGCCAAACGGTTAAACTGCTCAAACAAAACCAGATCGTCGCCTATTACCCTGAAGCGCGTTATTCCCTGATCGGTACGGATGCGATTCTGCCAGAATCCCTGGGGAAAATGATCCGCTTTTTAAAGGTTCCGGTGGTCACCCTGATTTCACACGGGCATCACATCAACGAGCCTTCGTGGAATCAAACCAACCGGGGGATTCCCACGAGTACAGAGCTGAAACTGTTGCTTACCCAACAGGAAGTTGAAACACTTGATGCCAAGACCATCCAGCAAAGGGTTGAAGAAAGTTTCGAGTACGACGATTATGCCTGGCAGTTCGAAAACAAGATCATCCAGGATGCTCCTGACCGGGCCGAAGGGCTGCACCGTGTGCTCTATCACTGCCCCCACTGCCAAACGGAGTATCGCATGAACAGTAAGGGGAGCCAAATTTTCTGCGAAGCCTGCGGCAAGCACTGGCAACTGACCGAATACGGTCAACTTCAGGCTCTTGAAGGCGAAACGGAATTTTCCCATCCTCCTTCCTGGTACGAATGGGAGCGCGCAAACGTTCGACGCGAGGTTGAAGCCGGGACTTATTACCTGGAGTGTGAAGTTTTGGTGGACTCCCTGCCCAATAGTGACGGTTTTGTGCAGATGGGTAAGGGCTGGTTCAAACATGACATGGACGGGATCGTCCTGCGTGGGGAATATCTGGGTGATAAATTCGAAGTTGTGAAGACGGTGCCCTCTTTGTACTCGATCCATACTGAGTACAACTACATTGACAAAAAAATGGACTGCATCGACGTCAGCACGCTGGATGATACCTACTTTGTCTACCCCACCACCCGTGACGCGTCAGTCACCAAAGTTGCACTGGCAGTGGAAGAGCTCTATAAACTCAAGGTGCTTGAAGCAAGATAACAATCAAATCCGCTGAATCGTCGCAACCTTTGATGGACAAATAATCCAGTGATACCGTAAGTTAATATACTATTCGGTGGGTTGGCGATATTGAGACTCAGGCAGTTGAAAATTTTTTGACGCCAGCACACCCTACACCTAAGGGGTAGTGTTGTATGTCGGGTCATCGTGCTCGAAGAGTATCTGCGCTAAGCCCGATAATGCAATCTTCGTGTCAGGACAAGCTATCAGCTAATAACTAATCCTACGCCAGGTCCTGGCGTCCGATCTCCTTCAAATGCTCTACTAAAGCCTTCACATCTCCCGCGCGAGCCATATCGCACACCAGAAGGGCATCCGGGGTATCTACAATGATCAGATTTTCCAACCCGATGCCAGCCACCAATCGCTTACCGCCAATGACCATTGAATTTTCTGAATCCCGAAGTATGACTTCACCACTTTTACTGTTGCCCTTCTCATCCGAGGCAAGTACTGTTTTCAGACTGTTCCAGGTACCCACGTCCAACCAGTCCATATCTGCCGGCAAGACGATCACGCGCTTAGCGTTCTCCATGATGCCGTAGTCGATGGTCTGTTTGGAAATGCCAGGCCACAATTCGCCTAAAAGCGCGTCATATTGCTCGGTACCAATGGTTTCGGCTATGCGCACCAGGCGCTCGTAGAGGTCCGGCATCTGCCGCTTGAATTCCCCCATGATCCGATCGACTTTCCATATAAACATGCCGCTATTCCACGAGTATTTTCCCAAATTCAGCATTCTTTGAGCATTTTGGGCGTTCGGCTTTTCCACAAAACGCTCCGCAGTGTAGGCCTTGAAACCAAGTTTCTCTCCCAAAAGCTCCGCCTGCTCGATGTAACCATACGAGGTTGACGGCCAGGTAGGTTTGATGCCGAGAGTGACCAGGTATTCATCCTTGGCAAAAGCTAGCGCAGAGCTGATAACTGAGCGGAAGACATCCGGTTTGCCAATAATATGGTCCGCCGTCAGCACAGCCATGGTTGCGTCGGGATCGCGTGCTTCCAGGTGAATGGCTGCCAAGCCAATCGCTGGGGCTGTCCCCCGACCCTCGGGTTCTATGATGAAATTAGCTTCGGGGATGGATGGAACTTGATCATGCAAGACCTGGTTGTGATCAGCGCTGGCTACCACCAGGATCTGTTCCGGTGAAAACAAAGGCAAGAGCCTTTCAACTGCAATTTCGAACATACTTTGATCGCCATAAAGACGAAGAGCTGGTTTTGGGAGATGCTCACGGCTCAGCGGCCACAAACGCGTACCTGCACCACCAGCCATGATCAAGGCATAATCCATCTAAAGCCTCCAGTGTTGTTGTGATACTTTGATTATACCCTTGCCCGATGGCAATGATGAGCTCACATTTCCCTCTTCACTCTGCAGGGATGCTCAGCTCACAAAGACCCTCTCATCTACAGCAAAAACCAAGTCTGGGACGTATCTTTAGGTCAGCTGTTGGGGGAAGCCTCGGCTTTGAAGCCTTCGTGGAAGCTAACTGCGCCCTGGGGATATTGCCCGTCAAAGGAAATGGCAAAAAAGAGTTCCTCAGGTACACCCTCATAATAGAAACCGCTCGGGTGGATGAAACCGACTTTGCCATAATATTCCGGGTGCCCCACCAGGCAGCAGCCGCGTGCCCCCATAGCCTTGAGACGTTCAAGCCCTGCCCAGATCAGGGCTCTGCCGATCCCCGTCCGCTGATGCTCAGGCAGCACAGAAACAGGTCCGAGCGCGTACCAGTCGGGAGTTCCATCAGAAATGGAAGCAGGAGAGAAGGCGATATGCCCGATGACCCGATGGTCAATCTCAGCAACCAACGAGATCGTGAGCGCACCGGCTGCCCGCAGCGCTTCAATGACGTAAGGTTCGTTCAGGGTATCGAAGCCCAGAGGGCGAAAGGCCTCGATGGTCACCTCGCTGATTACGGCATGATCTTCGGGGCTTTCATTTCTGATGAGGAATGTGGATGTGGACATTTCGACCTCTCTGGTTACATCTACGATCACTAAAAATTATAAACGGGATCAGAAACGCAAATTAAGAGAATTTTGATCAATCTACCAGTACTGCCATTCTCACCACCCCTACTGATGTACTCTCTCAAGAAAATCTTTGCCTAAGCGGAATACTCAATTAAAACTAGTCTATTTTAAAACTGGCTGCTCAAGCGTGTCCGCAAATAATTGTAATGGCTACGCGCATATTTCTGTGGCCTTCTGATCTTGCCTTTCGCCGACCGATATCCTTTACCGCGTTGGATAGACTTCACTTACTTAATACTATCTTATGGCTACGCGCAATATTCTGTCGTAACTTGTCCAGCCCGATGTCAATCGACTTTCTCCAGCCGTTTACATTCACCTACTTACCTCTTACTACCTAGAGGCTACGCGCATTTTTTGGTAATCAAGCTCCAAAATATCGCCTTAGCTTTAGAGGAATTGACAGTCCTTCAACACCAGGGGTCCACAACAATACACCCCAGAGACCCCCACCCCCTTGCGGCAAAGAGTCAGCCTAAACCCGGTGCTCTAAGAAATTTTCTTTTTTTCGGACAGGGTTTTTAATCCATCTAAGCCTGCTGCAAGGCAGGCTGAAAACATACAAAAGCAAAACGGGGATCAGGATTCCAGACCCAAGGCATCTGCCAGACGGCGGAGGAGTTTCAGGCGCGCCTGGCTATCCGGCGCAGTTTGCAGCAGGGACGCGAGGTCTTCACCACCAGTACCATTATTCATGATTGGTCCAAGGTAGTTTTGCTGCATTCTGGAGATGGTTTTCTTTAGCAACCTGCCCAGTTCATCTGCGTTCATATTGGCCAAGCGGGTGGCAGGTGCGAGTGGGCTTTGTTTGTTCTCAAGTGTCGACGCAATTGCGAAGCTGATTGGGCTGTGAATCTCCAGGTTCAGGTTGCCAGCGATCAGCCAGGCCAGGAATTTCTTCTCAGCTCCCAATTTTTGGATCTTTTTGCGCAATTCGGGGTTGATCCCACTCATGAGCTTCTCGTAATCCCAGCTTTTGCCAGGATCATCAGAGGCATTCTCGCTATTCTCAAAAACCGAACCGACCGGCTGTGGAGTTATTTTGGTTGGAATGGTTTCTTGTTTGAAAAAGGGAGCATATTTAAGCTTATTTAATATCTTAATTATCGTGTCAAACTGACAAATTCCTGCCTCGATGAGAGTCTCAAAATAATAATTTAGCCCATCCACGAGGGTATCAAAATGACATTTTTCTTCGGATACCAAAGTCTCATTCTGACAAATTCCCGCTTTGACTAAAGTCTCAAAATGACATAATCGGGTTGGATTGGCTTCCGCATTACGCAATAGAATGCGCTGCCACTGCCCATCGGAGGCGTAAGCACTCAGTAGTTCCGGGCTAACGGGATCAGGAGGGGCGAACAGAAAGGCATATAAAGCCTGTTTGAGGGACTCATCGGCAGCTGTCAGCTGCACCTCGGAAACCTGCAGGTGCCAGTCGGTGCCTGTCTCGCTGCTGCGCGTTTCAAGCCGGCAAAGGTACTGGCTGGCAAGATCGCGGTTTGATTGGCGCCACTGCCTGGTATAGGCGGAATCGGGGTTGATCTCCTTCGATTTTGGACGCCCCCGCTTGCTTGGTTTGGTGTGAGGGATGCGTTTCGGAAGCGTTTCCGAACGGATCCAGCCCTGCAGGGTGGGCAGCCCGCCAGGCACCCAGAAAGTGTTGCGGTCCTTGCCGCGAGCCCAGTCCACATAACAACAGTTCTTGCACATCAGATAGAGCATGCCAAGGTCATCGCCCAGTTCCGGCAAGACCCGCTGGAACCAATACCACGGCACCGCCAGGAAACTCTCCGGTCGGATCAAGTGGCTGGCCAAGCGATCGCACAATCCAGCCAGGGTGGGGTCCAGAGCTTTTGGTGAGAGGGCTTGGCTGAGCACCTGGTGCACGCTGGCCGGCTCACTGAAGAGGGGATGAGCATTTTCACTCGGCAGGCGGTAAGGAAATGCGAGGATCTGATCCCTGGGGATGGTGATGGCTTTGGAAAGCACTCCAAGGGGATCGAGCGATAAACCCTGGGCAAGCAACCAGTCATAAAGGTCCTGCGCATCACCGGGAGTGAGGACCAAGCCGCGGTAATGATAAGTGTTGGGTTCGCGTTGGATGCGCCCGTCAGAAACGCGGTGCTTTGGCTCGGCTCTTTGTACGAACCAGTCCATATCTCCCTGCTGGAAGATCCGGAAAAATTTTGCGCGGCTGATGACATTCCCAAGGGTTTTCAGAATAGTTTGAACGTTGATCGTGACCGTATCGTCCTGGCGGGGATAGAGTTGATCAGCCCCGTGCTCACGCGAGGCGCGATAGAAAGCCTGCCGCAGAGCGGTGGCGATCAGGACCGCCGAGGAACCCACGTATGGGACAAAACGCAGGAGATAGGAGGGCACTGCAGCTATGGAATCTGGTTTCAGGATCGCGTCAGTCACATTCGCGGCAGCAATTTCAACACGGACGGAGGTGGATTCTGTGCCCATGGGCACACTTTTTTCCAACTTCAAGCGTAAATGTTTGCCGGTTTTGTCCTGGACAAGGGTTTCAATCAGGGGATAGTACTGACACAGACCGGAATAAACCAATTCTTCGGCTGTGATTGTGAAATTGCCGTCATAGCTGAGTTCGCTTGAATCTAACAATCCCTGAAGCTGATCATTTTCCAGCCCAGCCAAGGATTCCAAGATCTCAGTCCAGCCGTTTTGTTCCATTTTTTATTTATACCGGTCAACTCCGGCCTAAAAACACCTAATTTACGCGGCAGCACCTGAACGGAATGGGAAGATACCCATCCGCAGACTGCCTTTTTGCTCATCGAGCAGCTTTTCCAGATGCTCACTGCCGAGACGCAAAGCTTCACTCAGCGAACCGTGTGATTGTTCCGCCAGACCAAACATGGTTTCCTGGGGGATCAGCTTGAGCGGATCCGGATGACCTGCAGACATCATGCGCGCATAGAGCAGCGAGGCTATTTCAACCACCTCAGGAGCCCGGAAAGGCACATACAAGCCTAAAAATTGATTAAGAGATCCGATGTTGCTGGTGTTGTTATTGATATCCTGCAAGAAGATGATAGTCTTGATCTTTTTTCTATGTTCCACAGACCAGGCTAACATCTGATTCAGGTAATCCTGATCAATCGGCGGACCGTCCAGCACAATCAAGAGCTGGTCATCGCTGGTTTCAAGGCGCTCGAAAATACTCTCGATCCGATTCGCGTTTGACCTGGAGGAGGGCAGGGAGAGGGTCTCGATCACCTCCATCAAAAAGTGACGCGGCTCGGTCAGGGTGTTCGTGTTAATGTAGAGCCCCAACACCTGACCTCGCTGGTCAAAGGTAAAGCGGGTTTCAGCCAGCTTCATTGCCAGCATGCTCTTTCCGCCGCCGCTTGGTCCGGCGATCACACCCAGGTTCTTGGAGGGGTCTTTCTGGTCTGCAATGAAGCCATGGGCAACCTCCAGCACCTTGCGCTGCTCAGCCAGGTTTGGATAGAAAAAGCGTGTGTCGCCATAACGCCTAAAAGGATGTTCAAAGAACTGGGCATGCAAAAAGTCAGAGCTGGTTAACATCTTCACCACCGTATCATTTGTTGTTTGTAGCTTAGCACTCGCGCATAGTTAAGTCAAGTACTTAATTATTATAGCCAAGTTCGACAAAGTGGGGGAAAAATAAGATTCAAAAAACAAGACCGGCTTGAAAAAAACGAAAACTAATGTAAAATGAAAAGGTGCATTATGATGACAGGAATCGGGTGAGGATCCAATGGCAATTATATCTCTGATCAATCGCAAGGGGGGTGTTGGCAAGTCCACAATCAGCATTAATCTGGCTGCAGGTCTGGCAACCCATGGTTCCCGTAAACCCGGCAGCAAGCCGGTTCTGCTGATAGATATGGATGACCAGCTTTCAGCCACGATCACGGCCATGGGCGGCGGTTTCGATGACAAGTTTATACCCGCAATCACAGCCGAGAACAACTATCCCCAGGCGCTGGAAAACGGATATGGGGCAAGCGAATCGCTGATCGTAGATTCCCTCATCCCACGAAACCGAAGCGAGAAAGTTAAATTGTTCCGCACCAACAAAGCCAGGATGGAAGGTTTGGAAGCTGCGCTTAAGGGGCGTGAGGAGCCTGACTTTCAGCTGACGTATTTTCTGGAACCCATCCAGGATGATTACTCCTACATCATTATCGACAACCCACCTTCGGCTGGCATGCTGCCCATGAATTCCCTGGTTGCCAGCAGTCATGTTTTGATACCGATTGAGCCGGATGGGCTCAGCCTGATCGGTCTGGCAGACATCCTGCGTTTTATTGAGAGTGTCCGCAAAACCACCAATCCTGATCTCGAAGTCCTTGGCATTATTCCTTCACGCTTCAGGATGATCAGACGGCAATCACGCGACGTAATTGAAGACTTGGAGCGTATGTACGGGCATCTGCTCTTACCCTATATCAAAGATCTGGCGGACATTTCTGCTGCCACAACAGCCGGCTATGACGTTTTCTCTTATTGCCCGGAGAAGTCACAGGCATACCGCTGCCTTTCCAACCTGGTCGATGCCGTTTTGGGCAAACTGGGAGCCGCGTGATGTGCCCATGGGCACAGTTTGCCGCTTAAACCGGATACCGAAAAACACTTGAGGAGAGACCATGGCAAAAACTGAAAAACCCCGCTTTGATAACCTGATTAATGTCACATCAGATGCTTTTAATGCCAGCGCTGAAACGCAGGAAGATTACAACCCAGACATGCCAAAGATGGTCAACCACCGTCAGAGCGTTTATCGTGTGCCCCTCTCGATGGTTCGACCGGACCGATTCCAGGCACGCCTGATACTGCCCCTTGCCCTTCGTAGGAATTTCTATTCCGGGAAGACAGCCTGGAATGAGGTGGTGCGTAACTGGTTTGAATTGGCACGCAATGATCGCCTTGCGGCACAGGAAATTGCTGAGCTAACCGCATTGGGCGATTCACTCCATGACACCGGTCAGATCAAGCCGGTGACGGGCCAGGTTGTCAACGAAAATGGGCATGATGTTTTCAAGATGTTGACAGGCGAACGCCGTTTCTGGGCAACCGCGATCAAAGCCGTGCTTGAGAGTCAGACCGTTGAACCCTACGTGCTGGCGTTGATAGACAATCAGCCAACGACCGAGAAGCAAATTGCCGAAAACATGGCATACAAAGCGCTCACTCCGGTCGGAAAAGCGCGGGCAGCCGCCCGCCTGGTGCTTGAATCGCACCAGGTCCATCCGGTAGAAGACGAAACCGAATTGGCTTTTTTCCGGCGCGTTGGGGATGTGCGCCTTGATGATGGAACCAAGGATTTGCTGCAAAAAAATCTGCAGATGGAACGCACCTACTACGGCAGGTTGATGAAATTTTTCGAGCTGGATGAAAAAGAACTCGAGATTGCCGATAAGTCAGAAATGCCTGAACGCGTTCTGCGCGAAATCATGCAGTACGATCGCGCGTTGTGGCCGGATGCGGTTGCTTTCTATGCTGCCCACGAAGGACGCACCTATCAGGATGTGCATGCCTTCCTGGAGCGCCAGTCGGGGCACGAGGTTGGCCGAAAAGTGCGCCTCCCCCTGGACCCCACCACCAAGTCGGCCCGCAGCTTGCGCAGGCTGCTCAAGGGCATGGAAGAGCTGCCGGCTGAGGACAAGCCCGGTTCCATTGCTGATGCCTTGCTGGGGGATGTGGACAAAGAGGAAGCCCGCCAGTTGGTTGTCCGCATGGAGACCCTAACCGCGGCTTTGAAGCAGCGGCTGGAAAGCCTGAAGTAGCGCCCGGAAAACCTGAAGTTCAAATCAAATCCAGCCATGAGGATGGCTGGATTTTTTTGTCCTCCATCCAGGATGCCCTATTGACATCGATTCTCCCTGCTCCTCCCAGGGCATTCAGAGCGGATGGACTAATACCCTGCTTAGCGGGCAAACGAGCCCATCTTTATCAGGGGTCTTACTCCCTCCATGTGACTCCGAAAAATTTTTTGGGCGAGGCAGGCGTCCCAAAAGGGGGAGACTTTGAACGTCTTGTCTGGAAAGGTGTGATTGTTTAGGGTCTTTGGCGCAGACACGGGGGTCTGCCCCTACGCCGTTCCTTACCAAAAAAACCTTTGTAGAGACCAGGCCTGCCTGTTCCGTGTGTTCACGCTCAACGCGGGCGTCAACCCTACCCCGAATGTTGAAGGGGGCAGTACTGCCCAGACCAGAGGAGACCTGACGGTCAACGCACTCGCGCGGTCTGGAGACCGGCGAGAACAGAGGGCGTCAACCCTACGTGTAAATACTGTCAGGTCGAGGGATTTTGCAGGCGGAGGCGTTCTTCTATCGCCAATGTTTTAGAAAACAAAAATAATTTTTGTAGGGCGCGATTGGAAGTACCTCAAACAACATCTCGACGAGAGCCTGGTATGCTTCCAATCCACCATGACACATGAATCAGCTATTATGGCGGATTTAGGGCACGATACATTCGTCTATCAAACAGTTCACAGTGCCCTCAATCCCGCCCTGGGTGATAAGGTTGTTGAATCGAGGTATCTCGCAGGGGGAGGCTTTGTACTGCCATCGACCCGAGGCTTTACCTATCGCAGCTACATTATCCTTTCATAAAAAACATCAGGTCTCATCATCTGCATATTTGTGCCTTACTCCTTTAAAACTGTGCCCATGGGCACAGCTTGATGCGCGAATTGACGTGCAACTGCATCTTTGAACCTTTTATTAATGCGCATAGCTTATGTAAATAAAGGTGATAGTCTCAAAATGACAAATTGGTAGGGGTATAGCCTCGAAAACACGAAATTGTCTGTGGCGGCGCTGGGCAGTCAGGCAGGGTTTCACCATGCGACGACTTTTCACCTGCGCGAGAGGGGCTGAGAACTGTTTTTTTTGGCTGACTCATACAAAAAGGTGGAGTGATATCCCCAAAAAAGGATAGGTCAGCCCAAAGCAGTGAAATAGTAGATGGATGTACTAACTATTCAGCCCTCCTGCGCCGAAAAATCAGCCAAAAAACCTCGTCAGGCTTCAATTTCGCATCTTTACCCGGAATCAAGCCAAAGCGCCAGATAAGCATGCAAAAACCTTGCTCGAGGAAATTTCACAGTTTGTTGTGTCAGGTTGAACACCGAAAAAAAGCGTGGGGCAGGGCGCGGAGCCTTTCATACGACTGCCACTGTTTGTGATGTCAGGTTCAGAAGCGGATACTCTGCGAGCACGATGACCTGACCTACGACTGCCACTGTTTGTAATGTCAGGTTCAACCCCGCACAAGGACACGGGGCAGGCAGCGGATACTCTGCGAGCACGATGACCTGACCTTGTATCTTTATAGTGATCTCAATTAAGCTATATACAGAGATCAGTCAGGAAGGTGAGGGTGAATCCGCACCTGGCCTAAGGAGCGAATCCTGAGACGTAGAAAGGATCCCCTCACCCATTTCTTCACAAAGATCGGACGGTATCTGGAGCC
>CAZOYK010000033.1:0-16998 GCA_964584065.1 uncultured Anaerolineaceae bacterium | reverse complement strand
ACTGGGGAGATCGATTGATTCTGAAACAAAAGGTTCTTCGGGCACTTCACCGGTACTCGTAGCTGAGCCGGTGTAGAAATCTTCGCGTGGGGATATAAAAACGATTGGGTCCTGCGACTCCAAGGACGCGGGCTGGCTGCAGATGGGGCAGGGTCCCCGTGGGGGAAGGGGACGTTTGCACATCGGGCAAGTGCGCTCCTCCATCAACTCCAGTGCAGGGTTGGAGGCAAGCTCCGAGTCGATTTTTTGCTGGAGTTCGCCCAGGGTCAGACCGAGGAGGGTCATCGTTTGTGCCAGGTGAGCCGACATGGAGGTGTTAGTCTGTTGACTTGGGAGTATCAGCATAGTTTACCTTCCGCAAGACAGATTGTAACTGTCAGTTTGCTTTGTGCAAGAAGTATACCAAAGCTTGTCAAAGTCTGCTTGACTGACCAGGCGTTTATCAAGCAATAAAAGAAAATGAAAAGTAGCCCTTTTTTATACGCGGGGGCTTATAATCAAGGAAAAAGGAGAAAGACTTCAAAGCGAGATGATCAATCCTTCGAAACCTGTAGCAAACCTCAAACCATATTTTTTTGCTGGCTTAAAGGATGTGCTGGCAGATCTGGAAGACCGCGGCGTGGACGTGATCCGGCTGGACATGGGCTCGCCTGATTTACCGCCTGCGGATTTCATTGTTGAGAAACTGGTTGAATCAGCCAGAAATCCAAAGAAGCACGGCTACTCACCAGCCGGCGGCACACTTGCATATCGAAAAGCTGTCAGCACCTATTACAAACGCCGTTTTAATGTGGACATAGATCCTGCCACTGAGGCCTTGGGTCTGATCGGCTCCAAGGAAGGTTTGTTTAACCTCAACCACACGCTGCTCGATCCGGGCGATATGGTGCTTTTGCCTGATCCCTTCTACCCAGTCTATCTGGCTGGCGCGGAGCTGGCAGGCGCCCGGTATCACTTTATGCCTCTGTTAAAGAAAAATAACTTTCTGCCGGACTTTGATGCGATCCCCGAAGACATTGCCCGACAGGCGAAAATCATGTGGCTCAATTATCCAAACAATCCAACTGGTGCTACTGCAGACGTTGATTTCTATTCCAAAGCCATCGATTATGCCCGCAAATATGACATTCTAATCGCCCACGACGCCCCGTATTGTGACCTGGCTTTTGGTGACTACGTTCCTCCCAGCATTCTTGAGGTTGAGGGTGCCAAGGAAGTGGCAGTGGAATTTAACTCGCTTTCTAAGACCTACAACATGGCAGGCTGGCGCATCGGCATGGCGGTTGGCAATAAAGAGATCATCCGCGTGCTGGCGAATTACAAAAGCCAGATTGATTCTTCCATCTTTGGTCCCATCCAGGATGCCGCGGTGGTTGCGCTGACCTCTGATCAGGCATGGCTGCAGAACCGCAACAAGATCTATGAAGCGCGACGCGATGTGGTCTATGAGGGTTTGATCGAGGCCGGCTTTGAGGTGGATCTGCCAGAAGCCGCGCTGTATCTCTGGGCAAAGTTGCCCGAAGGCTTCACCAACCCCGTAAAGTTTTGCGCGGATTTGCTGCAGGATACGGGTGTTAGTATCACGCCAGGCGTGATTTATGGCCCCAGCGGCGCGGATTACATCCGGATCTCAATTGTGATCCCTACTGACCGGATCGCTGAAGCCATGCATAGAATTAAGGATTGGGTTGAAAAACAACGAAACTAAATCGACGAACGAACAAATCGTGACAGAAGTTGCGCCTGAACCGGCCCTGATGGTAGGGGTTCAGATCCGGTCTGAGATTGATCCCAAGTTTACGCTTGATGATTCCCTGCAGGAACTGGCACTCCTGGCTGACACAGCTGGTCTCGAAGTAGTGGGAGAAGTTACCCAAAATCTGTCCGCACCTAATTCACGCACCTATGTAGGAAAAGGAAAGCTTGAGGAGATCAAGCTGTTGGCTGATGAGTTTGACGCGAAGATGATCTTATTTGATGACGAGCTGTCGCCCCGCCATCAGCGTGAGCTTGAGAAGGAATTGGGCGATGGCAAGCGAGTCATCGACCGGACAGCTTTGATCCTGGATATCTTTGCGCAGCACGCCAACACGCGCGAAGGTATGCTGCAGGTGGAACTGGCGCAGTATCGCTACCGCTTGCCGCGTCTGACAGGCGCCTGGACGCACCTTGCCAGGCAGACGGGTGGAGCGTCGGGCAGGTCAGGTGGAGTGGGAGGTGTGGGCTTACGCGGACCTGGCGAGACCCAGCTTGAGGTCGACCGGCGCGAGATCAAAAAGAAGATCGTCAAGCTCGAAGACGAACTGGACAAGGTCCGAGAGCACCGCAACCGCCACCGCCAACAGCGAAAGAAGTCCAATATCCCGGTTGTGGCGCTGGTGGGCTATACCAACGCTGGCAAGTCAACCCTGCTCAACAAACTAACCAAAGCCGATATTTACGTAGCCGATCAACTTTTTGCCACGCTGGATCCAACCACCAGGCAGCTCGAACTGCCTTCTGGTGAGACTATCCTGCTAACGGACACGGTGGGTTTCATCCAGAAACTGCCAACAGATCTTGTGGCAGCTTTTCGCGCAACCCTGGAAGAAATAGTTGAAGCGGATTTACTGGTCCATGTGATTGATGCTTCTCACACAAACGCGCAATCGCAAAGGCTGACTGTGTTGGAGACGCTGGAAGAGATCGGCGCGGCTGAGATCCCGGTCCTGACAGTCTATAACAAGACAGATTTGCTAAGTTCCGAAGAGATTGAAGACTTGAAAGAAATCGCTGAGCCGAACTCGGTCTTCATCAGTGCGTTGACCGGGGATGGGCTGGACGAATTGGCTGAGGCAGTTGCTGTTGGGACCTATCAGACTTTTGTGCATGTGAAGGTCAAGCTGCCTTATGCGGAGGGCAGGCTGGTTTCGTTAATGCACGAAAAAGGGCATGTCAGTGAAGTTCAACACCTGGAAGACGGTATCCTGATCGATGGAATGGTCCCCAGGCAGCTATTGGCGTTTTTTGAAGCTTATCGAAAATAAAAAAGGCCAGGTAACCCTGGCCTGACAGTTACAGAAAATGAATGATTATTCGGTATCAGTGGTGAGAACTTCTCTACCCTGATAGAAACCGCACTTTGGGCACACACGATGGGGTAGGCGAGGCTCACCGCAATTTGGGCAGACAACAACGTTGCGAGCTTTAAGAGCGTCATGTGCGCGACGGCGGTCCCGGCGACCGGAAGACAGTTTTCTTTTAGGTAATGGGGTCATCTTTAACTCCTCACAAAACTAACAATTACATTAACCTACTTATTCTACTCACGAAAGCCGGATTGGTCAAGGTCAATTTTTGGAATTGTTGTTAGTCCTGGAATATAGCGCGTTGATATCCGGGTCAATCATTCCAATAAAATGTTCTTTTAAGGAAAAAGGGCATGAAGCGGGGTAAAATTTACTCATGGAAAAGAAAATTGTTCTAATTCGCGGCGGTGGTGATCTGGCGAGTGGTGTGGCAGTTTGTCTGCACGAATCTGGCTACGGAGTGGTTGTGGCTGAATTGGCGCAACCCCTGGTGGTGCGGCGCAAAGTCTCATTTGCTGAGGCAATTTATGAGGGCAGCTGCAATGTGGAGGGGACGACCGGGCGGAAGGTGGAAAGCCTGGCACAGGCATTGGATGCCATTGCGGCAGGGGAGATTGCAGTTTTGGTGGACCCGCAAGGGAAATGCCTTGAGAGCCTTAAGCCAATTGCAATCGTGGACGGGCGGATGCTCAAGCGTGAAACACCTGACGAATTCAGCGGGAAGTGGCGCTTGATTGGTTTGGGACCAGGCTTCACAGGAGGGGTGAAT
Source organism: uncultured Anaerolineaceae bacterium (assembly GCA_964584065.1). Classification (GTDB taxonomy): domain Bacteria; phylum Chloroflexota; class Anaerolineae; order Anaerolineales; family Anaerolineaceae; genus Mesolinea. The sequence continues at coordinate 13,161 of CAZOYK010000033.1, read as the reverse complement.
TGCTGGGTTGCAATTGAGACAAACCGGGGTCCGGATTTGGGGAAGATTTTACACGAGGGCAGCCCTGAACCCGACACGGGTCGTCCGGCAAAGGTGATGGGGTACAGTCTTGAAAGAGTGATTTACGCGCATCGGGAAGGTACATTCAAGACTCTGGTTCAAATTGGAGATCAGGTTGAAGCCGGACAGCAGGTGGCTGAAATTGATGGCGAACCTGTGAGAAGCCAAATCAAGGGGGTTGTACACGGGTTGCTGCGTGATGGATTGAAAGTGAAAGCAGGAGTTAAAGTGGGGGATATCGAACCAAGCGGTGAGAGGGAGCTTTGCTTCAAAGTTACCGACAAGTCGCGGAAAATTGGTGCTTCGGTTGTACAAGTCCTGCGGGAAATCAATTAGGCAGGATAGTATTGAAAATTATTGAAGCACTGCGCATAGAAAAAGGGAATGCGATTGCGATAGTGGGTGCAGGGGGCAAGACCAGCCTGCTGTTCGCGCTTGCAGGTGCTCTGTCAAAACCCGTTTGGCTAACCACCACAACAAAATTGATGTTTGAAGAAGGGCACCTGGCTTCTGAGCACGTTCTTTTTCCAGATTTCGAAAGCAGCATCGCTAAAAATATTGATTCGACGAAAACTATTCTCATCACAAATCCCCAGAATAGTACCGCTAAGAAATGGCTGGGTTTATCTCCAGATGAAGTTGATCATTTGATCCCTGGTTGCCGCCAAAAGGGCGTAACCTGTCTGATCGAAGCAGACGGTGCCAGGCATCTTTCGCTCAAAGCGCCAGCAGAATGGGAGCCGGTCATTCCAGACCAAGTTGACCTGGTGATTGTGGTTGTAGGCCTAAGCGTAATTAGCAAACATCTAACCGAAGAATTCGTCTTCAGACCGGAACTTTTCACCACTCTGACGGGCTTATCTCATGGAGATCCAATCCAATTGGAGCATGTCCTCAGAATGTTAAACCATCCCGACGGGGGACTAAAGGGCATACCTCCAAACAGCAGAGCAGCCGTGGTCTTCAACCAGTCGGATGCCTATTCCTTGAAATCTCACGAGTTACATTTGGTTCAGTCAACTCTGCAAAAGCATTTTTCTATTGCAATCCTCACAAGCCTCCAAACAGATTCGCAGAATTGCGAAGTGATCATGGTAGGTAGACGATCGCTCGGGCAAAATTAACAGGTTACAAGCTTATTTATTGAGTGTTCTCCCCCTTGCGGTTACAATACATGCGCTATTACTAATTAAAGAGGTGTAAATGCTTAGTGTAATTCCCGTTGCGGAGGCCTTGATTCACGTCCTGGAGAAATTTGGCGGCAATACAAGTCGGAAAGAACATCTCGTTTTAGATAAAGCCCTTGGCAGGTATCTTGGGGAGGATGTGATCGTACAGGAGGACATTCCAGCTTTTAACCGCTCTACCGTGGATGGTTTTGCAGTCCGCAGCTCGGATCTGAGAGGTTGCTCTGATTCGATCCCGGCGATTTTAGAAAAGACTGGTGAGTCGATCATGGGTCACGCTTGCGAAGTTCCTTTGGCGCCTGGCAACTGTGTTTATGTTCCAACTGGCGGCGCAGTGCCCCCGGATGCCGATGCCATGGTCATGCTTGAGTACACCGAAGATCTGGGGGGCGATCAATTTGCTTTCTATAAGCCTGTCGCTCCAGGGGCGAACGTGATCTTGCGAGGGGAAGATTTGCAACGAGGTGAGGTTATCCTCAAGGCTGGCAGGAAACTTGGAGTGGCAGATATCGGCACTTTAGCAGCGCTTGGCAAAACCGAGGTGTTGGTTTTCTCCCGAATTGTGGTTGGGATCATTTCCACCGGTGATGAGCTTGTTCCACCAGGCGCTGACTTAAAACCAGGGCAGATCAGGGATGTCAACTCGGTGATGTTGAAGACGGCGGTTGAAATGCTTGACGGCGTAGCCATCAGCAAAGGCATTGTTCCGGATCATTATGACATTCTAAGGGATGCCTGCAGTGAATTAATTCCGGAAGTCGATGTTCTTTTAGTTTCGGGCGGCACGTCTGTCGGTGAGAAAGATAACATGCCCAGGATTGTGGCTGAGCTTGGAGAAATGCTCATCCACGGTTTGGCTGTGAAACCCGGCAAACCCACCATCATTGGTGAAATAGAGGGAAAAGCGGTCTTTGGCTTGCCGGGAAATCCTGTGGCGGCTTACTTTATCTTTGATTACCTGGTGAAGCCTCTCTTGTTGGCTATGCATGGGGGGAAGGCAGAAATTGAACAGGTGGAGGCAAGGCTTACACGGGCGGTATCATCCAATCACGGACGGGAAGAGTTCATCCTGGTCCGCCTGGACGGGAAGGATGCGGAGCCTGTCCCGAGCAAATCCGGATTGATCAGTACTGTTTCGCGCGCGAACGCATATTTCATCATCCCAAGGGACCAGGAAGGTCTGCCAAAGGGCAGCCTGGTTCAAGTAACACGATTGTGAGGTCACATGGCATTTGAATATTTGTCCAACTATCCCCTTGAAGAAGCCCGCGAGGTTTTTCTGCAAGCGCTGAGTGATGCGGGACTAAAACCGCAAGTTGAACGCGTTCCAACAATCAAGGCAAATGGACGCATAACGGCTGAAGCTGTCTATGCCCGCATTTGCGCTCCACACTACAACGCCTGTGCCATGGATGGCATTGCGCTTGAAGCGAGCCTGACCTACGGTGCCAGCGAAACACGACCTGTGACCTTGCCTGAGAATTCCTTCAGGTGGGTGAACACTGGCGATCCCCTGCCCGAAAACTACGACTGCGTGGTGATGGTTGAGGATGTGATCGAAACAGATCAGGGTGTGCAGTTATTTGGTGCTGCTGTGCCGTGGCAGCATGTGCGCCAGATTGGTGAGGATATCGCCGCTGGCGATATGGTCGTGCCGAGTTTCACTGAGCTCAGTCCCTCGGCGCTTGGCGCGCTGTTAGCCGCAGGCGTACTGGAAGTCCCTGTTATTCGCAAACCCATTGTGGGCATAATTCCCACTGGTAATGAATTGGTTGCTCCGAGTGCCAACCCCAAATCGGGCGATATCATTGAATTTAACTCGACCATTTTTTCGGGTATGATGCAAGAATGGGGCTGCGAAAGCAAGATCTACCCCGTGGCAAGCGATAAATCTGAGGAAATCATCAGCTCGTTAAAGAAAGCCATCGCCGAATGCGACCTGGTGCTGCTCAATGCAGGGTCGTCAGCAGGACAGAAGGACTTTTCGGTCGAAGCAATCCAAACGGTTGGCTCGGTGGTGCTGCACGGCGTAGCGATCAAACCTGGGAAGCCAACCATTCTTGGGATGACCAGAAAAGATGAACAGGTCGTTCCAGTGATTGGTTTGCCTGGCTATCCGGTTTCGGGGATTTTGGTGCTGGAGCAGTTGATTAAACCCATAATATCTATCATGACCGGGCGCGAGATTGAGCCGCACGAATTTGTCGAGGCTACCGTCTCAAGACGCCTGGTCTCCTCGTTGAAGTATCTCGAGTTTATTCGTGCCAGGCTCGGAAAAGTTGGTGGCAGGATCGTGTCAGTGCCGCTCAACCGGGGGGCTGGCGTTGTCAGTTCGTTTGTGAAAGCCGACGGGATCATACATGTCCCCCAGAATGTGGAGGGGTACGAGGCTGGCGAGAAGGCAAGGGTGGAGCTGCTGCGACCGATGAAGGAAATTGAACAAACGCTGGTGATCACCGGCAGCCACGACCCCCTGATCGATGAAGTCATCGATATCATGCGCCGGACCTGGCCAGATAGTTTTGTGGCTTCTTCACATGTGGGGAGCATGGGCGGGATCATGGCGGTCAAACGCGGTGAAGCTCACCTGGGGGGCGTGCACCTGCTGGATGAAGCCAGCGGCGAGTACAACCGGGCATACATCCGCAAGTATATCCCTGAAGGTGGCGTGCGGTTGGTGCGCTGCGTGCAGCGCAGCCAGGGGCTGATGGTCGTCAAGGGTAATCCACTTGGGGTTCATGGAATTGAGGATTTGCCCAGGCTGCGTTACGTCAACCGACAGAAAGGCAGCGGCACTCGTATTTTGTTGGACTATCTCCTGAAGCAGGCCGGTTTGGATGCCGAGGGTATCAAAGGCTATGATAGGGAAGAGATCACCCATACTGCCGTTGCAGCGGCGGTGGCGGCTGGCACTGCAGACGCCGGCATGGGCATCCTGGCAGCGGCAAGGATCTATGATCTGGAATTTATCCCCATCTGCGAGGAAGAGTATGACTTTCTGATTGCCGCGGAAAGCCAGGAGCATCCGCAATTCCAGAGATTTATGCAGGTTCTGCAGGGCGAAGAACTGGCGCGGCGCCTGGAAGCGATGGGAGGTTATAAGCTGGACCGCCCTGGTGAGCCAATTGAGATTTGAGGAAAAAGAGGTCAAGATGACAGAAGCAATCCGTGTTGCTGTGCTTATTTCGAGCGATAAAGGCGCGAGAGGAGAACGCGAGGACTTAAGCGGACCTGCGGTTGTCTCAGTATTGCAGGGTCTGGCAGAGGTCGTAGCGTTGGATGTATTGCCTGACGAAAAAGAACTTATTATTGAAAAATTAATCGACTATGCGGATAGATTAAAGGTCGATATCGTTTTTACCAGCGGCGGAACGGGGTTTGCGCCCAGGGATGTGAGCCCTGAAGCCACGCTTGCGGTCTGCGATCGGCTGGTACCCGGGATTACGGATGCCATGCGCCTGCGAAGCCTGCAGGTGACGGATCGGGCGATGCTTTCGCGCGCCATTGCTGGAATTCGCGGCAGCACTTTGATCATCAATCTGCCCGGCAGCCCCAAAGCTGTGAGAGAATGCCTGGAGGTCTTTTTGCCGGTCATGGACCACGCTGTCGAAACTTTGCGGGGCGAAGCCTACGAATGCGCAAAATAGACGACTTTTCCCATAATACTCAATTATTGAGGTAAAATACTCCCGCACTGTTCCCAAAGGTGGGTCAGATGCAAAAAACCGGAGAATACTCCGAAAAAACACTCTATGGGAGAAGAAATGAAACGTCTTGCTTTAGTAATTGTCTGTGTAGGTCTTTTGTTCTCGGCTGCGGCTTGTATCATGGAGCCTGAAAATAAGGTCATCCAAATGTCCACCACCACTTCCGTAAATGACTCGGGTCTGATGGCTTATCTGCAGCCGGTGTTTGAAAAGGACTCGGGATACACGCTCGAGATCACCTCTGCCGGTACTGGCGCTGCTATCGAGAAGGGTCGGACGGGAGATGCGGATATCCTGTTGGTACACTCCAAGTCCCAGGAAGAGACTTTCATTGGCGAAGGGTTTGAAGAAACCCGCATTCCCTTCATGTACAACTTCTTCGTGATTGTTGGTCCAGCCGATGATCCCGCCGGTGTGGCTGGCAAAGCGACTGCCGCTGAGGCATTCCAGGCTATCCTGGATTCTGGTTCTGTCTTTATTTCCCGCGGTGACAATAGCGGCACGCACAGCAAAGAAAAGGCGATTTGGGCTTCGATCAACGTCGATCCAACAGGACAGGCCTGGTATGAGAGCACTGGAACCGGAATGGGCACAACCTTAACAGTGGCGGACGAAAAACAGGCTTACACCATCTCAGACAAGGCGACCTACCTCGCTCATGAGAATACGCTGTCTATGTTGCTTGAAGAGACGGATGACATGAAAAATACCTACTCGGTCATCGCCATATCCTCCAAGCGCTTTGCTGACAGCAACACCGCTGGCGCGCAAGCCTTCATCGATTGGCTGAAGACTGAAACAGCCCGCAAGATGATCGCCGAATTTGGCGTGGCTGAGTACGGCGAACCGCTGTTCTTCAACCTGGATTAAGACTAAAGAACCATACATTTGATCAAACAAGTACTTGAATTACTGTTCGGTGCAGATCCAGAGTTACGCCAGATCATTGGCGTAACTCTGCGTATGTCTGTGCTGAGCACGTTGATCTCGGCGCTAATCGGCATTCCCTGGGGGGTGGCGATGGGAGCGAACCAATTCAAGGGAAAAGCTGTCCTTTCAAGAATTACGAATACGCTGATGGGGTTGCCGCCGGTGGTGGCAGGTTTGATCGTCTTTTTGATATTATCCCGCAGTGGACCGCTGGGAAAGTTCAGCCTGCTCTATTCCGTCCCGGCGATGGTGATCGCGCAGGTGGTTTTGATTTCGCCGATCATCGCGGGGATGACTTCTAATATTGTCAGCTTGCGCGCGCCATCCATCAATGAAACCTGCGCGGGGATTGGCATTTTCGGCCGGAAGCGCCTTTGGCTGACCATTAAAGAGTGCCGGATTCCCTTTGTGACCTCGGTGTTGGCTGGTTTTGGGAGGTCGATCGCGGAGGTTGGGGCAGTCCAGATGGTAGGTGGGAACATCCAGTTTAAGACCCGGGTGATGACCACCGCGATCATGATGCACACGAACATGGGGCGCTTCGAGCTGGCGGTCGCTTTGGGCGTGGTGCTGTTGATCATCTCCTTCATCATCAACAGCCTGGTGCACAGAATACAGGAGCAGACTCTGCGTGATCGACCTGCGTGATGTGGTTCAGCAATTTGGCGGCAGGATTGTGCTGGAAATCCCAGTGCTACAGTTTGTGCCCGGCAGGCGCTACGGCCTGATAGGCGAGAATGGCAGCGGGAAGACGACCCTGATCCGGATGCTTGCCGGCACTGGCAAGCCGACTTCCGGAAGTATTGAGGGTCTGGAAGGCAAAAAAGTGGGTTATCTGCCCCAGTCACCCTATGCATTTTCTTTCTCGGTCCTGCAAAACGTTGCGTTGGCATTAAATGGGCATGGTGACGCAAAAGAAATCGCCCAAAACGCGCTGGTTGCAGTCGGGATGGAGAGCTTGATGGATGCCAGGGGGGATAGACTCTCCGGCGGAGAGGCGCAACGGATGGCGCTGGCCAGGGTGCTGGTGCGCTCATATGATGTGCTGCTTCTGGATGAGCCTACCTCTTCAACAGACGTGCGCAGCATGGATCTGATTGAAACGACCCTCAAGGAATATGTGCAAAATACCCAATGCACCCTGATATTCTCCACCCATTCACCTGCCCAGGCACTGCGATTGGCGGATGAGGTGCTCTATCTTGAAAAAGGCAGATTGGTGGAACAGGGTTTGGCGGAAACACTCTTCCATTCTCCTCAGGATGAGCGAACAAAGGCATTCCTCAGGCATTGGAGCCTGAACTCCTGATCGTTTTTTTTTGTTTCTCCAAAATTGCTTCATCAAGGGTAGAATCGTTGCAGTTTCCATTACCCTCGTTTACGGAGAGAACAAAAGATGACCAAGCAGACCGCCACAAAAGACGACGCCCCCCTCAGGCTGTTCAAATCTGACTTCCTCGAATGGTTCACCCATATCAGTCCGGTGGTCGTGCTGGTGGTTTTCCTGCCGATCATTGGATTCTTTTTCTGGCGTTCGGCGGGGGCGAACCAAGGGGTTGGTTGGTGGCACGTTTTGTTCTCTTTCGCGATTGGGCTGCTGGTCTGGCCGCTGGTGGAGTACCTGCTGCACCGATTTGTTTTCCACTTCTCACCCAAAAATCCGTCCGAACGGATGAAAAGAGTGCTGTTCCTGATGCACGGGGTCCATCACGCCCAGCCGCGGGAGAAGACCCGGCTGGTAATGCCTCCGGTGGTCAGCCTTCCGCTTGCAGCTATTTTCTATGGGCTGTTCCTGGTCGTTGTTGGCCACTTGCTCAAACTGCCAAATTATGTTGATGGGATCTTTGCGGGATTCCTGCTTGGATATGTGATTTACGACCTGACCCACTACGCCCTGCACCACTTCAGCTTCAAGGGCGACTATTTCATGAAACTCCGCCGCCATCACATGGCTCACCACTTTAAAACCCACAACCAGCGCTTCGGCGTCTCAACCTGGATTTGGGATGACATCTTCCGGACGATTGATTAACATACGCAGTGAACCGCCTTCGATATTTATTCATAGGCCGCATTGTTATTCAAATCTGGCTTTGTTTATACCAGAAAATTTTATTCAGGTGGAGATTAAAAAACAGCAGCACTTTGGTTATATTTTTTTACGATAAGTAGATATTGGGAGAAAATGGAGGGTGTTTTTGAGAATTTCTTCCACATTATCGTATAATCACAGAAGACACGATAGACTGAAATAGAAATAAGCAGGGATCTTATGCCCTTCTCAAACACTCCCACGGAAGGCATTAATCTACCTAGCCGGTCCAGAAGAGAGGTTCATGCTTATGGAAAAGTTGATAGGATTATTGTTAGACAATAAATTAGGAGAAAATGAAAATAGAACTTGGTGACTTCTTCTATCACGTCGAGTACAAAACCGGACAGGTGGTCTCAGTGAGCCAGGATACTCCGGCTATTGTGGAGATTCAATTTTTCAATAGGCCATTAGATCGGCTGTCTTCCAGGCTACTGGAACAATCATCAATCAAGGTATCATTTGAAGGCTTTCGGGCATTCGCGTATCGCAATCGTGAGGCTGCAGAAAAGCTGATTGTTGAAAATCCGGTGCAGGTAATCATCCTCACCTTAGCAGATTTTGATGGTTTCTACACGAAGACTGAAAAAATTAAGGACTACCTAGTTCCCGACTTTATCAAGTCAGCAGATTGGGAGACTTGGTGGAAAGCGACCCAACAACTATTAAAGAACGATCCACGTATTGATACAACTCATTCCCGTAAGCGAGAATACGCACTGGCAAAGGAACAATATTCCAGAGCAGAAACCGACTATGTTCGCTTCCACTCCAACCGCCACTTGTTTTCACAAGATAGCTTGGCGGAGCTGGCAAGATCTGCACTAAAGCAGCAAAAAGAGGATCAGTCTTTATTGCCGGAACATGCTTCTGAAGTGACTGAATACCTCAATAATATTATCTATCTCGACAATTATCCGATTTCTCTTCGATTGGAAACGCTATTCCATATGTTCGAGGATAAGCTTATCAGCCCGGAGGAGTACAACACCCGCTTAGTCCGGTTGTTGAGCACTGACATTCGCCTGTATGATCTCAAAATCTTTGCTGCACGTGGGGTTATAAATAAGTTGTTGGATGTCGCTTTGAGCGAGCACGAGTGCAAAATTCTCGCCACTGGGATCTGTGCCGAGGAAACCATCAGTGGGCAGATCATAAGCTGGGCTTCTCAAAATCACAACGTAGATTTTATCGCTCTAATGTTGATTACGGCATTCCGTGAAAATCTTTCACCAACGGGTAGGGAGACTTTCTACCAGAGATTGAAATCACGTTTCGAGAGCTGCTATTTTTTGCTTGACTATTTACTCGATTCTCATCCTGACTGGCCACATATATACGAGTCATTTAGCAATGTAACAAAGTCCCTGGCAGTTGCAAAGCCGGAGGAAATCGACATTGTCATGCCAGCCTTTATCAAACTCGTGGCTGAAATGGAAAGGCGTGCCTCAAAGATTGGGGTGGGTCTTGTTGACTCATTTATGGAGAGTATAGTAGGTCCAACTTTACCTATTAAGTTTGTGCTCAAAGTAACAGATACTTGCTCTAAATATCCCAGTGCTACCCAGCTTACTGAGAAAATGGAAGATTATTTGTGGAGTCATAATGAAGAGCGTCGAGATGATTTGTTGATTCCTTTGATTGGTGCAATCGATGAAGCTCCAATCGAACGAGCAGTGCAAATCATCGCCGTCATTAAGCAATATCCCTCTCAGAGTCTAATCGATCAGGCCGCTAACTTAATATGCAACTACTGTCAAAAAGTCGGTGCGGATGAAACCCTTCAGCTTCTCTCATCTTTGAACTATTTACACAATATACAAGGTGATTTTTCCTGGAAAGCTCGACTGGATGATCAGCGTGAAAAAGCCTACTTAGCAATGTTTCAGGCAGTTCCGAGCTTAAGTGGGATGCAAGATTCTTCAATTATCAAGGCTGCAAAGCGTTACGCACAGATGCAAAATGAAAATCTTCTAACTGAGAGAGGAGAGTCGCAAGAGACAATATCCAGACTAAAAGATTATGTTGAAAAGCTTCAGCGACAACTAAAGGACTATGAAACAAAAATCCGTGAATTGAGCAGCATTCAAGGTGTCAATGTCGAAGAAACTCGGTTTGAAGAACGCATTCGCATCTTACGTACTCTCGCAGATATAGCCTCAGAATATGAGGCTTTCACAATAAACCAATCCGGTGACCACCGCGAATTGGAAGCTTTGATCAAAGGTATTCTTAATATACTTGCAAGAAATAAAGTCAAACCTATGGACGCGATTGGAACTCAAGTGACCTTTTCTTCGGCAAAACACCGCATAGTTGATTCGACCAACATTACTAATGGAGCTGTTGTGTCTATTATCGAAAGGGGCTTTCTTATCAAGGATCATAAGGATCAAATCAGACTGCTAAAACCTGCTCTCGTTAGTAAATAGACATGTTTTCATTCACTTTTACAGACAAGGGGTAAAACAAACAATGGGAAAAATCAGACGATTTATTGCTCGACTTTTCAACATTCAGCCAGAAGACTTGCAGCGACCAGAATTCCAAAAACAAACAAATCAGGCTGCGCCATATACTCGGGAGGAAAATATCCAGCTTGTTAAAGAGCAAGTTTCCGAGATGATTATAGGCGAAAATTTAGCAGAGGAGCAGGAAGCGCTCGGGCAAAAGATTTCTGGCCTACAAAAAGATTTACGAGAAGAGAGCCAGGAACAGTGGCTACCTACGAAAGAGATAGAGTCAGATCTTGAAGATAAACAAGAACTATCTGTACTGTCGGAGGATCAGCCTGACCCAACCTTGACAGAACAACTTGATGATAAATACCCGATACTGGAAGAAGAAGCGTTAAATGATCTAGACAGCGAAATGATTGAACCACCCGTAGAGAAGTCTCACAAAGTCGAAGATGTTGTCTCCACTAATGGTCAGGAAATCCTACCGATTCTTGAACAAGAATCCAAGCCACAATCAATTCTTGATATGGAGCCATTGTTGCTTTCCCCTATCGAGAGTCAACAAATTCGGCTCGGGGTTGATTTTGGCACTACCACCACGACCATGGCCATCAAGTTTGGTGGCGACCTGCCCATCGCATTGCCTATTGGACAGGATGGTATTACCAACTATATCCCTTCTGTTGTTTACTTAGCGCCTGGAACAGGAGATTTAGAGCAAAGAGCAGTTGTAGGAGAAGAAGCAGAAAGCTATAATGACCCCTCGAGGACAATAAGATCTATAAAACGGTGCATAGCATGCAAGGGCAATGAGTGTGAAGGTGATCACCGTCAATCCTATTGCCAGGGTGATGGTAATATCCACTTAGAAGCGGAAGGAGCTATTGAGCCAGAATTTGTGGCTCGATTGATTTTGAAGGAAGCTCTGCGACGTGCAATCCATTCTGTTCGTAACCGTTGGCAGATTGATATAACCGAAAAAAATATTTGTTTCTTTCCAATAAATTTTGGTTGTGGAGCAAAATTTGATCTAGACCGACGCAACCTTCTCAGCAGGATCGCGGAGGAGTTGGGATTTACAAACTTTTCCATCCTAAATGTTGTTGAGGAACCAATATTAGCTGGCTTTGCCTTCACTCGGTTTTCTGAAGATCCTATTGGGCGTTCCCTGATTTATGATTTTGGGGGGGGCACGTTTGATGCTGCAATTATTGAGGTTGACGAAGAAACGCTGGATAGAAGGGTTACGATACTTGCAACCTCTGCTGATAACTGGCTTGGTGGTGATGATATAGACACGCTAGTTTACAATCATTTTTTGAATCAAATTGCCTATGCCTTTGGTCGAAGCAGACAGGATATTGAATATTCTTTGAATATAAATGACGCCGGAAGAATTCGACTACGTGCCAAAGAGGCGAAAGAATTTCTTTCGGACCATGAGACCTACGACTTGACTTTTGCTTCATCTTCCCTGGGACTCGTTGATTTGCATCTCGATCGAGCCACATTTGTGGATCTTTTACAGGAGTCTAATCTTGTTGGTAAAAGCCTCGACGTAGTTTTGCATGCTTGCAAGCTTGTTTCTGTTTATGACAAGGCGTGCCAGATGGATGTGGTCAATTCCCAAGAAATCATAAGACTAACTCTGGCTGAAGCTTCCAGTATGATTGATCATATTGTGCTTGTAGGCGGAGTCACGAAAATTCCGTATGTTCGGGAAAGTTTAGTAAAATTATTCGGCGAACAGAAAATTGTTGAGGAAACAGTAATTGAACCAGTAACCGCAGTTGCTTTAGGTGGCGCTTACCCGCATGATCCAAACCACTATAGCTTAGTTGTACCTCCAATCGGTTACTTCCTAAAATATCGCAAGAATGTGGAAATTGTAAAAGAATATATTCTCAAACCTTTTGATTATTATGATTTTAATCGATTATGGCATGCAGCGACTGTTGGATCATTTAAGAAGAAAGTAATTGTGTTTGAGGATCGTACAGATGCTGAACTCCATATGGAAATTGCTGGTTCAGAGGAAACGCAATTATTAAGGACTTGGAATACGTTAATGATGGGTGAATGGAATCTTACTCTTAGCCTTGATGGGTCTATAGGATTTCAAAGGGAAGGCCAAATGCCCAACAATTTATCCCCTAACCATCAAAGACACCCTCGTCAAATAGCAATTATTGATGCCAGAAATCAACGGGAAGAAGCAAGGCGTCGTGAAGAGGACGCTAACTGGAACTTTGATGAGGATCTTCTCCATTTTTGGGTTGATCCTTAATTAGACCTAAAAGAGTTTTCAATGTGAAATGCTGGGTCACTTTGAGTCCTCTCATGCTGATACCCCCGGCGAGATTTGAACACGCAACCGACTGACACTTGCCCCATCCCGTGCACCCTGACGGGTGTGCTGCGCAAGGGTTCGGAGTCACATTTGGAGACTTTCGGTGATATTACTCGCAGGTCAGGAGACCTTGCGAGAACTAGATAGAGCCGGGTTGAAATGCGCAACCCGGCTTACAAAAGACTTTGGTCATCGCGAGCGGTAATTGCGCCTGTGCCCGCGTAGCAGGGTATGGCGATCTGCCTTTCCGTAATGATTAATGGAGACCTTCGGTCAAATCACGTGCTCGGCGGGGACGCCGGCACGATCAGGGAATCAAAATGCCCCCGGCGTGATTCGAACACGCAACCGACTGATTCGAAGTCAGGTACTCTAT
>CAZOYK010000032.1:0-17026 GCA_964584065.1 uncultured Anaerolineaceae bacterium | reverse complement strand
CCCCCAATTCCATCAAGATGGCCGAATCTATCGGCAAAAAAGCTTCCGAACGCCGTGCTGTGCTCAACAATGAGCTAAAGGGTGTTGCGGATCTCCTGCAGGGTCTCGAACTCCGCTTCCCCGTCAAAGCGGGTGAAACGGGCAAACTTTACGGTTCAGTCTCTGCCCAAATGATCATTGACAAGCTCATGGAGATGAAAGACATCGAGATCGTCCGCCACCAATTGGTTATGGAACCTATCCGCAACCTCGGTGAGTATGACATCCCCGTGAACCTTACGCTAGACCTCGTCCCTGAGATCAAAGTGATTGTCCACCGCGAAGGTGAAGTGCGCAAAGTAGTCGTACCTGAACCTGTTCTCGAAACCGTTACTGAAGAAATCCCAGTCGCTGAGGAACTGCCAGTTTCCGAGGAAGTCGCTCTCGAAGAGGAAGCTGCTGAAGAATAGGCAGAATTATTGGTAAACAAGGGTACCGACCTGCTTCTCTTAGCAGGTCGGTTTTTTGTTACAATCACCTCATGCAAGAATTCAAAGGTTCAGAACTAAAAAAGATCCGGGAGGAACGCAAGATCCCGCTGGAGCAAATTGCCAGCGATACCCGTATACGCCTCTCCATCCTGCAAGACCTCGAAGACGACGCCTATTCTGAATTGAGTTCCTCTACCCAAACCAAAGGTTTTCTCAGGCTTTACGCGCAATATCTGGGTGTCGACGAAAAAGAGCCTGAGTTTCCTACCACCCCTACACCAGCTCCTCTGCCGGAACCTGTTCAACAGATACCAGTCGACCAAGCCCAGCCAGAGGCGATAAGTCCACCTGTTCCTCAACCAATACCTGATACAAAAACAATCGTGGAAGTTCCTCCTGAAACGAAAGTGGAACCTGAAAACATTGCTTCCACGGTGTCTGAGTCTACCAATATCCTTGAAAAAATTGGTCGTGAGCTCTCAGCCAGGCGGCGCTACCTGAACATCGGCTGGGATGTCATCCAGGAACAGATCCACATCCCCAAAACCCAAATCCAGGTTCTCGAACGCGGCGATCTTAATGCCATGACCAATCCGATGCAATACAAAGGCTTGCTGCAGACCTATGCTAGGTTCCTGAACCTGGACGTTGAGTCGATCATGATCCGCTATGCGGACGCGCTTCAGAAGCGACGAATTGAGACCAGCGTCACCAAACGCCGCCAGCGCAAACCCGGCAAAGTTCTCCCCCCAATCCTGGTAACTTTCAAGCGATTTTTCACGCTTGACCTATTCTTCGGTACGCTTCTAATTCTTGGGATCCTCGGCTTTCTGATCTGGGGTATCGCACGCATGTCTGAAGCCACACAAATTCCGCAAGCCACTGGCACGCTCCCAGCTGTTGTGGAGATGCTCCTCTCTGAACCAACCGAGCCTACTGCCACTGCCATGGAACCGAGCTCCGATCAAGACGCAGTGACGCTCCCCACAGTAACTCCATTCTTCACGGGCATCGTTTCAGACGATCCGATAGAAGTTGTAATATTAACACGCCAGAACGTCTGGCTAAGGATCACCAGCGACGGAGTGGTTAGCTTTGAGGGCAGGCTGATGGACGGGGAAGTACGCTCTTTCACTGCGAAAGAATCGCTCGAACTCGAAACCGGAAATATCATCGCCCTCGAAATAATGCACAATCAAACCAGGCTCGAACCACTTAGCGACCGCCTTGGAACAGCTGCGCGCGTCAATTTCAGCGTTGATGGCATCCAGGAACTTCCAATTATTTCTCCAGACCTGCAGCTTACCCCAACCCCATGATCGGAGACCATCCCTTTGTCCCCCATTCAAAATAACAGCATCTTTCTCATTAATCTTGGCTGCGCAAAAAACCTGGTCGATTCCAACGTCATCAGTCAGATCCTCACCTCTGCGGGATACAAACACGCTCGTTCCATAAGGGACGCCAAATTTATCATCGTCAATACCTGCGGCTTTATCCACGATGCCCGTGTAGAATCCCAGGAAGTGATCAACGATGCGCTTAAAAATCGCAAAAAAGGTCAATTTATTATCGCCAGCGGCTGCCTCTCCCAGCGCTTGAATGCCGCGTTATACGAACAGTTTCCTTCCCTGGATGGATTGGTGGGCACCAGGAACCTCCAGGACGTTTTACCGCTCCTTGATGACCTTTCACAATCTGGCATTCCAAAACGCAACACTTTGCAGGATTTTTCGAAACTTTTATTGGATCCAAATCTCTCCAACACCATCATCCAGGGAGGAAGCAGCTATCTCAAAATCGCAGATGGTTGTCACCGCACCTGCGCATTCTGCGCCATTCCGCTGATCAAAGGTCCACTGGTAAGCCGCTCAAAAGAATCCATTTTCCGTGATGCACTCGAGTTGCAGGACGCAGGCGTTAAGGAGATCAACCTCATCGCCCAGGATGTGACCGCCTACGGAGTTGACCTGGGAGAAAGCGATGCGCTTGCAAACCTGCTGACCGAGTTGCTGCCGCTGATACCAGAAGTCCCCTGGCTGCGCCTGCTCTACACCTACCCGGGTATGGTCACAGATCGTCTGATCGACCTGATGACTGGCAACAAACAGCTTCTGCCTTACCTGGACATGCCGTTGCAGCACGCTGATCCTGCAGTTCTTAAGGCAATGTCCCGTCCTTCCAACGTTGAGTGGGTCACTGAAACCATCGCCAAAATGCGCCGTCTGATCCCCAACCTGGTTGTTCGCACTACCATGATCGTTGGATATCCTAACGAAAGCGACAAGAGTTTTGAGATCCTGCGCGATTTCATCCAGGAGACTGAATTCGACCACCTGGGGGTCTTTACCTACTCGCCCGAAATGGACACTTCCTCCTACGACCTTGGCGATCCGATCCCAATGGAGGTCAAAGAAGCTCGCGAGGCAGAGCTGATGGAACTCCAGGCAGGCATATCCCTTGACAGGCTCAAAAAACTACAAGGGAAGACTCTGGATATGCTGGTGGAGGGCGTTAACCCCGAAGAGCGTTTGCTGGTTGGGCGCACTTACCGGGATGCGCCTGAAATCGATGGGTTAGCCATCGTCACTGGCAATGCCAATGAAGGCGACATCGTGCCAATTCGCGTCACGAATACCACGGAATACGACATTATTGGTGAGCAGCTAAAAAAATAACCTCCATCTCTGAAGGTCATTTTCTAGTTCGCAGCAGTCAGCGCTTCTGTTTGCATGTGAATGTCCCGCACCTACGGAGCTGGTGGAGTTGGCTCCTCCGCTGGTGGTCCAGGAGAGGGAGTTGGATTAGCGCAAGCTTCAGCGTAAGCAGTTGCGGTAACCTGGATATCCAGGTTATCTCCCACAGACAGCGATTGTCTGTAGTAGGAACTTGCGCTGCAGTAATCCCCTTGTGCAGCATAGATATCGCCCACCCTGTAAAGTGCCACCCGGTATCGTTCAGCAGTCGTCATGCCAGTTGCGTCGGAAAAATAAGGACTTTGGGCGTAAAGTTGCCCAAAGATTTCGAGAGCCCCGAACCAATTGACATCCCAGTAACTTGCACCAGTCATATAGGTTCTTGCCCAGTTTTCAGCCCCAGCAGCCTGAGAGTCCAGTGCCCCGAGTTCAGATGCAATAGAGAGGTCATACATACCCTGTTCCAGTTCGCCAGCCCAAATTCTTTGGATGCCGCGATTTCGCAGAGCAATGAAATACAAGCCGTCAACCTCTAATCTGCGATAATCGAAGTTACTTTCTTTTAGTGACTGCACGGTTTGCACAGCCTGATCCCATTCCTCGTTAATGATGTGTTGGTTGAGCTCAGCAAATTTGTCTTCTGCGCCACGAAAATCCGGTGTTGCGGTTATCTCAGGTTCAACGGTTGCAATTACTACTTGTGTAGGGGTTGGAGTGGGCTCGTTTATCTTTGCAACCACCTGATCCATCAAGTCATTTACCCCAGGGAATTCAGGATATTTTTCGTTAATATATTCGAGGCGTGCTTTGGCATTTTCGTAGCGCCCGGCGTCTATATCCCTGTAAGTCCATTCCAATTGCAGAGCAATTTGCTCCATCAGGATGGATTTTTCATTCGCTAATCGCCGTTGCACCCCATTGCGGTAACCAAAAAACACTCCCGCTGCTATGAAAAGAACAAATACCAAAACACCCAGCCAGACCCATCTGCCGCCTCGTTTCTTGCGCGGTTTTTGTCCGGGAGTTTCCGGTTGCGGCGTTTCAAGATCAGCTTCCAGACTGGTAGCGTCGTTCTCAGTTATCTCAGTCTCTGGCAATTTTTCAACAAAACTCTCTTCAGAGAGTGATTTTTCTTCTAATGAATTGTTATCCATAAATCCAGATTATACCTTCTCTTAAAGTTCTGTAATCTCGCGCAGATCCTTGCGCAAAACCACGGCTGCCAGCAGAATGCCGATCCCAAACGCTGCAACAGCTCCAATCAACGTACCTGCCAGAACAGGCGCCCAACTAATCACAGCATAGGCTGCTGCTCCGCCAATTCCTGCGGCTAACAGGCTCTTTAATAAGGAACCACCCAAACGGAAAGGACTGGTCATTGCCTTATTTAGCAACACCAACAACAGGATTGCCTGGAGTGAATAAGCGATAGTGTTTGCAGTAGCGATGCCAAACGCCTCAAGCGAGGGTGCAAGCACAATCCCCAAGAGTACAAAAACCACAAGCGTAAATGCAGAACCCAGTAAAGGTACACGAGGTTTCTGCAGCGAGTAAAAGGAGCGAACAAATAATTCCACCAGCGAGTGTCCAACAATTCCCAGCAGGAAAACCTGGCTGACATTCACAACTCGCATGGTGGCTGTTTCTTCCAATCCAAGGAAGCTGCGGATTAGCGGCAGCAGCACCATGCCGGCAATAATAGCAATCGGCAAGGTTAAAGTCAGCATCACACGCGCTGCCCGCTCGATCTTAAGCTTTATGGCATCAAATTCCTGATTACTGAACATTTCCGAGAGCGTCGGCAAAATGGCTGTAGCAATCGAAGTACCAATCAAGGTTTGTGGCACCTGCATGATCCACCAACCGTAAGTCAAAGCTGAGACTGAACCCTCAGGCAGCCTGGACCCAAGATTGTCCTGTGCCAGGAAAATCAGCTGGATGAACAGCATACTTAACAAACGCGGACCCATCAGACGCAAAACTTTGCGTGTATTGAGGTCCCTGAAATCCACGCGGGGACGCCAGCGAAAATGGTATTTGATCAGCCCAGGAATCTGGATCAGCAAATGCAGCAGGGCGCCAATGATCACGCCATAGACCAGTCCATCCACGCCAAAACCCATAGCCGGAAGACTAAATGGTCCAAATTTCAGAGGTTCTGTTGGTGCCAGCACCAAGGCTCCAAATATCTGCCCCAGATCGTACAAAATCGGAGCCAAAGCCGGCAACAGGAAGTGCTGATTAGCCTGTAAACCTGCCATTGCCAGACCGCTCAACGAGAAAATCAGGGTAGAGATCAGGTTTAATTGCAAGAGTCTGATCGTGACGACGGTTTGAGCCTCGGTGAAACCAGGCGCGATGCCGAGTTGATTGGTCACCAACGGGCGGGCGAAAATCGCAATCAAAATTGCCGCCGAGGCTGTTAGTAAGAAAGCAATATTCAGGATGTTAGAGAAGAGATCCCAGGCTTTACTTCGACCTTCTTTGGTGAGCACTTCGGTCAAGACCGGGATAAAAGCAATCGCCAAAGCACCGCCCGAAATTAACATAAAAAGCATATCCGGCAGGTTGTTCGCGGCGTTGAACACGTCCAACTCAGCAGAAAGCCCGAACTGCCGCGATATGATCATTTGGCGGGCAACGCCCAGGATCTTGTCGATCCCAAACAGGACCGCAAGTAACAAAGAAACTTTCGATAATTTGCTCAGTTTTTTCATATCACTCCAGGTTAATCCATCCAATTATGCCACAACTCGGATAAGCCAATTTTGCAACGAAAGGGGACAAAAATGAATGAAAAAATCAAATTTTCCACAGAAGGCACTTCTCGTCGAGCACATCCGATGCTTTATAATCTTAGAATGGAAATAAAAAATGACAGATCCTAATCAATTCGGAAAATTGTTCATCGTCGCCACACCAATCGGCAATCCTCAGGATATCACCCTGAGGGCTATTGAAACTCTAAAAACTGTGGATGCGGTAATTTGCGAGGAACGCAAAGATGGTTCGCGCTTGTTGAAGCAGCTGGAAATAACCGGGAAGCCGTTGATTGAGCTCAACGAACACAACGAAGGCGACATGATCAAACAGGTGCTGGTCGATCTGATGAATGGTAAAAATATGGCCCTGATTTCAGATTGCGGCACGCCAGTGTTTTCAGACCCCGGCAAGCAGCTCCTCAAGCTGATGTCTGAGATGCGCATACAGGTTGTGCCCGTCCCAGGTGCCTCATCTCTCACGGCTGCGCTTTCGCTCTGCCCATTCGACATGGAAAACTTCACCTTTCTTGGGTTCCTTCCTCCAAAGACCGAACAACGCGCGGCTGTATTACAAAAACATAAAATTTCCGAATTTCCCATCATCCTGATGGATACCCCATATCGATTGCGCAAGTTGCTGGATGAAGTGAGCAAAACTTTTGGGCGTCAGCAGCAGATATTTCTCGCTCTCGACCTGACCCTGAGCTCTGAAGCTACCTACCTTGGGACTGTTCAGGATATAGCTGCCCAGGTCCAGGCCAAAAAGGCGGAATTTATCCTGATCCTCGATCGACCGCAACGGAGGAGGTTTTGAGCTCTAAAAGATCCCTCACAGTGCGCGGAAAGTCGCTGGATTTCCCAGTTTTTATGCCGGATGCGACCTACGGCTACGTTCGCAGCCTGACATCCTCTGACCTGCGTGAAGTCGGCTTGCCAATCCTGATGATGAACGCCTTTCATCTGATGCAAAAACCTGGCTCCTCTCTCATTTCAACCTTGGGAGGCTTGCACCAAATGGCAGCCTGGAAGGATTTGATCATGACTGACTCAGGCGGATTTCAGGCCTATTCACTCATCCGCCAGAACGCGAAGTTTGGCAGCCTGACCGAAAAAGGAATCGTGTTTTACCCGGAAGGTTCTTCCAGAAAACTGCTGCTGACTCCGGAAAAAAGCATCCAGCTTCAAATGGGTTACGGCTCAGACATCCTCGTCTGCCTGGACGATTGCACCCATGTTACTGCCAGCCGGGTAGAACAAGAGGCTTCTGTCAGCCGCACACTTGCCTGGGCAGCCAGAGCCAAAGCAAGCTACCTGACGCAGCTCAAATCCAGAAAATGGTCCAATGAAGACCGCCCGCTGTTATTTGCGGTCATCCAGGGTGGCGCCGAATTGGACCTGCGCCGCCACTGTGCAGAAGGCTTGCTTGAGATTGGCTTTGACGGCTTCGGCTTTGGCGGCTGGCCGCTGGACGAAGAGTCCAACCTGATCACAGACATCCTTGAATACACGCGCTCACTCATTCCGCGTGAATTTCCCATCCATGCCCTTGGCATCGGTCATCCGGTTGGGATTGTCACCAGCTTCAGACTGGGATACGAGATGTTCGACTGTGCCCTGCCCACCCGCGACGCGCGGCATGGACGCCTCTACACCTGGTCCGAAGCCAATCCTGCTCTCACATCGGATGGCAGCTGGCTAAAATTCCGCTACATCAACACCGAAGAAAACTTTCGCGACGCAGGTCCAATCTCAGCCGATTGCGACTGTGAATGCTGCCGGGATTACTCCATGGGCTATCTTTTCCACCTCTATCGCATGCGTGACACGTCTTACATGCGCCTTGCCACCAAGCACAATTTGCGTTTCATGACCCGCCTGATCGAAAGGTTGAAAGACCCAAATGCATGAACAAGAAACCGATCAGGAGTTGATCGATCAGGTGAGTCGATCAGCCAAGTACGCCCAATTGGCTGGCACGCTCGTCTCACGCGTCACCGAAGAAGAAGCCAAAAAATATAAGAGCAAGCAGGCTATCATCCAATCCGCGCGCACCCGCCTGCATCAACTTACCGGTGCATACCTCGCACCCAAGATAAACTATGCGCAGTGGCTTGATAAATTCAAATCCTTGGATCCAAAAACGTATAATGGATTGGAATCCACTAGTCTTCGAATGATGCGACTACACGCTTCCACCTATGAGCGCATTGAGGTTCTACCAACCTTTTTCCAGACAACACTTGCTTCCATCGCTCCGGTCAAATCCATTCTGGACCTCGCTTGCGGGCTGAACCCCCTCTCCATCCACTGGATGCCCCTTGCAGAGGATTTCACCTACTTTGCCAGTGATGTGGTCAGTCCAATGGTTCATTTTCTTTGGCACTATTTCGAGCTATTTGGTATTAACGGCAACGCGTCAATCCTGGACCTGTCCTATTCCATCCCCAGCCAACCTGTTCAGCTTGCTCTTCTGATGAAGACGCTCCCTTTGATAGAGCAAATCGAACACGGACTGTCGCGAAAGATCCTTGAGAATCTAAACGCTGAACATATCCTGGTCACTTATCCCCTTCTCAGCCTTGGCGGGCGCAAAAAAGGAATGGAAGAAACCTATCGTTCGCAATTCGATGACCTGGTTTCTGGACGTAACTGGAAAATCCAGGAATTTGCCTTTCCCAATGAAATCGCTTACCTGGTAACAAAATGATCTTCGATCAGGCTTTTCTCGATTCCCTCATCCAGGCAGTGGAAACCTCCCGCAAATATCGCGACTTACAGATTCCCCTCACCACCTTGCAGGATATTCTCGCTTACGAAAGCCAGCATAGCAGTTCCCGCAAGGAACTCGAAGCCAACTTCCGTAAATCGCTCCATAACGTCATGGCACCCTACCTTGAAGATATCAACTATCCTGCTGAAACTGCGGGAATTCCAGAGCTATTTGCTCAAGATCCATCCCAGGAAAGCCTAAAAGCCTGGTGTATGGATAAAATGCGCCACCATGCCTCCAGCCGGGAACGCCTGCCCTATCTCGAAAATTTCTACCAAAAAATCTCTTCGGTGGTTGGCACTCCGGGGTCCATTCTGGATCTCGCCTGCGCTTTGGATCCACTCGGATTGCCCTGGATGAACTTAGCTCCAACTACAAGCTTTTTTGCCTACGATATTCACCAACCCCGTCTGGATTTTCTACAGACTTTCTTTGAGTATTTCTATCCAAAAGCCCAGGCAATCCACCAGGACATCCTGACAAACATCCCTGATCAGGAAGCAGATTGTGCCTTCTTCTTCAAGGAAGCACACCGCCTCGAGAAACGCCGTCCTGGCAGCAACCGCGAGCTATTTGAGGGTCTCAACGTTAAATGGCTGGTGGTCAGCTTGCCAAGCCGCGACCTGGCAGGGCACCACTCCCTCGAAACGTATCACACGAACCTGATGAAAAAGTCCATCCAAGGTCAACCCTGGCAACTCATTACAGACATGATTGGCGATGAGCTCATATTCTTCATCCAGAAACATGACTGAACCTGAAATCCTCCTCCCACCTGAAATCGAGGCAGCGATCGAACGCTATCGCCCTTATCTCTCGCCAGCTGATTATAAGCAGCTGCTTACTGCAGCTGTAACATCCGCGCCATCTGCGGTACGTGTCAACCTGCTGAAATCCTCCAATCCCAATCAGGATCTCGAAACCTGGGCGGATCGTTACGAGTGGCAAACTTCACCCATTCCCTTCTCCACCACCTCCAGGCAGGTTCTTTCCAGCCAAACCCCTCCTGGTCAGACGCTCGAACACCGCCTTGGGTATTACTACGTCCAGGACGCGGCATCCATCCTGCCGGTCTCGCTTTTCTCCGAATCGTCAACTCCCAGACTCGTGCTTGACATGGCTGCTTCACCCGGCGGCAAGACGACCCAATTAATCGATCACAATCTCGATCAGGACTTCGTGATAGCCAATGACTCATCAGCCTCTCGTCTTTCCGCCTTACGTACCGTCCTGCAAATTTGGGGCTCTGCCAATCACACCATCACCAACTTTGCGGGCGAACGCCTTGGGGACTGGTTTCCCCAAACCTTCGATCGCATCTTGCTGGATGCCCCTTGCAGCATGGAGAGCCTGCGCGTTTCTGCCTCGCATCCTCCCCGACCGATCACTGCCGATGAGCGCGATCGCCTTGCCCAAAGACAATTAGCCTTACTGATTTCTGCTGCCAAAGCTTTGAAACCCGGGGGAGAATTGGTCTATTCCACTTGCACACTCGCGCCTGAGGAAGACGAAGCCGTGGTGAACGCCCTGCTGGATCTCGCCCCAAATTCCTTTCAAATCGATAGTTTTCCCCACGGCAACACACAAACACCAGGACTAAAAACCTTCCAGGATCAGACTTTCCACCCGACTCTTGAAAACAGCTGGAGGGTTTGGCCGCACATTTTTGAAACCAATGGATTCTTTGCGGTCCGGTTGACTAAAGTGGCGGACTTCTCGCCAGGCCTCTCTCAGGCGCCTGCACGACCCTTTTCCGCGACTGGCTTTGTTGAAGTCCCTCAAAAACAATTGGCTGTGTTCGCCACCCAAATTGAGGATCTTTACGGTGTTAACTTGATTGCGCAACTTCCGCAGAGCGGACTCATTCTGCATCAACGGGGCGACAGCCTGCACTTAATACCCAAGGCTTATATTAACAACTTCCAAACCCTGCCTTTCCACAGTCTTGGCATGCCCTTTGGTAAGGTTTTCCATGGCGAACTGTCGCTTTCGGTCGACCTGATAAACCGGTTCGGGGACCTCTTTAACACAAATATCTGGACGATGCCATCGGACAAAGTTGCGCAGTGGCTTTCCGGGCAGGATCTACGAAACCTCGACTTTCAGGGGTTGAAAATGGGTAAGGTAGCAATAATACGGGATGAATTGGGAAGAAATTTGGGCGCAGGAAAACTCTCAGCCAATCGGTTGAGAAACCTCTTACCTAACCGAAACTTGCTAATGTAATTCTAGACTACCGGCAAAGATGGCGGATGATGGCGCAGCCGGCGATGCAAGCTGTTTCCATGCGTAAAATGTTCGTTCCGAGGGAGATCTGCTGAAAACCGTGTTTTTCAGCCAACGCGACTTCTTCAGAACTAAAACCGCCTTCAGGTCCGATCAACAGGGCAATTTCAGGTTTTTCACTCTCACCAACGTTCAACATCTCCGGGCAAATCTGGCTGACAATTGCAGTACTCTCCCAGGCAATCAGTTTTACCGCACAATCTTCCGCGGCTGCCAGCATCTCTTCATACGTCAGAACGGGTTGCAAAACAGGCAATTTAGATCGCATGGATTGCTCCGCGGCTTCGCGCATGATCGCACTTAAGCGTTCCTGGCGGGCGCTGTTCTGCCGGCTTTCCTGTACCAGGCTGCGGGAGGAGATGTACGGCTGAAAGCTGGTTGCCCCAATCTCGGTTGCCTTTTGCAGGATTGTCTCCATCTTTTCGCGGCGTGTCAAACTGTAGCACAAGCGCAACCCCACTTGTGGCTCCGGTCTGCCAAGTTGTCTCCCTGTGATCTTACCGATTACGGTTTTTCCACTGTTTCCAGTGAGCTGCACCAGATACTCCCAACCTGAATTATCCAGCACAATTACAGCATCAGTTTTGAGTTTAAGACGCAGGACGTTCTTGATCTGCCGTGAAAGATCTTCCGGGAAGGTCACAACCCCGTTTTGTATCGATTCTGGTTCCAGAAAAAAGTGTTGCATAGCTCTATTTTAACGTATTTTCAATTTCCAGTTGATTTGCAAGCCTTATGTGCCAGTAACTCTCACCAGGTTCACAAAATCTCCAAAACTTGCGATACTTCTCACGAGACTGCGAATTTAATCGTTTTGTAGTATAACCCGATGTGTCAGCTTTATTGGAGAATGATCTTGGAACAAAAAGAACAACGTCACAATTTTAAATACCTGGACACCGTCACAGTCAGTTTTGCGGTGATTCTGATCCTGTCCAACTTTGCATCATCCGCAAAGATCATCGATTGGGGCTTTTCGCTTGGCAAGATCCGCATGGCATTTGACGCCGGAACGGTATTTTTTCCTTTTGCCTACATTTTTGGTGACGTGCTGACCGAAGTCTATGGTTATTCGCGTTCCAGGCGTGTGATTTGGCTTGGCTTTGGTGCCCTGGTATTCAGCTTCCTGATGTTTATGTTAATTCGTGTACTTCCCGGTGAAGTCACCTGGCAGCAAAACGTAGGACAATCCGCGTTCGATTCCATTCTGGGTGGTGTCAGTTTTGGCGGCATCGTCCTCTCCAGCATCCTGGGCTATCTTTTCGGCAGTTTTTCGAATGCTGTCGTGATGGCATTGATGAAATCTATAACCAAGGGTAGATTTCTCTGGATTCGCACGATCTCCAGCACCATCATTGGCGAATTCGTCGACAGTCTCATCTTCGTAGCCGTAGCGACACTTACCGGGGTGTTCCCGCCTGAATTATTCTGGTCGCTTACTCTAACCAATTACATCTTCAAAGTCATGGTTGAGATTCTTTTCACCCCTGCAACCTACAAGATAGTCAACAAACTCAAGCAGGCTGAAGGTGTGGAAATCTACTCGGATCTGTTGGATCTCAGTCCGATTGGTTTTTAGCCTTCTGTTCTTCAAAACCCGCGATGCAAATTACAAACTCACCTTTAATGGGTGAGTTTTCTATTACAGGAATGATCTCCGAAAGATTCCCCCTCGATATACGCTCAAATTTTTTGGTCAGATCGTTCGCAACGACTGCCCGCCTGTCACCCAACATTTCCAGAGCGTTTTTCAGGAAAGCCACCAGGCGGTATGGGCTTTCGTAGAAGACCAGCGTGTGTGGATTTTGCATTTCCATCGCAATAAATCGCTTGCGTGGACCTTCTTTGTTCGGCGGAAAGCCCTTGAATGTGAAACTGTGGAGAGGTAGGTCCGCCAGCGTGAGAGCTGTGATGACCGCTGAAGGTCCGGGTATCACTTCCACGGCAATTTCCGCTTCCAGCGCTGCATGCACCAAAAGGTAACCTGGATCCGAAATTCCGGGCGTGCCCGCGCTGGTTATCAGGGCGATAGTTTCTCCCCTTTCCAGCCGCTCTATCAATTTTGGCACAACTTTTCTTTCATTAAAATTGTTTAGCGCTGTTTGAGGTTTGCTGATACCGTAGTGATTCAACAAAATGCTCGACTTGCGGCTGTCCTCCGAGGCGATCAAATCCACATTCTTCAAAACCTCTACCGCCCGGTAGGTGATATCTCCTAAATTTCCAATGGGTGTAGCAACAAGGTAGAGCATACAATCTCACTTCCAGCATCGGTTCTGCAGCAATTTAGTATGTGTATTATAAGGGAGGTTGCCAGGAAGTATCACATGATAGAATTTCTATAAATTAATTTTTTACAAAAAAGGCAAATACGCTATGGAAAGAACCGTTCCCATCCGATCATCCGAAGAAATTGACCTCTACCTGCGCACCATCTACTCTTTGTTGCGCTCCTCGAACGAGGTCCACATTCGCACCCTCGAAGAAGTGCATGCGGGCATGAACTCTTCCCTCCACACAAAATCACGTGAGGACGCGCCAGATATTTCCGCCCTGCTTTACGCCTTGCAGCGCCTGCCCGAGATTGTGATTTCTGTGAAGAAAGTGATTCTCGGTCAATCCGCAGAAAACCTCGCCAGTTACGGTTACGGAGATATCGAAACCTGGCAGGAAGTCAGCGCGAAAGCCCGCCGCCGGCGCTGTTTTTACGACGGAGGGCAAATCCTGGCTTGCTACATTGCATCCCGCTCTGACATCGATGACGTCGTTCCCGCGTTGACCACTTTACAAATCGAATGGAACAAACTCCATTTCCTGCTGAACACCCTCCCGGAAGGGCTTCTCACCTCCGTCAAACCTGACAACACACCGAAATTCCAGCAACTCGCCAGGCATCTTCAGATCAAAGAGGAAGATCTGGCACGTCTTTACACCTTGATGGGTGACAACTTCCATAAATACATGTCTCACATTGCCTCAGAGACGAGCGACCTCACAGTCCAACTGGTGAGTGGCTCTCTCAACGACTACCGCAAAGCCACTGAGGGTTGGTGGACAAACATCGAAACCCAGGTGCCAGCGGTTACCAGACGGCCGATCTACTTTGTTTCCTCCAACACCCACAGCCTTCCCAATCTGCTTTCCGGCTTTTCCCTGACCAAACGGGCTGAATTGCTCAACTTCATTGAGAAAGACGAGCCTACATTACAAGCTGAGTGGGAAGAAATGCAGCAGGAAGCCAACAAAGCCAGCCAGGAAAACTTTTTCTACTATGCCATGCGCACCTACCTCTCCGCCCACCCGGAAAGTCCTTTGGCAGCTGAACAGATCGCCTTTGAAGAAGATCGCGGCATCACCCGCCTGAGCAGTGTCCACAGCTTTGATGTGGAAGCCAGCGTGATGGAACTTCATAAATTGAACCCCAACTCGATTGATCCCCGCCTGGCTCCTGAAGGCGACAGCTCCCATCTTGCTTTTTTGCAGGAAAGTGATGCGATCATCTTCAACATTGATTATCCTCTTGGCTTCGCTGCCTACAACCTGCTGACAAAGATCGCAGAAAACAGCAACAAAATACTTGGCATCTATATCATGGGCAAAGCCGCCAGCTTGAATGGTGTGCGGGGAGATGTCGTTTTGCCAAACGTGGTCTATGATGAGCATTCACGCAATACTTACCTCTTCAACAACAACTTCACAGCCGCGGATATCGCCCCGAATCTCAACTTTGGCACTGTCCTGGACAACCAAAAAGCAGTCTCGGTCATGGGCACCTTCCTGCAAAACCGCAATGTTCTGGATGTGGTCTATCGTGAAGGTTATACCGATATCGAAATGGAAGCCGGACCGTATCTTTCCGCCATTTATGAGCTTTTCCGCCCCCAGCGTCACCCTGTAAATGAAATTGTCAATTTGCACGGCGTGCCCTTCGATCTGGGCATCCTGCACTACGTTTCCGACACGCCCTATTCCAAGGGGAAGAACCTCGGCGCAGGCGGTCTCTCGTACTTTGGCATGGATTCAACCTATGCGGTTTCTGTTGCCATCCTCAAACGCATCATTATGCTCGAGAAACTCCGTCTGCAATAAAAACTATACAAAACCTCCCCGATAATTTCGGGGAGGTTCTTGTTTTACTTCAATTGGTCTCTTAATTTTATCGCGCTGGCTCGATACCCTTCAAGCTTTTCTCTCTCGACCTGCACCACTTTTTCCGGTGCTTTCTGGGCAAACGGCGATGCAAGCAGCTTCTCAAGCCGTTCTATCTGGCTTTCCGCTTCTTCCAACTCTCTCTGTAGACGCTCACGGTCAAGTTGGGTTTCCTCGCTCGCGCTCAGGTCAAGGTAAATTTCGATATCCTCGATTACCACAACCGTCAAACCCTCAGTATCAGGCTTGCTTGCAAAAATTTTGAGCCCTTCCTCATTCAGACCGGCTAAATCGATCAATAAATTCCGGTTCTGCTGCAGAAAGTCGACTCTGTTCTCACTCACCAGGATCCCGTTAATGCGTTTATTTGGTTCAATTTTGAACTCAGAACGAAGGTTTCGGATGGTGCGCACCATTTCCTGAACCAACTCGAAGTCTT
The DNA here is from genome assembly GCA_964584065.1 of uncultured Anaerolineaceae bacterium. Taxonomy (GTDB): domain Bacteria; phylum Chloroflexota; class Anaerolineae; order Anaerolineales; family Anaerolineaceae; genus Mesolinea. The sequence goes on along the minus strand of CAZOYK010000032.1, from coordinate 1,454 downwards.
TAACCGCAGTGTCTTCCCATTCCTCATGAGGCATGCGTTCTGGCCACCGGGCTACGATCAGGTGCTCCTCCCAGTCTCGGTCTTGGTTGTAAACATATTGGTTCGTCTCACAAGCCTCTTTAAGATAGCCATATAAGGCTTCCGTCACAAAAGGCGTAAAGGGATGCAGCAGGCGCAGCATCAAGCCGAGCACATCTGCCAGGATGATCGCGGTATACGCCGCCCGATCGCCACCTTCTGCCAACTGCCGCTTAGAGGCTTCCAGGTACCAATCAGCAAAGTCGTTCCACAGGAATTCATACACCTGCCTGCCAGCTTCACCAAACTGATAGGTCTCAAACAGGTTATTGACACTGTTGATTGTTTGCCTGGTGCGTGCCCAGATCCACGAATCAGCCAGGGTCCATTGCGGTTCAGCCTTGATGGGTTCCTCAATTTTGTTGACCGCGTTGATTACAAAGCGCCCGATGTTCCAGACCTTGTTGGCAAAGTTTCGATTTCCCTCGACCTTTTTCGCGCCTACATTCTGGTCATTCCCGGCGCTGGACCCAACCACCAGCGAGAACCGAAGGGCATCGGTGCCGTATTCGTTCATCAGGACCAGCGGGTCGATCACGTTGTTCTTGGTCTTGCTCATCTTCTGTCCCTTATCATCGCGCACCATGCCATGCAGGTAAACGGTGTGGAAGGGGGGCTTTCCGGTAAAGAACAACCCGTCCATGACCATGCGCGCCACCCAGAAGAAAATGATGTCGTACCCGGTTTCCATCACACTGGTTGGGTAGAAATAGTTGAAGTCCGGCGTTGCGTCCGGCCAGCCGAACACTGAGAACGGCCATAAACCCGACGAGAACCAGGTATCCAATACGTCCGGATCCTGCTTCAGGTTGTGCGAAGCGCATTTCGGACACTCGCTGGGATCTTCCCGCGCCACGATCACTTCACGGCAGTCCTGGCAATACCAGACCGGGATGCGGTGCCCCCACCATAGCTGCCGGCTAATGCACCAATCCTGGATGTTATCCATCCAATTCTGGAATACCTTGGTGAAACGGTCTGGCACAAACTGGATTTCACTGTTGCGCACCGATTCTGCTGCCATTTCTGCCAGGCTGTCCATCTTCACAAACCACTGGGTCGACACCAGCGGCTCCACAATCTCTCCACCCCTTTGAGAGCGGGGAACATTCATCAGGTAAGGCTCTTCTTTCAGCACCAAACCTGCCTCTGTCATGTCTTCCCAAATCGCTTTGCGAGCTTTGAAGCGCTCCATGCCCGCGTATTTGACGGCATTCTCGTTCAGAGTGGCATTTTTGTTCATAATATTGATCAATTCCAGGTTATGGCGCTGACCAATTTCATAGTCGTGCGGGTCGTGCCCTGGGGTGATCTTGAGCGCGCCAGTACCGAAGTCCTTGGTCACGTACTCATCTGCTACCACTGGGATTTCCCTG
>CAZOYK010000031.1:0-17152 GCA_964584065.1 uncultured Anaerolineaceae bacterium | reverse complement strand
TTTCATTTTTTTTCATGGACGATCCTCTTATGGTTTTCTGTAGTCTGCAGATAAATTTCTTCTAGTGTGAGCTGGCGCGGTTCTACCGCCGCAATCCCAATACCGGCTCCCGTCAGCCTGGCAATGATCTGTCCAATAGGTTCCTCGCCCCCTTGGTTCAAAATAACCGTAAGCAAGTTCCCCTCCAGCGCCAGACGCGCCACAAAAGGAAGGGCGGTTAGCTCTTGGAACAACCAGTCGGGAAACGTGTTTCCGTTTTTGAACACCAGCTTAATAGATAGCTCGGGCTGTTGGCCGGCGCGTAGCTCGGCCAGGCTCCCGGCAAGCAGAACTTGCCCGCTATCGATGAGCAACAACTTCTCACAAAGCTTCTCCACCTCGTTTAGATCATGCGATGTTATGAGCAGGGTAAGACCTTTTTGATGTACTAATCCCTCGAGGAGCTTACGAACCTCTACCCGTGCTTCGGGGTCCAGTCCGACAGTAGGCTCGTCCAGAATAAGCACTTGCGGCTCCACTGCCAATGCCCTTGCAATGGCGAGGCGCCGGCGCATCCCCTTGGAGAAAGTGCCCACTTTTCTCCGTACTCTTTGTTCCAATCCGACCATGGACAGCACTGACGATGCCCGTTCCTTTTGCCGATTCGCAGGTACTCCGTAAAGCGACAGCCAGAAGAGCAGATTCTCTTCAGCGCTCATTGCCAAGTAGAGGCGGTCCTCTTCCTGGACGACGCCGATATGGCGCCGCAACACTCGGTTAGGTTCGTCTTCGGGATAAGGATCACGCCCGAAAACGTTTACTGTTCCGCTGTCCGGTTTCAGCAATCCGAGCAGCAGACGAATACTGGTGGTTTTGCCTGCTCCGTTATGCCCCACAATAGCTAAGGCTTCTCCAGGAAACAACTCGAACGAGATTCCACGTAACGCTTGAACTTCTCCAAAGTGCTTGATCACATCCGAAAAGATGACCACTGGTTGCTTAAACTCGCTCATCGCACCCTCTTTGCATCGCATTGCCTCCGTGACTCCGTAATAAGGCTTGATCGCATGATTAAATATAGTATACCCTACATCGGCTCGCATCTATCGTGCAAGCGAGACAGTGCAAGCGAGACATCGATTCTCTCTGCTTGAAACTTACCCATCCGCAAAGTATACTTAGACGAACATTTGACATACCATTGAGGCATAGATGAAGATTGATTTTCAGGAAACAACCGACGACCTTGCGAAGCGAATTGACATTCACAGTCGTTATGGCTCAAAAGATATTGACGCATGGATGCTGGAAGTGCTCAACCTGCAGCCCGGGATCAAGATCCTGGATGTTGGCTGCGGCTCCGGCAAGCAATGCTTCTCCTTCTTCCATCATTTGAATGGAAACGCCGAGATCACCGGTACAGATGTCTCCGAGGCGCTGCTTGATGAAGCCCGTGAAAAGAACAAGGCGATTGATCATGCCATTGATTTCAAGCATCTTGATTTCAACGAGGAATTCGACTTGCCCTCGAATCACTTCGACCTGGTCTCTGCCTGCTTTGCCATCTACTACGCGCAAGACATTCCCTTCACCCTGAGCGAAATGCACCGCGTGCTCAAACCAGGTGGCCGCCTCTTTACTACCGGTCCCATGCCCACCAACAAACAGATCTTCTACGATATCATACGCGAGGCAACCGGCAAGCCCATCCCCCCAATGCCAGGCAGTTCGCGCTACGCGTCTGAGATTTACGGCACCATGCAGAAACTTTTCAGCAAAACTGAGCAGCACATCTTCGAGAACCCTCTGACCTTCAACTCAGTGGAACCATTCATGGTTTATACCCGCGCTTCGATGTCGGAAGATCGCCGCCTGTGGAATTCTCTCTTTGAAACCCACGACGAGTTCGAAACGGTGATGAGCCAAATCGAAAAAGTGGCCAAAAAACGGATTGAAACGGACGGAACGATTGTGATGACCAAAGTTGTTGGCGGCTTCATCGCCACAAAGTAGGCAAAATGCAAAACATGACTTTTTATGGTCGTTCGCTGCTCTTCCTCGGAGCTCATCCCGATGACATTGAGCTCGGATGCGGTGCTTTTATTTCCGACATGATTGGCAAAGCTGAGATACACTGCATGACCTTCTCAGACAATCAGAAAAACCCTGATCTGCTAAATCTTGTTGGAGAACACTACGACAGCATGCACCAGCTGGGTCTTTCCAATGACCAAATCGAGCTCGGTCAATTCGAAACCCGCCGGTTTCCGGATTTAAGGCAAGAGATCCTCGAGAAGATGCTCGCACTGCGGCGTCAATACCAACCCGAGATAGTCTTTGTCCATACCGCGCAGGATATCCACCAGGATCATCAAACCGTCACCCAGGAAGCCACGCGCGCCTTCCGCGGCACAACTGTTTTGGGATTTGATGTCCTTCGCAGCAGTTATGGTTTCTTCCCGCACTTTCTGGCTGAAGTTTCCGAGCAAGCTGTCGAAAACAAAATTGCTGCATTGAACAAATACAAAACCTACTCAAGCCGTTACTATTTCTCTCCGGAAATTATGCGTGCCACTGCCATCCGCCACGGCGCCCTTGCTGAAAGACCCTACGCCGAAGGCTTTGACATCATTCGCATCGTCGGTGAATTTGGCAAGGTTTAACCCAATCCTGGATCAAAAAACAGGCTGACTAAAATCAGCCTGTTTTTGTTACATATCTAGTTAAATTTTTTACCAGTTGCCTACAGGTTGGCCACCTTGGCGTTAATGTCCGATTTCCTGGAACGCGGCGATTTGTATGGTCGCACATTGGCAGAGTCATAAGGGAACCACAGGATCTTGTCCGGCACCATCCAGCCATCTGTCAGATAGATATTTTCCTTGAACTGCACTGCGAGCAGCTTATTTTCAACCTGGACCACAGTCCCCTTCAGCCAGCCTCTGACGCGCTGACACGTTTTATCCTCATGATCGCAATTTACTTCCACACGATCACCAACTTCATACACCTTTTCCTCTTCTGGAGGTCGCATGTAATTCCCGCTCTTCATTATAATTAGCTCCTTCTTTTCTTTTACTCTTTAACTTGCTTCAAATTTCTTTATCAGGCGTTCACCTAACCTGTTTCTTGTCTTTTCATCGGGTATTCGCTCGATCACTTCAGCAAAGAAGCCCTCCACGATCAGTTGTTCGGCTTCGGCAAGAGGAATTCCCCTGGCTTGCAGGTAGAACAATTCTGTCTCATCGATCCTTCCAACCGTAGCCCCATGCGAGCAGCTGACGTCATCCGCGCAGATCTCAAGCCCCGGGATGGACTTGATCTCGGATCGTTCCCCTAATATCAGGTTCTGGTTGGATTGATATCCATCTGTTTTTTGTGCAACTGGATCCACGTAGATCATCCCACGCCAGATCGCTTCGCCATCACCAATGGCAGCGCCTCTGAAAAGCAAATTACTCTTTGTATGTGGCGCAAGGTGCTTCTGGACTGTGTCCACGTTGACTTTCTGCCCCTCTGCGGGAAAATAGACACCCCTAACCTCAGCTTCTGCGCCTTCCCCTTCAAGGTCCACTTCCACACTCTGCTTGACCTTGGAGGTCGCACAAGCATCGTAAATCCAATCCAACTGCGCTCCGCGCCCAAGCCTCGCCTGGTGGTAACACAGATTGGTCACTTCCTGCTCAAAGATCGAAACATCCGTAAAATGCAAGCGTGCATCATCCTCAAGTACTATGTCAGTCTTTGCCAGGTGGAACAAACTTTCTGTCGTTGACGTTGACTCACTCTGTACATTTAAAACAAGTTTAAGCTCAGCGCTGGGTTCCAACCAGATCAGCGAGCGTAATACGTTCATCCCTGGCTTTATCTCGCCTTGCAGGTTGGCAATAGCAAGCTCCTTCAACTTTACTCCCCTTGGTACAAACACGAACAGACCTTCTCTTCCCAATGCTTCGGCTAAGTTTTGAAATTTGTCTGTTGAGAGACGATCCAATCTTTGCAGTAATCGGGCAATCAGCTCAGGATGATGCTGCAGAGCATCTCTAAACGTGGTGATCAGGAGCCCCTGTGGTAAACCTTGCTCTCTTTTGGGAGCCTCTTTTCCATCAGGAACATATTCGATAAACAAATTAAACACTGGCTCTGTCCAAACCTGAGCTTCTGCAAGGTCGATTTGCGAAAAGTCCAGCCAGCGCCATTTTTCGAGCTTGACATGCGGCATTGGCAGCTCTGATGCCATCCGCCAGGCAGGTTCCAGGGCTTTTACCAGCTCACTCGGAAGACCTTCATTGGCTCGCTCGAACGCGATTTTCCACTGAGGTGGGTTCTGCTCGATGCCAAATACGGAACGGTAGCTTACTTTAGGATCGTGCATGTGCTTAGCCTACCGATCCAACCATCTGCAATTGAACCAGGCGGTTCATTTCGACGGCATATTCCATTGGAAGTTCCTTCACCAGAGGCTCGATGAAACCGGAAACCACCATCGTCGTGGCTTCTTCATTGCTCAGTCCACGGCTGTTGAGGTAGAAAAGTTGTTCCTCACCGATTTTGCTGACAGTAGCTTCATGACCGATCGTCACGTCCTTTGACCCGCTCTCAATCGTTGGGTATGTATCTGAACGAGACGTTGGGTCGAGTAAAAGTGCGTCACAAACCACATTCGACTTTACATTCTTGAGCCCACGAGCCACCTTCACCAAACCGCGGTAAGAAGATTGTCCATTCGCTCTTGAAATAGATTTAGATGTAATCTTGCTGCTGGTATTATCGGCAAAGTGCACCATCTTCGAGCCCGCGTCCTGGACCTGCCCGGAACCAGCAAAGGCGACAGAGAGCATTTCTCCATGAGCACCTTCACCGCGCAAATAGCAGGATGGATATTTCATGGTCACCTTTGAGCCGAGGTTAGCATCCACCCATTCCATAGTGGCGTTTTCCCAGACCATAGCACGTTGTGTCACCAGGTTGTAGACATTGGAAGACCAGTTTTGGATGGTTGTGTAACGCACCCTGGCGTTCTTCTTGACAATAATCTCGATCACACCGCTGTGGATCGATTCTGTAGAGTAGGTTGGTGCAGTGCAGCCTTCCACGTAATGCACTTGCGCGCCTTCATCCGCTATGATCAGCGTCCGCTCAAACTGGCCCATATTGGCGTTATTAAGCCGGAAATAAGCCTGCAAAGGCAAATCAACTTTAACTCCCTTTGGTACGTAAACAAAGGAGCCGCCTGACCAAACCGCGCTGTTGAGTGCCGCAAATTTGTTGTCCTGGATCGGCACCACGGTTGAGAAGTGCTCGCGGAACAACTCCGGATGCTGTTTCAGTCCGTTTTCGATACTGAGGAAGATTACCCCTTGTTTTTCCAGGGCTTCCTGCACATTATGGTAAACCATTTCCGAGTCATACTGGGCCCCGACGCCCGCAAGGTATTTTTGTTCCGCTTCAGGGATGCCCAACTTGTCAAAAGTAGTCTTAATCGTATCTGGAACGTCTTCCCAGGATTTTTGATCGATCTCCGAGGGACGAACGTAATAGTAAATATTGTCCAAATCCAAGCCGCTCAGGTCCGGACCCCAGTTGGGCATTGGGCGTTCGATGTAATGCTTATAGGCCTTCAACCGGAATTCCAGCATCCATTCGGGCTCTTCTTTGTAGGCCGAGATCTGTCGGATTACCTCTTCAGATAGGCCTTTTTGGCTCTTAAAGGAAGAGGTCTCAGGGTCTTGAAATCCGAATTGGTACTCGCTGCCCAGTTCGTTCAGGAAGTCGTTGCCAGATGCGTCAGTCATTGCCGTTTCCTGACTCTCCGTAGACCTCCCTGATCCAGTCATAACCACTCTCTTCAAGTTTCAGGGCTAATTCTGCCTGACCCGTTTCAACAATTCTGCCTTGATACATAATATGAACAAAGTCTGGTTTGAGGAAGTTCAGCATGCGCTGATAGTGCGTGATCACCAAAACACCCAGGTTATCACCCACCAGGGAATTGACGCCCTCAGAAACAATCCTCACCGCGTCAATATCTAAACCGCTGTCGGTTTCGTCAAGAATGCCAAACTTCGGCTCCAGCATGGCCAGCTGCAAAATCTCGGCACGTTTCTTCTCCCCTCCGGAAAATCCCTCATTCAAATACCGTGCGGCGAAGGAATAATCCATCCCGAGGAAGTCCATCTTGGCTTTCATCGCTTTGCGAAATGCGACCAGTGACAAGCCTTTTGAATCTGGGTCAGAAAACCTGAGCTTGGAGTTTACAGCTACACGCAAAAAATTCGCAAGTGTAACGCCGCTGATTGAAACAGGATACTGGAACGCCAAAAAAAACCCCCTGTTTGCCCTTTGATCAGTCGTAAGTCCAAGAATACTCTCGCCATCGAGCAGAACATCACCACCCGTTACCTTATAACGTGGGTGACCCATGATCGCGTAAGATAGGGTCGATTTTCCTGTTCCGTTTGGTCCCATCAGAGCGTGTATTTCGCCCTGCTGCATGGTTAAATTGAAGCCTTTGAGAATTTCGTTACCCTCGACTTCAACGTGGAGGTTTTCAATTTGTAATTTCGCCATTATTTCCTGATTTTTCAATTAATTTTGTCGCTGGATTATAGCATGTAGGCTATACAAAGTCAATTTTTTATAATATACCTTAACTTATTAACATTTACCTTCGACAAATCCCTGCCAATTTGTACTTCATGGGATATAATTGTCATCACTGGTAGAGTTATTTGTTGTCATCACTCATCACTACCTTCATAAAACCCAGTCTTGGGTAACAAATTTAAAAACGAAATAGGAGAAAAGAAATGGCAGAAGATAAAGGATTGTTTGCGAAACTCTTTGGAAAAAAAGAGTCCAAGGAAGAATTAGAAGAAGCCGCTCGCAAAGCAGCCGAAGAAGCCAAGCGCAAAGCAGAAGTTGCCGCAGAGAATGCAAAACGCGTAGCTGATGCTGAACGTTACAAAGCTGAAGGTGAAGCCCGCCGCGTCGCCGCTGAAGCCGAAGCCAAGGCCAAAGAAGTTGCCGAAGCAAATGCCAAACGCGTTGAACAAGCCGAACGCTACAAAGCCGAAGCTGAAGCTCGCAAAGCCGAATTTGAAGCCCGCCGTGCTGAAGAAGCCGCTCGCGAAGCCGCATCCTGGATCGGTGAGCACACCGTCACCGCTGATGATACGCTGAGCCACATCGCCCTTAAATTCTACGGCAAAGCAACACCCCCCTACTACAAGCTGATTTACGAAGCCAACAAAGACATCATTGGCGACAACATGAACATCATCGTGCCTGGCCAGGTGCTTCGCATCCCCGCCCTGCCCGAAGAACTTAAGTAAAAAAACAGACTGATCATATGGCAGACAATTTTGATTTAAGTACTGTCTTCGCAAAGGTTGCTGAAGCCCTGAAAGAGAATCAGTCCACCCTTGATGCCGCTGATGAATATAACGGCAATCATGGGACCCACATGGTGGAAACTTTTAATTTGATCCAAAAAGCGGTTGCGTCCAAATCTGCTGCACCTGCTTCAGATCAGTTGGCGTATGCCAGCGAACAGTTGCGCACTAACACTTCCAGCGGTTCAGCAAAACTCTACGCTGATGGTCTGAAAGAAGCTTCCGAGCAATTTGTGGGCAAAGAATTCAACCAGAAATCCGCCGGCACATTGATTAACGCCCTCATGGGCAGTAAACCTTCAGCTGAAGGCGGCTCTGGCGACTTCCTCTCAACCTTACTTGGTGGTTTCACCGGAGGCAGCCAAAGCAAACCAGAACCCCAGGCTCAACAGCCTGCTCCCGAACAGCCGGATGACCTGGTGGGTTCTTTGCTTGGCAACATTCCGCAGCAAACCAGCAATCAGCCGCAAGCCCAGGGGGGAGGAGACCTGCTTAGCACCCTCCTTGGTGGATTAGGCGGAACTCAAGCCCAAACTCAGCAGCAGCAACCTGCTCAGGAATCTGGCGGTGACCTGCTCAGCACGCTCCTTGGCGGATTGGGCGGGACTCAAGCACAAACTCAGCAGCAGCAACAGCCGGCGCAAGATGCTGGTGGCGACCTGCTCAGTACGCTTTTAGGCGGGCTTGGCGGCGCACAAACGCAGCAAGCCCAGCCTCAACAAAGCCAATCAGGCGGCGGTGACCTGCTGAGCACACTTCTCGGTGGGCTCGGCGGCAGCACTTCCTCCTCGCAGAGCTCTGGCGGAGGAATGGGAGATCTGCTTTCCACGCTTCTTGGTGGTGGTCAGAGTTCCACTCAAAGTGGCTCCAGCGGTTTTGATGCCAAAGACCTTCTAAGCGCTGCATTGGCATATTTCTCTGCCAAGCAGAGCGGACAATCTAACATGCAGTCAATTATGCAGGCTATTTCAGCTGCAAGTCGATTTGGCGGCAGCCCGGATCGTGCGCAATCTGGCGCGGTAGTGGTCAACACCATCCTCAACATGCTGGGCGCCAATTAGCACCAACATTAAAACAACAACTAGAATCAAAAAGCCCCTCAACAGGGGCTTTTTGTTATAACCAGTTTAACGCTTATTCAAGCGGGTACTTCTCCGCGATTCGGAGCAGGTCCTCTTCGTTATGGACGTTGTCCATCAAATCCTGGAGCAGATCGTCATCCCCGAGCATCTCAGCTAACTGACTCATGTTAGCAAGATGTTCAGTCGGGTTTACAGACGCCAGGGTAAAAAAGAGAGTAGCATACTTGTCAGGATCGTTTTCATCGAAAACAACCGGTCTCTCAACCTTCATGAATCCAATCTCAGTTTTGAAGACGCCCACCGCACCCTGCTGAGCATGCGGCATGGCCACGCCAGGAATTAAGACAATATAAAAACCAAATTCTTCTACATTCTGGATGACTCTTTCCTGGTAGCGCTCATCAATAGTGCCATCTGCCAACAAAGGCTTGCATCCGATTCTGATTGCGTCGCGCCAATCCGCGGCTTCTTCGATAAAAATGCAGTGTTTCTTTTCCACAAAATCATGTAGTAATGACATATCGACCGTCTCCTTTTTTTGCCCTTTAGCTACTTTTGACCATCTTACCACTGAGCTCAAAACAATTGAGCCATTTCAGACTTTTTGCAATTTTGTTCAAAAATGCCTCCCATGTTTAACAAGAGAGGCATTCTTAATAAACCTTTAGAAGGTTTGCAGAAAACAATGACCAGGGCTTAGTGAGTGACAACCCTTGGCAGATCTTTTGCCTGCATTACCCAGTCTGCAACCATCTTGGCGCTTGGTGGGCGGCGTACCAGCTTCTTGGCTTCGTTCACTTCCAAAATTTTGGCATGCAGGTTCTCAGGCTTGCGGGTGGCAAGTTCCACCACGGTGTCAACGCCAGCTTCTTCGAGCAAATCAGAATATTCCTGACCGACTCCCTTGATCCGATAAAGATCAGCATGGTTGACCCATTCCAGAATCAGTTTGCGATCAACGCCAGCTTTTTCAGCCAGTTCTTCGCGTCCCTTGGGACCAGCACCAACTTTTAGCAACTGAGCAACTGTCGTAACGCCAGCATCAGTCAACTTCTTTGCAAATACGGGTCCAATTCCCTCAATATCCTCGATTTTCGGCATGTTTATCTCCTTAAAATATTAATAGAATTTTGAATATTATAGCATAGCTAAGGACTAATGAAAATCTTGCTTTTGCATTTACACAATCCACAGGATACACTCCAGCCAACTTGCCATATAATAGCCAGTAATATGAAAAACACAAAAGACCGCATCCTAAACCAGGTCCTCCTGCTCCAAAAAGCAAGCATCGCTCAGCTCTCAGAAAAGCTTGCGATCAGTGAAATTTCGGTTCGTCACCATCTGATGAACCTGGAATTAGAGGGATTTCTCATCTCAGAGGAAGAACGCCACGGCGTGGGCAGACCTCGATTCGTCTACCGCCTGACCGAAAAAGGTTATCAGGATGCTCCAAACGATTACCTCAGGTTATCAGATCAAGTCCTCACCACCATGAAACGCGTCCTTGGAACCGACACCATCCTGGAGCTGTTCAAGCAAATCGGTAGAGACCTTGCTGAGAACTACACGAGTTCACTCATCTCTTCGAATCGTGATCAGAACCTTGAGCAAGCCGCCAGCCTTCTCATCCAGGATGGATTCATTTTTTCCTGGACCAAATCAGATGAAAAATACACTCTCACCACGCATCACTGCCCTTTTCATCACCTTGGACAAAAGCATCCCGAGGTTTGTAGTATTAACCACGCTCTGTTAGAATCCCTCATCCGGCAACCAATCAGCCAAGACACCTGCATCCTGCGTGGAGACGCCGCATGCACCTATACTTGTGAGGTCCAAAATGGAAAATGAAGCCAGGTTTATCTGGGAAATTAAGACTACTAATCCTGATAAATACAACGATTTGATCGAGGGATTATCAGGTATTACCGATCCTGAATTGGGATACTCTGTTATTGAACTTGGCTTGGTCAGGGAAATCAAACTGACCGAAAAAGGTGCCTATGTGCGCATGATCCTGACCACACCCTATTGCCCTTACGGTCCCGCGATGCTCGAAGAAACCCGCAAGAAAGTTGAAAAAACACTTGGCGTTCCAACCAGCATGGAGTTTGGCGTGGAACCCTGGACCCCCGACATGATGGAAGATGATCTGTTCGACCCGGATTGGGGTTTAATGCCTTAGATTACTGTTTCAGCAGACCAATCAGCTTCATTCCCAGAGCCATATCGCCAGAGATCTTTATTTTGCCAGTCATGAACGCCATTGTGGGGTTCAGACTGCCGCTTAGCAACTTTTCGGCATTTGCTGTGCTGGTTTTCACAGTTAACTGAGGTTGGGCTAATGCGCCCTGGCTTACGCTTACTTTACCATCGTCCAATACTACGCCCCACTCACCGCCGCCCTCACCGCTGAGGCTGAATTGTATCCGTCCGTTCAAATCTTTTATTTCTTCAGCATCCACCATAGCTGGCAAAGAATTGATCAATGCGTTGAAATCCGTCATTTTTGCTCCTTGGATTATTAGACTTTTATAAAGTTTATCCTTTTTCCAATCCGGATGCCCTTAACCTGTTGTATAATACTATCTGTCAAAGCGGGAGTAATGACTCCTGCAAATTTAGTATAAGCTTTCAAGGAGAAAAATGGACAAATACGAATGCATCGCCTGTGGTTACATCTACGATCCAGCTATTGGCGACCCCACCGCCGGAATCGAACCTGGCACATCATTTGAAGACTTGCCCGAAGATTGGGTCTGCCCCGATTGCGGCGTTGGCAAGGATCAATTCGAGAAAATCGACTAACAACCATAAATCATTCAACAAAACGGCCTGTAATATCAGGTCGTTTTTGCTTTAACGATCTCCAACCTGACACGATTTGTTGCGGTAATAGACCCATCGAGCACCTGTGGTTCCCGGCTGGATACTGGTAAAATAAATCTGCACTCAGACTGAGCACTCACCTTTCGATCTGAGATAAAAAAGGTTCAAAAAAGGAGATTGTTGATGTTCCAAAACTTTGATCAGGCATTGAAATACGTACGCGAAAAAGAAATCCGCATGATCGACCTGAAATGGTGTGATTTGTTTGGTTGCTGGCACCATGTTTCCGTGTCCGCTGAATCCTTTACACCACAGATGATGCGTGATGGAATTGGATTCGATGGTTCTGCCGTGGGGTTTAAGCCTGTCACTGCAGGCGATATGATCCTGATACCTGACCTTTCAACTGGTTTTATGGATCCATTTTTCAAGCGTCCAACCCTTTCATTCCTGTCTGATATTTTTGAAGCCGATACCAAAGTGCGTTTTGATTTCGACCCCCGCCAGATCGTCGCCAAAGCTGAGGCTTACCTTAAAAAAACAGGCGTAGCGGACCGGTCAATCTGGGGTCCGGAATACGAATTCTACATAATTGATGAAGTTAGCTACGATAACCGCCTGAATGCCAGTTCTTATTCACTTGTTTCTTACGAATCCGATTGGATAGAAAATCCTTTCACCAATGGCTACCTGGTTTCCAACCACAAGGGCTACCATCAGATTGCACCTGGCGACCAAAACCAGGACTTGCGCAACGAGATTTCGCTGTTGATGGAAGATTTTGGTTTCAAGGTCAAGTACCACCACCACGAAGCCGGCGGTCCTGGGCACGGTGAGATCGAACCTCCCCTTCAGGATATCTTCAAATCCACCGATGGCTCCATCATGGTCAAGTACCTGGCAAAAAATCTGGCATACGCACAGGGTAAGACCATCACCTTCATGCCCAAACCTTACTTTGGTGCGGCAGGCAGTGGTATGCACTTCCACCAATTTTTGGTAAAGGACGGAAAAAACATTTTCTACGATGCCAAAGGCTATGCCAACCTGAGCGAGACTGCCTTATATTACGTGGGCGGTATTCTCGATCACGCGGCTGCACTTTGCGCTCTCACCAATCCCTCAACCAATTCCTTCAAGCGCCTTGCCCCAGGCTTCGAAGCGCCAACAAGCTGCTTCTTCGGAAAAGGCGATCGCAATGCGGCAGTCCGTGCCCCCAAATATGCTACTGACCCAGGTGAGGTCCGCGTTGAGTATCGCACGCCGGATGGCACTTGCAATCCCTACCTGGCAATTCCTGCGATGCTCCTGGCGGGATTGGACGGCATCGCCCGAAAAGTAGACCCACGCACCAACGGTTATGGACCTTTTGATGATGACGTATTAGCCTGGCCTGAAGAGAAACAAAAGCAAATCAGGAAAGTTCCTTTTTCACTTAATGAAGCCCTGTTTGCGCTTGAAAAAGACCATGACTTTCTCACAGATTCAGGAGTGTTCTCCAACGACTTTATCAATTTTTGGGTGAAAGCTTTGCGCAAAGAAGCCACAGATATTCTCTCGCGCCCAATTCCGATTGAGATCGAGCGTTACCTGGATTGCTAATCAGAGCCAATTCCATAATAGCGCCTGTCAATTGGCAGGTGCTTTTTTCATTTTTGTCGATTCTTTGACAAATTCGTCTTGAAAAACCTACTCTTTTTTATTTTATTGTCGTATAATGAAGCCACTATACTCGTTCAAGATTGGAGGAAATTCTTATGGCAAGTGTTACGTACGATCATGTTTGGAAGCGTTATGGTGACGTAGTCGCCGTGCAAGATTTAGATCTTGCAATCGAAGATAAAGAATTCTTAGTGTTGGTTGGTCCTTCCGGTTGCGGTAAGACTACAGCCCTGCGCTGTCTTGCTGGCCTGGAAGAAATCTCAGAAGGCAAAGTACTGATTGGCGACCAGGTCGTCAACGACGTTGCCCCAAAAGATCGCGACATCGCTATGGTTTTCCAGAGCTATGCCCTCTATCCCCACATGTCTGTCTACGACAACATGGCATTCGGTTTGAAACTGCGCAAGTTCGACAAAGCGGATATCGATCGTCGGGTTCAGGAATCTGCCAAGATTCTCGGCATCGAAGGCCTGCTCAAGCGCAAGCCCAAGGAACTCTCTGGCGGTCAGCGCCAGCGTGTGGCAGTTGGGCGTGCTATCGTGCGTGAGCCAAAGGTTTTCCTCTTTGATGAGCCGCTCTCAAACCTCGACGCAAAACTTCGCGTCCAGACCCGCGCTGAGCTCTCCAAGCTCCATAAGCGCCTTGAAACCACCTTCATCTATGTCACCCATGACCAGACCGAAGCCATGACCATGGCAACCCGCATCGCAGTTATGAACAAGGGCAAGCTGCAGCAGCTTGATACGCCGCAGATGCTCTATGATCATCCCGCCAACCTCTTCGTTGCCGGCTTCATTGGCTCCCCTGCCATGAACTTCTTCAACGGCAAGGTCTACATGGAAGAGAGCAAGATGTTTGTGGATATGGGCTCCTTCCGCGTTCGTGTCCCAGATCATGACATCGCCCGTTACGAAAGTGTCATTGGCAAGGACATCATCTTTGGTATCCGTCCTGAGGATATTCACAATCCCGAGTACGCCCCGCCCAGCATCATTGCCGAACCGGTGGAAGTAACCGTGGATGTGACCGAGCTCATGGGTAACGAAATCTTCCTGTACCTGGTCAACGGCGATCACAGTTTCATCGCCCGTGTTGATCCCCGCACCCAGGTTCAATATGGCGAAAAGACGCAGGTTGTCTTCAATATGGACAACTTCCACATCTTCGACCCCAGCCTCGACGCGGAAAATCCTCCCGTCGTCCAATAATTACTATAACAAAAAGATCCCCGAAAAATCGGGGATCTTTTTGTTTAAGCAATGGTCTTTGGCTTACGCTTGCGCATTAATACCACCAGCAGGATCCCTATAAGCAGTGTAAAGATCAGCACCAGCGCAAAAGCATCCCGCCAGAAAACAAAGGGAAAGAGGCGGATCAGTGTGCTGGATTCGTCAAACAACCAGGTGCCGTCGGCGAAAAAAAGCTGGTGGAAACGCGTGAACAAGGTATCGAAACTCACCAGCAAAAAAATCAAGAGAGCGCCAATCAAGCCTAAAGTCACCCAACCTCCAGACTGAAAAGCCAGCCTCATTGAGCTCCATTGCCCCATGATCATGAACCAACCGAGCATTGCCACGCTCAGACCGACAACAATGTACCAGGCAAGTAGCGCTCCCTGAACGACTTCCTTGACGTCAAACATGTGCGAAAGTTCAGATTCAGTAAAGATCTTTTGACCCTTAAAGTTTTGCAGGTTTCCGAGGTAATCAATCGGCTCGTCATTTGTCAGGTAGCGGATGGAATAACCAGCCCATTGCTTGCGCTCTTGGGTCTCCATGCCGTAGGGGTCGAGTGGAAAGCCCGCACGGTCATACTCAAACTCCGCAAACGCCGGGCTCATGATCAACCTCACCCCACCCATCAAAATGATGAATGGAATAAATAATGCCAGAATTACGACCAGGATCTTATTAATTTTCATCAGAATTCCTTTTCTTAAATCAGGTCAATTATAGCCGTTACATCATAAAGGAGTTGCCTTCTGTATGGCTATCTGTTCTCGCCGGTCTCCTGAGTGCGAAGCCTCCCTGTGGGACCGTGCGATGGTTTTGACCGTAAGTCGTAGTCGTAGGTCAGGTTGCGCAGTTCAACCTGACATCACAAGCCTGGATTTTTAAGGACTTTACTTTCCGACATTTGTGCCGTCAGGTTCAACCCCATTCGCTTTGCTCAGGGGCAGGCAGAAGAACCTGACCTACGCGTAATGGATTGAGGTTAAGGCATGCCGTGCCGCTACCCAATATTTTCCTAATTTAAACAACAGAACCGCCATATTCATGACGGTTCCTTTGATAGCTCAGGCTGGGGGCAAAGGAGTCGAACCTCTACATACAGATTCAGAGTCTGCTGTCCTGCCATTAGACGAGCCCCCACTAACGAATGCCTATATTACCACATTCCTGCCTTTTCTTACAAGGGTTCTTCCCGGAATTCTTTCTCCTGGCTGCGCATTTTGATGTTCTCAACCAGCCCAATTCCCAGCAGCATCGCCACCAGCGAGCTGCCGCCATAACTGATAAACGGTAAGGTCAAACCTGTCACTGGCAGCAATCTCAAATTTACCCCCACGTTCACAATCGTCTGGAAGCCCATCAAGATGCCAAAACCATACGCGATCAGGGAACCGTAGGCATCCGGCGCGTTTTGTGCCACCTTGAAACAGCGAACAATCACAAAAATCAGGGCTGCCAAAACGATGACCGTCCCCACAAAGCCAAACTCATGCGCCAACACGGAGAAGATGAAGTCGCTGTGGCGAATCTTCAAGAAACGCAGCTGCACCTGCGAGCCCTGCCCATACCCCTTGCCAAACCAGCCCCCCGAACCAATGCTGATCAGTGCCTGGTCAACGTTGTAGGTGTCGCCATAACGCGCATCTTCATCAGGGGCGATGAAGGTGGTGATGCGGGCTTTTTGGTAGTCTGCCAGGTAGGGAAAATCAAGCAAAAATGAAATCCCCAGAAAAAGCACAGCAGCTCCAACCATGATCAGGATATACTTTGTTTTCAACCCGCTGATCCAAAGCATGGTCGCCCAGGTAACGAAAATCACGATGCTGGTGCTCAGGTTTGGCTGCAGTAAAATCCAAATCACAATACCACCTGTCAAAGCCAAACTCTTACCAATCGTCATCCAATTGTTGATGCGGTCAATGTTGCTGGAGAAGAAACTTGAAAGCGCTAAAATGATCGCAATCTTAGCAAGCTCCGCCGGCTGGATCGTCACCAAACCAGTTTCCAGCCACCTGGCAGCGCCAAACCTCGCCCCACCAAACACAAACACCATCAACAGCAGCAGTGCCACTAAAACGTAAAAGGGTCTGCTCAGGGTTTTCCAGATATGGTAATCAAACGAAGCCGTTATAAACAAAATAACAAGACCAATCAGAAGGAAAGTCACCTGCCGATTTGGATGGTCCAACAAGGTGGGATTCTCAGCAATAGCTGACGAAATCAATGCCACACCAAAGACACATAGCAGCAACACCACCGCAAAGAGTGGGATGTCGAATCGTTTCCAAATCTCACGCGTGTTCATAAAAGCTTAAACTTCCTGGTCACTGCTTCCTGCAGGTGGATCTTACCATCATCATAGCGGATTTCAAGCGGCACCGTGTTCAGCAATTTTTTTGGCACGTCCACCGCCTGCCCACATAAAGATAACCCGGTGCCACCATACCGCAAAACAAATAATCGCGAAAGCGGATCACCACCGCACCCCGCCTTTATGATTCCGTGGACTGTTCCCCAGACAATCAAGCTGCCTGCAGCTATCACCTCAGCCCCCTCAGGTACATCTCCAATCACCGCCCCGTTTGTCTTGAAAGCGATTTTTTCGCCCTTTTTCAGCGCTTCTGTGCGCCACTCAACACTAAACTCGTTTTGTGGTTTTTGCAAGTTTTCCGCTTTTTCATCAACGTTTTGGCTTGAGATGCTCGTTTGGAGTTCGAAATTTCTGGCGGAATCCAGCGTGATCTCTGAAGTAGTCAAAACTGCCCAAAGGCAAACCCCCTCATCGGATAAGTCCCTTAGAAGCTTAAAAAGTTGCTCCTGCGACCAATCGGCTCCGCCAACATTCAGGGCAATCCGCCCGCCTTTGAAGAAGCGTTCCTGAGTCTGGATGCGTGAGATCAACATATCCCGTTGTTGATACCAGGGTTTTTCTGGCAGGCTGATCAGAACCCCGCCCTTGATCCCACGAACC
>CAZOYK010000030.1:9419-17493 GCA_964584065.1 uncultured Anaerolineaceae bacterium | reverse complement strand
ACTGCGTTCTCGAGACCAGTGGTCTTCATCTGGTTTGCCAAAACGCCAGCGTCCTGGGTGTAACCACCGAAATAGATCAATTCGGGTGACTTGGCCGCAATCGTAGTCAGCACGGGGGTATAGTCAGCTTCTTTCGATGTGATACCCACAAATTCAACTACTTCCCCGCCAAGGGCTTCGAATTCCACCTTAACAATCTCAGCCAAACCCTTGCCATAATCCTCACCGTCATGCATAACAGCGATCTTTCGGAAACCAAGTTCTTCGTAGATGAACGTGGCTGCTGCTTTTCCCTGGGCAGCATCGGTGAAGGGCACGCGATTAAATACAGCCGAACCTTTTTGAGTCAGAGTGGGATTGGTGGCTGAAGGGGAAAGCATGGGAATGCCTTTGGCTTCATAGATTGGCATGGCTGCCGCGGTCGCGCCTGAGAAAAGATGCCCGGCAACGCCTACCAAAGTTTGATCCGCGACAAACTTGTTCGCAACTGCGGCTCCACCTTCGGCGGCACCTTGATCGTCCTCTGCAACTAATTCAAATGAAAAACCATACAGAGGTTCAGCATCGGCAACTGCAATTTTTCCAGATTGTTCAGCGTCAATACCAAACGAGGCATCACCTCCGGTCATCGGAGAACCCATACCGATCTTGATCGTTTGACCAGGCTCGATCTTGGCACATCCGTATCGATCCGCAGAACACACTGATGGAATATTCTCATCCACCACCTCTGCGGGTGCCGGTGTGTCTACTGCAGCCGGAGCGCAAGCAGACAGCAAGAGTACGGCAATCATTACAACTATTAAAACTTTGAAATTCTTCATTTTCCTTCTCCTATCGCTATGATCCTTGATTTGATTTATTTACCTATTAATTCAAATTAGAAGAGAACAACAGAAAATCCAAATTTTTATCTTATAAATAGAAAACAACTTTTCAAATACGATCACAAAAATAAACGGGACACCCCCTGTCACCAATTCCGGACGAACGAACAAAAGAAATTAGAGTTAGATTTACATTATACTATCAATTATTAGATTTGGAACAGATTTTGTCAAGGTTTTGGTGGCAACAGTTTAAGTATCAGTTTCCTGTAAAATAATTCTGGGTTCGTTTTGTCAATTTAGTACGGACGTCTTCAGCCGCTTCTGTTTGCAGGCTAACCTTGGGTACATAAGATTAAGCATTCTGCTGCAGATGAAACGGGCACGTCTGCTAGTAAAAAACTACCAAAGATTGGGCCTTGCGTGCTGCCTCCATCCCGGCGTGATCATCGCTGATGAGCAATTGGACACCCTCCAACCCGCGTTTGATCAATCCTTTAGCATGCATCATGTGTAATTTTCGCTAATCTCAAGGTTTGTGCTATCTGAAATGTAAGGTAGCATGATTCTCCCTATAAACTTGCAGTGTTCATTGGTTTATCTGTTTTGTGTTGGACATGGATACCCCCTCTTCTAAAAAAATATGAGCCTGGAGAGAGCTTTCACTTGCAGCTCCCAGGCTCTAAAGGTTGGATGCGGTTGGTTTATCGGTTCAGTTGGTTGAAAGGATTGACCAAATTGACGGAGTGAGCTTTGTATAAATCTTCACTCTTTGCGATGCTGATCCTCTTGTCCAACTCGTCCAAATTTGAGTCGTCAAGCTTGTGAGCTTTTGATACGCTGCGCGCTTTTACATTGCTTACAGCGTGTGGCTTTCCAAAAAAGAAAGAGAAGATATCGATTTTCTTAGTGACTAACATTTCAAACTCCTTTTTGATCAAAACACATCCAGTGGTCTATTCTTATTACAGTGAGGATTACCAGTCCCATGTCATTAATCTTCGCCAGGATGCCAAGTAAAGCTGCCTGATCAATCGCCTGCCCAGCCAGAAGGGTTTTGCCGTCTTCCTGCCTGGGGGTAAAACCGTCAAACCAATCTGACCAACTCTCATCGAAAGTCCCTTTGACCTTGATTTCGTAAAATGATGGCGATTCACACATTTCTTTGTTTGTCATAGCTTGTCTCCTGGTTTCTTTATTGTTCTGAGCATATTATCGCCGTTGATTTGATGAGTTGTCATCCTCAAATTTGATGATTTGTCGCCTGAAACTTGATGATTCGGCGAACAAAATAAAAATCCCCGCCGAATGACGGGGAAAGTATTATTTGAACGGTCTGTAATTCAGAGCAAGCTGAGATCCCGGGCTTTTTGGAGGGCTTCAAGCCGCCCATGCACATCCAGCTTGAGATAAATATTGCGGATGTGGGTGCGAAGTGTGGATGGGGCAAGCATCATCTCGCTGGCAATTTCCGGAACGGACAGGTGCGAGTTCAGCAATCGTAACACGTCGAATTCGCGCTCGCTCAAGGGCTCCACCAGATTGACGCCAGCGGAGGGAAGCGTGGCAGAGCCAGGTCTTTCGGGTTTGGGTGTCTCGTCTGGAAGGTTGAAAGCAGCCAGGAGCTTGGTGATGTACTCGTATTTGAAACCCCGGCTTCGGATGCTCTTTAGCAGCGCGACCATTGGGGCACCTCTTTCCACAAAGATGCGGATATATCCTTCCGGTTCAGCTGCTGCCAGGCAGCGTTCCAGAGCCTGCTGCGCCTCCTCTTCGCGACCCAGTGCCTGCAAGGACAGCGCATAAATTGGCAGTAACTTTATCCAGAGCAGGTTCCAGCCTTTTTGCTGGAGGTCGTCCAGCGTTTTTTCGAGTGTTTTAACCACATCCAGGAAACGATTTTGTTGATAAAGCAGTGACATTTCCATAAACAACTGTTTTTGGTCTATGTCTTCAGAAGAGTTGGAGAAAAACTCACCAAACTTACGCTCAGCCTCAGGGATATCTCCTTTTGCCAGCAAGAGCATGATTTCGTTCTCTGCTGATATGCGAGCATACCAGGGAGAAATGGTGCCCGTTACTCGCATCGCCTGCTGATTAACTGCGAAAGCCTCCGCAAATTCACCTGCAGCGCCGAGGGTTTCGGAAAGGCAGCTCAATGCAAAGTTTAATGCGTCAGCTTGCCCCCACTGTTCTGCCAGGGCAACCCCTTGCCGTGCCAGAGATACCGCGGACTCCAGTTCATTCCACTCGAGCAGGATATTGCTCTTGGTGGCATATGCGTGAGCCAAAACAGGGTACCTTTGCGAAGACTGCCCGGTTTCTTCTGTCTTGTACACTGCGATCTGACAAAGAGAGAAGGCTTCGTGCAAGTGGCTCTGCAGCAGGAGAGCGTATGCCAGATTACAGCTCGTGTAGAGGAGCTCATGGACTCTTCCGATCTTTTTCCCGACGGCAAGCGCTGCTTCAAACGATCGCGTGGCTTCAAGAAAGTCGCCTTGGTACTGTAAAGCCAAGCCCTGGATGTTCAGCAAATGGGTGCGGGCTGCCCAATCCTCCTCCGGCAAATTCTCCATGGCGCGCTGCACAAATTCCAGAGCCAGCTCTGCCTCTCCGTTCATCCAGGCCAGATACGCCCTGATTGCTGCCAGATGGCTGCTCAGGTGCCTTCTTTCGGACTCCTTCTCCACATTATCAAAGACTTTTTCAGCCTGCTGCAAGAGTTCCGTCATTCCAGTCGATGGGTCAGCGTAGGCTTTAGCCCAGGCATATGCCATGCATAACCAGGGGTTGGATGAAACCTGATGACTGGGAAGTCCATCAAAATTTCTCAACACATCAAATAACTCCGCGTTTTCAAGCATCGCAAGGGCATTTCCAGAAACGGCTTGATGCACCCGGTCTATATCTCCGGCAGCTAGGGCGTGGCGAATCGCTTCAGAGGGCATATGGTTTTCGGCATACCAGTCGCTGGCGCGTTGTTGTAGCTGTGGGATACGCTCAGGACAAAATTGCTTTAATTGCTTGCGTAAAACCTCGCTAAACAGATGGTGATAGCGATACCAGCGCTGCTCCTCATCGAGTGGAATCAAGAATAGATTGGCACGCTCCAATTGATCCAGATATGCCTGACTGCCACGCCTGTCGATAACAGCATCGCAAAGGGGTGCGGTTAATTGATCCAGGATGGAGGTTTGATACATAAACGAGCGAACCTCCTCGGATTGCTGGCTGAAGACTTCATCCAGCAAGTAATCGAGGATGAATCGATTCGAGCCTGAAAAAGTCTTGATAAAAAGAGAAACGCTTTCGGGACCTTGCTTGTTCAATCTTGCTTGCATCGAAAAGGCAGCCATTTGCAGACCGGCAATCCACCCCTCGGTGCGGTCGTGAAGCGCGGCAATTTCCTGCGGTGAAAGCTTGAAATTTAAGGCTCCTTGCAGAAACTGCCTGGTTTCCTCGTATTCAAAACGCAAATCTGTCGCCCGAAGCTCATTCAACTCGCGGCGTGCCCGCCAGCGTGCCAGAGGCCAGGGAGGGTCCATCCTGCTGGTTGCCACCAGGTGCAGGCTGTGGGCATCTTGCGGCAGATGTTCAATCAGAAAGGTCAAATCCTGGTGGATCTGATTCTCGGAAAGGGCGTGCAAATCATCCAACACCAGGCATATAGGCTCATCGAGGGTTGATAACTGATTGATCAGTTCTGTAATCTGGGCTTCCATGGATCCCGTTTGAGGGTTTCGCGAAGCCTGCAGGATCGCGCCGCCAATGTTAGCTTGTTGAACTGGTGCAAGAGTATTTAAAGCGGTAACAAAGTAACTCCAAAAGCGTGCTGGTGTATTTTCGCTTTTTTCAAGTGAGAGCCAGGCGACTGGAATATCCATTTGAGCTTGCCACTCGCTGAGCAAGGTGCTTTTTCCGTAACCGGCAGGGGCAGAGATGAGAGTCAGGCGGCAGCCTCGGGCAATACCATCATTCAGCCGGATGACCAAACCAACCCGGTTGACCAGGTTGCCACGCAGGGGAGGAACATGAACTTTGGTGGCGAGCAGGTTATCTGACACGTTCGTTCTCCTTGAACGTTAGATCGCTCTTCATTATACGGGAAAATCAACAAAATCCCTACACGTATGAAGAAAAGTTGCTGATTCATCAGTGGACTTTGAGATCTTCTAAATAGGTGGAATTGAAGCATTACCATTTGGAAAACCTTGGAAAAGTAAAAGAGCTGTATTGATTGAGAAATTGGTTTGTGTTACTTCTGGAAAAATTTAGTTCACTCACCTAACATTGTACAAAGATTGTATAATTAATGTAAAAGTTATATAATTATCGGTCATATAGGATAATTTTGAGGCTACCATGAAGAAAATTTTTGCAACACTGGTGCTTTTTGCCTTGCTGGTAACAGCTTGCAATGTGGCCGTGAACACCGACACGGCAATTTCAGATCAACAGGATGAACCACAGACGGAGGTGATCATACCAATCGGAGATACTGTCTTAGATAATACTTACATCGAGAAGGATGGCGTGGACGTAATCTACTTTGCAGGTGGCTGTTTTTGGGGGATCGAGAAACTGATGCAGTCGATCCGGGGCGTGGTGGCAGCCACCAGTGGCTACGCCAATGGGCAGGCAGAGATCGTGCCAACCTACGAGCAGGTGGTCACCGGGGATACCGGTTACCGCGAAACAGTGCGTGTGGAATACAAACCGGATCAAGTCAGCCTGGATGCTTTGATCTATGCTTACTATCACGTCATAGACCCAACAACGCCAAACGCCCAGGGCAATGACGTCGGCACCCAATATCAAACCGGCATTTATTACACAAACGATGACGCGAAAAATACCGTTGAACGCGTGACTGCCATCGTAAAAGAACGGTATGAAAAATTTGTTGTGGAAATTGAACCCATGCAGCGCTTCTATGAAGCAGAAGAATATCACCAGGACTACCTGGTCAAGAATCCAATGGGCTACTGCCACATATCGAGGGAAGAAATGGCTACTATTACCAATATTATCGTTGATCCGGGCAATTACCAACGCCCGCCAAAAGAAGAAATCAAAGCTGAGCTCACTGACCTGCAATATAACGTGACACAAAATGCGGGCACTGAACCCCCATTCAAAAATGAGTATTGGGACAATCATGAACGCGGGCTATATGTGGATGTTGTCACAGGCGAGCCTTTATTCTCGTCCAGCGATAAGTTCGACAGCGGAACCGGCTGGCCGAGTTTCTCCAAAGGTATCGACGAAAACACCTTTGTTTTCATTGTTGACAAGTCTATTGGCATGAGCCGCACCGAAGTGCGGAGCCGCGCCGGCAACTCCCATTTGGGGCACGTCTTCTATAACGAGGGCTTGTCACCAACCGGAACACGCTATTGCATCAACAGCGCCGCTCTGAGATTTGTGCCCTACGAGGAGATGGAAGCCGAAGGATACGGCTACCTGTTGGACTATATCGATTGAAACTGATAATCATGAGGTCAGGTTCTACTGCCCAAAAATAAGGGTAAGAAGAAACCCGCATAAAGGTATGGACTGGACTCCTTTGAGCCGGCTTTTCACCTGCCGGATTTGGGGGAATTCTTTACATAAACTTTAATGATGCAATAAGAAGCCTTTACCCATCTTTGATAGCCTAAGGGAGTAAATAGATTTATTGTAGAACAGGAGAAAGTAACATGAGAAAATCTTTGGCTATTACATTAGTGGTAATTGGCAGCATCATCATTGCGATGTTGATCTTTGGCGCAGGTATGTTCTTTGGACGCACCAATGTGTTTGCAAACAATTGCACCACGAATAGTTTCCAGACGCCGTCAATCAACTTCCCAGGTTCCTGGAGGATGGGCCGTTTCAATATGATGGGCGCTTTCAACAGGGTGCCTTGGTGTGGGTTTGACAACGCCAATGATGGCATCCTCACCATAGACCAAACTAAGCAGGCTGTCGAGGGATATTTGCGGAAGGTAAATAACTCCGATCTTGAGCTTGAGGAGATCATGATCTTTGACAACCATGCCTATGCGCGTATAGTCGAGATCAGCACCGGGATCGGAGCTATGGAATTGCTTGTCGACCCCTCTACTTTATCGGTTTATCCCGAATACGGCCCAAATATGATGTGGAATCAGAAATATGGACATACTGGAGGAAACGGAATGATGGGTGGGGCAGGAATGATGAACGGTGACTTCTTCGATCCCTCTTTTGTCTCTTCAGAGATGACTGTGTCCCCTGAACAAGCCTCTGAGTTTGCCCAGCAGTACCTGGACAAACAGTTTCCCGGATACAAAATATCCGATGAGGTATATCCATTCTATGGATACTACACCATCGATTTTTTGGAGGACGACCAACCTGCTGGAATGCTCAGCATTAATGGATACAGTGGACAGGTCTTCCTGCATACCTGGCACGGAACCTTTATCGAGATGTGGGAATAATCCGGTTCCCCGCATCTTCTCCTGGGATTGGCATTTTTGCCAATCCCTGTTTGTATGTAAAATAGATTTGTAACGGTTTTTTATGGAGATTGAGATGACTACAACCAGGATACTGATTATCGATGATGAATCTTCCATTCATAACGTTCTTAGCGCTTATTTGAAGGCGGAAGGGTACGAATTTCGGTCAGCCTACAATGGACCAGAAGGATTGGAGATTGCCCGCTCTTTCAAGCCCGACATCATTGTCTTGGATGTCATGCTTCCTGGTATGGATGGAATTGAACTCCTGGCCAAACTGAGGCGTGAATCGAATGTCTATGTGATCATGCTTACCGCCCGATCCGAGGAAACGGATAAAATCGTCGGACTTTCAGTTGGCGCGGATGATTACCTTACCAAACCTTTCAGCCCGCGAGAACTGGTCGCCCGCATTAAAGCTGCTCTCAGGCGCTTACAGAATCCAACAGACATTATTGGGGAGCGCACCGTTCTACGTTTCGCGCATCTTCGCATTGATATTGAGGCAAGACGGGTTTGGGTTGATGAAAACCTGATTGACCTGACCTCGATTGAATTCGACATCTTGCTTATCCTCGCCCAACATCAGAGCATGGTCCTCAGTCGGGAGCAGCTGCTGGAGAAAATCTGGGGATATGATTATTTTGGTGACACACGCGTAGTAGATGTTCACATCGGTCACATTCGCCAAAAACTGGGGAATGAATCTTTGATTGAAACGATTCGCGGTGTGGGATATCGCTTTGAAGATAAACAGGTGAT
>CAZOYK010000030.1:6557-9409 GCA_964584065.1 uncultured Anaerolineaceae bacterium | reverse complement strand
GAAGGTATTTCTTTCTTATCTGCTGGTTGTTTTTATTGGTGGTGTCGTGCTCATCACAGCCTCCAGTCTGACTGTTCCTGCAGCGTTTGAAAGGCATCTCGTTAGCATGAACGAAATCATGATAAGCGGAAATATTGCCGGCGATAATGAGCAAATGGTATCAGACTTGTTTTTACAATATAAAAAGGCAGTTTTCGAGGCAATGACTTATGCCACGCTCGCTGCCTTGGTTGGGGCTGTATTGGCCAGCTTTTTGATCAGCCGCCAGGTGGTCACCCCTACTTTGCAAATGATGATCCTCAGCAAGCGGATTGCTGAGGGAGAATACGAAGAGCGATTATCGCTTCCCGGCGGGCAGCAGACGAACCAAATCGATGAATTGGGTCGCCTGGCACTCAGTTTCAACCAAATGGCGGATAAACTGGAGAAGACTGAGACGATGCGTCGCGAGTTGATCGGGGACGTAACCCACGAACTGCGGACGCCACTCACGGCCGTCAAAGGGTATCTGGAAGGGCTGACGGATGGGGTCTTGCCTGCCGACCCGGAAACTTACCAGCAAATCCACTCAGAAATTGACCGTTTGCAGCGATTGGTCAATGATTTGCAGGAGTTGAGCCGCGTGGAGGCTGGGGCTTTCCAATTGATGCTCACGCCTGTTTCACCAGCCAGTCTGATCGAAAGAATTCAGAACACGCTGGGTCGCCAATTCGAAGAAAAAAATATTCAGCTTGAGATAAACATGGAACCCAACCTCCCTAAAATCAAGGTAGATAAGGACCGCATCATCCAGGTGCTGACAAATCTGGTGGGAAATGCGCTGCAATACACCCCCAGTGGAGGAAAGGTCACTATTTTCGTTCGCCGGGAACCTTCCGATTTGCTTTTCTCAGTTATGGATAGTGGAATTGGGATCTCCGCGGACCAAATCCCTTTGATTTTCAATCGCTTTTATCGAACAGATAAGTCCCGGACAAGGACAAGTGGGGGTAGCGGCATCGGTTTGACCATCGCCAAGGCTCTGGTAAAAGCTCATGGGGGAAAAATATGGGCTGAGAGTATGGGTGAAGGTCAAGGCAGCACTTTTTCATTCCTGATCCCCCTCCCAAATTGAAGATGGGTAATCCTCCGATATCCTTTAATAAAACTTCATAAACCCTTGACTTATCCTTCATCCTGAAATGTTAATATTGATCTGAAAGTAAGAACAACCCCCTCAGTTTGAGGCATATGGAAGGATGAAACATTGTGATGACAGGCTATTGGTTCGGTGGTCTAAGATGGATTTTTTTGATCATCAATCTCGTTCTAATAATTGGAGCGATCATCGCGTTGGTGTTTCTGGTCATCTGGATCGTGAAACGATTGAGCAATAACAATCCGAGGCAAGCGCTAAAAAATGGTGCTGAGTCCGCGGTCGAAATTGCCAGGGAACGTTACGCGAAAGGTGATATCACTCGCGAAGAATTTCAAAAGTTAATAGTTGATCTGGGAAAAGGCAGGTGAAAGATGATGGGTTTTAGAATGATGGGCGGTATGTTGGTTTTCTGGGCTCTTATCATTGTTCTGGCCGTATTGCTGGTGAAAGAGTTGTTTAATTCGAATAGCAATCGCTCAAGAGACAATGTGCGTAAGGCGAATCAGATCCTGGATGAAAGATATGCCAGGGGTGAAATCAGCCAGGAACAGTACCTGACGATGTTGAAGGATATTCAATAAAAAGACTCAATCAAAGGAGATCGAGGCCAGCATGCACCACACGATCTCCTTTTTTTGTCAGAAATATTTAGAAAAGGAAACTTAAAATATGAGAAAATCTCAGGTCTTAATAATCGTTGGGGCTATCCTGATTGCTGTAACCACAGTCGGGATCTTTGCGCTAAACAAAGCTTTCAATCGATCGGAAAATGCTTTTCTGGAGGAATATGGGTTGAGCGGTCTTACCATCCCGGAAATTGTGCAACAACTCGATAGTACTACGTCTGACCCCGCGGGATTAAAGGCGAGTATCACCAGCAAACACCTGGTTCTCATGGATGATTTGGCCGAGGTCAGGTTGGCACTCCCCGATGATACGTTTTACCTCTCCTTTGCGCCTTACATCACCCAAACTCACCCCTGTGCCATACACAGCCTGGCATCCTGCCAGGGCGAGTTGGTCAACCGGGAAATTTATGCTGTTATTACCGATAGTAATGGGAAAGAGATTGTCAGTTCCAATTTCACAACAATGGAGAACGGTTTTGTTGGAGTGTGGCTGCCACGAGATATCAACGCAACTCTGACCGTCAGCTACAATGGACTGGTGGCACAAGCTCCTATAAGAACCTATTCGGGAAGCGATACCTGCCTGACGACACCGCTGCGGCTCAATTGATAGTTTGTCACAAAGGGCTTGTTTTCACTCTTCCACACATGGTTTTGAGAACCTTTATTTTGATCGTCGGGAGAATTTATGCTAGAGTAAATGTGTCCTCACCGGCGCCTTTATTTACCAGGTTAAAGTTGTTGGTGAATTTCATTTGATGGGAAATTGAAGGTTTAAAACAAGTTTTTCTTAAGGTCAGGAGGTTTTATATGGCAGATAAAAATACAAGGAATGCTGAAAAAGCACAGGATAAGATCGACTCCTCAATGCCTGACGCGGATATGGAGCATGATCACGAAAAGATGTCGAACCCTGTGGATGCTCATGCAGGACATAGTATGAAGAAGCAGGAAGTGGATAAGAAGGCTGAAGGCTCTTCTGATCATGCCATGTCCGGAAACCATGACGACCATAAAGATGACAGTTCCCACGTGGATCACAGCGGGCATGAGCAATTGTTCCGTAAAAAGTTTTGGATTTCACT
>CAZOYK010000030.1:3151-6457 GCA_964584065.1 uncultured Anaerolineaceae bacterium | reverse complement strand
TCATTTTTTTGGGAATTGGTCAGCTTGATTGATATCATGCTTTTAGGGCACTGGATAGAGATGCGCTCAATACGGCAGGCCTCGGGAGCCTTGAATGAACTGGCACGCTTAATGCCCGATACTGCCGAACGGATCCTGCCGGATGGCGGCACGGAAACCGTCGCTGTGAGTGAATTACAAAAGGATGATTTGGTTCTAATACGCCCTGGCACAAATGTACCGGCAGATGGCGAGGTGCAGGAAGGTGAATCAGATGTCAACGAAGCCATGCTAACCGGAGAATCGGTGCCCGTAAAAAAACAGGTGGGCGATAAGGTAATCGCTGGCACGATCAATGGGGATGGCAGCCTAAGGGTTAAGATTACTGCCACTGGCGATGATACTGCTCTGGCAGGAATTATGCGTCTAGTGGAGCAAGCACAACAGAGCAAATCCAACACCCAGATTCTGGCAGATAAGGCTGCCGGATGGTTGTTTTATGTGGCCTTGGTGGTGGCTGCAATCACAGCGGCGGCCTGGACGATCGCAGTAGGGTTTAATGTAGAGGTCATCGCCCGTGTCGCTACTGTTTTGGTAATCGCCTGTCCGCATGCTCTGGGACTTGCTATTCCTCTGGTAGTGGCAATCACAACCGCAATGGGTGCGCAAAATGGCATTCTTGTTCGGGATCGTTTGGCGCTTGAGAACGCCCGTAAGATTGACATAATCGTTTTTGATAAAACCGGCACCCTGACAGAAGGTAAGTTTGGTGTGGTTGCCACAAAAACAGTAAAAGATGTAAGCGAAGAAGATGCATTGGCATTGACTGCAGCAATTGAAGGGGACTCAGAACACACCATCGCCCGTGGTATTCGCAAATCTGCTGAAGATCGCCAGCTTTCCTTGCCCGAGGTCTCAGATTTTGAAGCAATTAAGGGACGTGGAGTAAAAGCCAAACATGGCGAACAGTCTGTGTACGTTGGTGGTCCACGCCTGTTGGAAATGCTCAACATTGATCTCCCCAATGATTTCGTTGAATTCGATCGTGAAGCTGGTCAAAAAGGACAGAGTGTTGTCCATTTGATCGAAGAAGACACAAACGCTTCGCGTGTAATTGCCGCTTTTGCCCTGGCTGATGTTGTACGCCCAGAGAGCAAAGATGCAATTCGAAGATTGCGTGAGATGAATATCGAAATAGCCATGCTGACTGGTGACAACCAGGCTGTGGCAAAAACTGTTGCGGATGAGCTCGGCATTGACACATATTTTGCTGAAGTTTTGCCTGAACATAAGGATCAAAAAATCCTGGAACTTCAAGAACAGGGAAAAAGTGTTGCAATGGTTGGCGATGGGGTTAACGATGCGCCAGCGCTTACCCGGGCCGACCTGGGCATTGCGATTGGCAGCGGTACTGATGTGGCCATTGAATCGGCGGGCATTATCCTGGTGAAGAGTAATCCCCTGGATGTTGTAAAGATCTTCGACCTTAGCCAGGCTAGTTACAAAAAAATGATCCAGAACCTGGCCTGGGCAGCCGGATACAACATTGTGGCCTTACCTTTAGCTGCCGGTGTATTAGCACCATTTGGCATCTTGCTTTCTCCGGCTGTCGGAGCTGTGCTTATGTCACTCAGTACGATCATCGTCGCGATCAATGCCCAATTGCTGCGTACACATCGCCTGTAATCCCGAACAGGTGGAGCTTTGAATCTAAGATCTCAGCGACTGCTCAAATGTTCCTCCGGAAAGCGCACCGGGAGGGGGCGCCGGGAAGCCGCGCGCCGGGTCATTCGCCCAGAAGCGGTGGTGCGGGTGCAGCATCGGGTAGGAACCATAGCCCGCGACAAAGCTGTTGTTCAGCGCGTTTCGCCCCAGGATGTAATCCATGCTCAGGCGCACGCTGTCGAGATAGTGCGTCTCACTGAAAGCTGATCAGGCCAGCGTAAACGTAATAAAAACCAGGAGAAAAAGCCTGAAAGAAAACTTCATCACACTTCCTCCTGACCTTCCGCTCTGATGCGGGGCAGGTCTGATGGTGATTATATACGATTGAACCTGAGGCTGATCCTTTTGCAATTGCTTGTCAATTCCCATATATATTGTATAATCTGGATTGTACAAATAGGAGAAATATGACTGCGATAAATGACCTGCCTGATGAGCCAAAATATTCTGTAAAAAGAATCAGCGACCTGACCGGCATTAATCCTGTGACCTTGCGCGCCTGGGAAAGGCGCTACGGCGTGCTGAAGCCAGAGCGAAATGAGAACCGCTACCGGCTCTATTCAGACCGGGATCTGGCGATTTTGAGGTGGCTGATCAACAAGAAGAACAGCGGGGTGTCAATCAGCACTGCTTCCGAGAACTTGCACGATATGATCGCTCAGAATGATTGGCCGGAAGTAATCCCGTTTGGCATCGCCCAGGCTAAAACAGTCAGCGCAGTGCCACCGCAGCGCTATGCCGATGACCTTTTTGATTTGTTGAAGAAGCACAATGAAGTTGATGCGGCCAGGCTGTTCGAAGAAGTGATCTCCAAATTTGATCTTGAAACCCTGATTGAAAAAATCATCACACCCACGCTAATCTCTGTGGGAGAGGCATGGTTTCGAGGCGAGATCATGATCAGCACGGAACACTTTGCAACGGCTTTCCTGCTGAGCAGACTGAACAACCTGTATATCTC
Organism: uncultured Anaerolineaceae bacterium; assembly: GCA_964584065.1. Taxonomy (GTDB): domain Bacteria; phylum Chloroflexota; class Anaerolineae; order Anaerolineales; family Anaerolineaceae; genus Mesolinea. The sequence goes on along the minus strand of CAZOYK010000030.1, from coordinate 3,792 downwards.
GCTGCCGATCGTCAATAAGGGTCCCAAAATTTTGATTGGGGGAGCGCCTACTGAAGAACATGAGATGGGTGCTTTGATGATGGCTGTTCTCTTGCGGAACCGCGGTTACCGGGTGGAGTTTTTGGGCGCTAACCTGCATCTGGATGATCTGGCGGACTATGCCAGGCAGGAAAAGCCAGCCATGGTAGTGGTAACTGCCAGCACAACCCGCGTTGCCATGGAGTTGCAGCGGGCGCAGGCAAAACTCAACACAATTTCACCTGCTCCAGTTTTCTGCTTTGCTGGTTTTGCTTTTGATTTTTACCCCGAGTTGGTGGATAAGATCCCGGGTATCTATCTTGGGAATTCGATGGTCAAAGCGCTCGACCAGATAAAGCAGCTGCTGAACGAAAAATAGTCCTTCATACGAAAATCATAACCACCCATTCTCTGGGTGGTTTTTTTGTTTAAGCTGTCTTGGGAGGAGTTCAGGCGCAACAAAGCTTAAATAGAAAGAGCTGGCAACGATTTGCCAGCTCTTTTGTCAATCATTTGCTATGTTTACTGTGGAGGCAGAAGCACTGCATCGATGACGTGGATGACGCCGTTGGAGGCTTCGACATCGGTGATGATAACTTCGACGGTATCGTTCAAGTAGACCT
>CAZOYK010000030.1:0-3051 GCA_964584065.1 uncultured Anaerolineaceae bacterium | reverse complement strand
GTGTGTCGACCAGGTCGGCAGCGCCTAATGCAGCGGCGAGGGTGGTGAAGCGGCCGTCAGCAACGGCAGTGTCGACGATGTCAGACAAGACAGGTTCGGGGATAGCGGTAGGTTCAACGGTAGGTTCGGCGGTTGGGATCGGCGTAGCCTGGGGGGCACATGCCGCGAGGGCGAGGATCGCCACAAGTAAGATAGAAAGTAAGCTAAAGGGTTTCATTTTTTCTCCTGTTATATTGTAATAAGATTTGTACAACTTATGACTGAATTTTAGCAGCGCAATATTGGTTGTACAAATATATGTACAAGGTTTCTTGACAAACAGAAAAATTGCTGTTCTCACTCCTCCAAAAGAATAGGCATATTGATGGTGGTTTGGGGGTTTTATTAATATAAGGAAGGGTTTGACCTGGATAATAAACCTGTTTATTGCAAAATACTGGGATAAAGGAGGCGAAATTGGCAGGATAAGACGCAAAAATGGGTGATACAAGCCTAAAAACACCGAAGTCGCGATGAGTTTTCAAATAAATTGCAAGTTTGTATAAGGTGTTCAACAGGAAAGCAGGATTGGTCTTCAAGCGCGAGGTCTTTTAAAAGGATGTACAAAGTAATCTTTACAAGGAAAAACACTTGTTTTGAATCCATGTGCGGATCTTTTGCGGAATCAAATCGATTCGTAGAAGTTGGGACTGTACAAAGCTTGAATTTTTCAGCTTGGGGAAGGGCGAACGATCCACTTATTAAAGGACACCCGAATGATACAATCTTTTAAGTAGCATTGGTCATCACTAATGAACGTATAATCAACTATAAGAATGTCAAGCAATCAGAGTTGGAGTGGAAGATGGCAGCAAAGCAGGTTTTGCGTTTTCAGATATTAATGTAAAAGCTGGTCGCAAATCCGGCGGTTTCAAAAGCGTTTTCAGTTTTTTGGCATCGTCTTGACCGGGCTTGTCTAAGGCTGAGCAAAGGTAAAACTTCCCTGACCGAAATTTTTGCGGGTATGCCCATGGTCTTGCTCACCACCACTGGCGCTCGCAGCGGTTTGGCACGTACCCTGCCCGTTTTGTGCCTCCGCGATCCAGAAAAGCTGGAAGTTATCGCGGTGACAGCAGCCAACTGGGGCAGTGAAAAGATGCCCTCCTGGTACTACAACCTGAAGGCAAATCCGCAGGCAAGCATTTTATTGGATGGCAAACAGAGCGTTTGCGCCGCGCGCGAGGCAAAAGGGGAGGAATATGAGCGCTACTGGAAGCTGGCGGAAGCGACTTTTGTGGGAATGCAGCACTACAAGCAGCGCGTGGGGGACCGTCGCATCCCGATCATGATCCTGAGCGAATTGGGCAAAAACAATTAGAGGAATTCTTGCCGTTTCCATTAAACCTGCCACGAAACTGACACTTCTCAAAAGTTAGATTGTGGAGCTAACCAGAAGCTTTTTGTCAGTTGCTAATTAGATATCTACTTCTTGCAACAGTTGAGTTATCACCACAAATTTTTCAATTGTCAGGCTTGCGCCGGACCATGCTGCTTTCACATCAGATTGCGGCGCATCATATTGCGCCCTTCTACCCACAGAAAAAATGCAATCAGGTTATTTCAGCACTTACTATCTAAATGCAAACATCAGGATCAGAACTGCCAACCCGATCAATTCATACCACCAGTTCTTGCCCCAGCCAACGAATAAGCCTATCGTGAGCACAATTACCCCTAGTACGCCAAAAACTACCCGGCAGCCCATCCCACTTTCGCGTCTAATTTTAGCGGCCTCTTCTCCCAGGGTTATGGCATAATCTGGCACATATGGATTAGCAGATTGGAACGATGAGCCGAAAAGCGCACCCAGTTGTATCACGCTAAACGCTAATATGGAAAGAATGATCAGAATGTTAGCAAAAACGCGCACTCCGGGCACAAAAAAACCTAGAACAACGATGGCGATAATTCCTATCAGCAGGAATGGAAAGAGTTTTTTTCTATCCGCTTTGAGTTTTTCTTTTTCCATGTCATCCATCATCTCGAAGAGTTCAGTGAAACTTTGGTTAGCCACAATTTCGATTACCGAAAGATCGTCTCGCAAGTCCGGACTTGTATCGCCTCCAGCCAGACGGTCGTAATGCAGCTCAAAACGCCCATTGAGGTGTAAAGCTATTGCATCCAGGCGCGACATTATCACACTAAAATCTTCCCCAGTAATTTTGTCCAAATCTCGACGTTCATTAGCTTTCTGTCTCCCATATTGAACAGCCTGCATGAGTCGTTGGTATAATGCGTCATTTTGGATGTTGTCCGGTATGTTTTGTGAGGTCATGGTGCATCTCCTTTAAGGAAACAACATCTATGCTAGGTAAAGAATGGAAAGAAAAGCTGTGAGCTAAAACGTATTCTAATCCCGATTCTAACTAATCAACAAGCAACAGTTTTCTTTCGACATTTTTCTAAGATTCCAAACCCGAGGAATGAGGTCGAAATTTTGTATTTCAGCAATAACCCCCACATGGAGCCAATCTCCGATCTGGATTTTAGAGTTCTTTTGCTTACCCAAAATCACTTATTGGCAGCCTGTTATTCTTTATAATTTTCTATAATTTCGGGTTAAAAACTGCACCTCCTCGGCTGGACTGTGTCCAACTCCGGAGGTGCAGGTCAATCAAAACTGATTACTTATTTTTCTTCAAATATATCTTTGGGTTTGCCAATATTCAGCAGAGCGTTCAGAACGATACCGAAGATAGCGGCAGTTGCAAGGGCAGGCAGTTGCATTCCGAAGAATGGGATCATGCCGCCGAAGTGGTACTGTCCACCGATCGCGATGACGGAGATGGTCGCGATGACAGCGATATTTTTGGCGCTGAACATGTCAACCTTCTTGTCGATCATGATGGCGATACCCTGGGCAGCGATGGCGCCGAAGAGGTAGATTTCCAAGCCGCCGATAACGCTCAGGGGGATGGAATAGATGGCTTTCACCAACGGGGTGAAGCAGGCGATGATCATGGCGATGGTCGCGGCTGTGATCAGCACAGGCACGGAGAACACGCGGGTGAT
>CAZOYK010000029.1:0-17519 GCA_964584065.1 uncultured Anaerolineaceae bacterium | reverse complement strand
CGACCTTAAAATCTACCTTCAAAACCGCTGGGGACCGGACAATCGGGACGCTGATAGCGGGTCTTTACGGCTTCCTGTTCATCACCTTATTCTACGAACGAATGGGTTTGAGCCTTAACCCTCTGACCTATTTTATTCTGATTGGGTTGATGACCTTACCGCTGATGATGCTGATGATTGCGATCAAAAAGCAAGGCGGACTTGCTATAACAGTGGTAGTGTTCTTGATCGTGGTCATCAACGCTGGTGCTACGGATCCACTGAACTACACGATCGAACGCGTGGTCGGCACCCTCATAGGCATCGGTGTGGCTCTCTTCATCAATTGGCTGCCAATCCTGAACAACACTGGTAAGCGCTTAGGGCATGTGGATATTTCCCAGGTCGAACCTGCCACGAGTAACCTGGATACAGCCAACCCTGAACTGCTGGAAAAAAGTTAGCAGAGCGGAAAACGAATCAGTCGGACAAAGCAGCAAGGGAGCACTTTATAACTATCCGGAAAGTAGTTTTCTTTGGCGGAGTAGGAGTCTTAACTGCTTCAGGTATCCCCAGTTTCCGCTGTGCCACAGGTCTCTATAACCAGATGACCGCGTCACGTTACTTACCCGAGACTATGCTCAACTATTGTGGTCCCGTTTTCGATAAATGACCCGTCGTGGGAAAATATTTTTTATAAGGAAATTCTAGCTTGCATTAGCAGATGTGTTATTTATAGGCTTTCTTAAATCCTAACAAATCCGGGTCAAACAAGCTAGAATCCGTAGAGATATTATTCCTTATCGTAGAGGTCAAATACCCAACCCGTTATAGAACCACCACCTTTAATCTGGAGTGTCATTCCATCACGGAAAATCGTCTCACTGAATGGCACAAAATCCGGACTATTCGGATACTTAACACCGAGAATGTCACCTTCTGTCTCTGTAAAGATTACGTAATGCCCTGTATTAAGAACAAGTTCAATATCATTACTATCAACGTTATCGATTGTAATCTGCCACAAGTCACTACAACTCAAAGTTGCATTTTCGGGTAAAGTAATTTCATCTCCCTTAATTGGCGCTCCTGAAAGGAAATAAACTTCAATAGGTGATTCTTGCCCTTCAAATCCCCCTGCTGTATCAATCGTAACTTGAGCTCCAGCTGGAATGACAAAATTACCTGATTCCGAAATGGCAATTCCTTCTTCTCCCCAAAATTCTTCATTTACAGTAACGCTTGTATTCTTACCAGAGTAGATAAAACCCCAGGAAGGCATCTGAAATGAGAAACTACCACCGTCGTTGTATAAGGCAACAACATCTTCGCCTTGACGCTTTTCCATGAGTAACTGGGGATTCATGATGAACAGACTGAAATCTATTGCGTCATTGAGCTCGAATTCACCGTATATCCCCAAATCCATTGTGATATCTTCCGGTACATCAAATGCTTCCAATGGACAACTTTCAGGAAGTTCTTCGGTTGGAACAATGGTTGGTTCTTCGGTTGGAACAATAGTTGGCTCTTCGGTTGGAACAATAGTTGGCTCTTCGCTTGGAACACTGGTTGCCTCCTGCGTTGGTACCGTGACAGACTCCAAAACAGGATTTGTTGGTGTGACCGTACAAGCAACTAAAATTGCAGATAAAACTACGAGTAAAACAAATACCTTTTTCATTAATTCCTCCGCGTTCTTGATCCGGGTTGATTTCGCAACCTGATGGATTCCATGATGAACAAAAGTTAATAAATAGGGAATCTTTTAAGTTAGCTTCCTCTTTGCTTTAATTTTATCATGACCTCAATCAAACCCGGATTACTTATCTGGTGAAAATTTTACAAAACTAATAGTGTGTTTTGCACGTAAATTTTTCCCGACCATGTGCTACTTAGATGGGATGCACTAAGTAAATAAGCCGTCTTTTCTGCCCGACACACCAAGGCGGCTCTTTGCCGTTTGCCAGATTTGATCAAACATTTCGCTCGTAAGCCGTCCAGTTTGGGTGTTTTGAAGGCTGGGGTGATAGGTGCAGAGGATCCAGGGCAGCCCCGGTGTTTCATAAAAACGGTTGTGACCAAAAGGAAAACTTGCCCGCGGCAAACCAGCAAAAGCGGGTAGGCTCAGCAATCCATCCAGCGCGATTTTTCCCAACACCACCACACCTTTAAGCTCAGACAACGCTTGCATTTCCAGCCCCAGCCAGGGTAGGCAATTGTAAATTTCTTCCCGCTCGGGTTTGTTGGCAGGCGGTGCGCAGCGACAAACCGCCGAGATGAAGACATCTTTCAAAACCATGCCATCCCCAATCGCGCTTGCTTCCGGCTGACTGGCAAGACCCGCCCGGTAAAGCGCAGGATAGAGGAAATTCCCCGAGCCATCCCCGGTGAACATCCTGCCGGTACGATTGGACCCATGCGCCCCCGGTGCCAGGCCCAAAACCAGGATTCTCGCATCAGCGTCGCCGAATCCCGGCACCGGCTTGCCCCAATATTCCTGGTCACGATAAGCTCTGCGCTTCACGCGGGCAACCTCCTCGCGCCATGCCACCAACCGGGGGCACTTCCGGCACGAGGTCACTTCTTGCTCAATATGGTTCAATGTTTTTTCCATTCCAAAAGTTTACCAGACGCAAGCGTGGTGCAGCTTGAAAACTTAAAAAAGCATCCCCTCACGAGGAGGGGATGCAAGCCGCCAAAAAGAATATTTAGAGTTTGATCGCCAGGGCGTCCCAGCCGGCATACTTGGCTGTCAGGTCGAGCTCCTGTTCGATGCGCAGCAGCTGGTTGTATTTAGCCACGCGGTCAGAGCGGGCTGGAGCACCAGTCTTGATCTGCCCCATATTCATCGCCACCACCAGGTCGGCAATGGTGCTGTCCTCGGTCTCACCGGAACGATGCGAGCAGACTGCCCGCCATCCATTGTTCTGAACCATGCTGACAGCCTTCATGGTCTCGGAGAGAGAACCAATTTGGTTGACCTTAACCAACAGCGAGTTGCAGGATTTCTCTTCGATGGCGCGAGCCACGCGCTCGGGGTTGGTTACGAGAAGGTCATCACCCACGATCTGCAGGCGGTGTCCGTTGAGGGCGGTGAAGTTCTTCCAGCCTTCCCAGTCATCCTGGGCAAAACCGTCTTCAAGTGAAACAATCGGGTACTGGTTGATCCAATTGGTCCAGAATTCCACCATCTGGTCCGAGGTCAATTTTCGGCCTTCTTTGCGGAGATTGTAGAGTTTGGATTCTTCCTCGTAGAACTCGGAAGCAGCCGGATCAAGTGCGATAGCCACATCAGTACCAGCTTTGTAGCCGGCTTTTTCGACAGCCTCAAGAATGAGTTCCACGGCTTCATTGTTGGCGCTCAGCGCGGGTGCAAACCCACCTTCATCACCAACAAGGGTAGTGTAGCCTTTGCTTTTGAGCACGGTCTTGAGCGAGGCATAAATTTCAGCACCCCAGCGCAGACCTTCCGCAAAACTTGGAGCGCCTAAAGGCATGACCATGAATTCCTGGGCGTCGGTTGACTGCCAGCCAGTGTGCGCCCCGCCATTGAGGATGTTCATCATCGGCACGGGCAATACGTGGGCATAAACACCACCGAGGTAGCGGTAGAGGGGCAAGCCCAAAGAGGCGGCCGCTGCTTTAGCAACTGCCAAACTGGTGCCCAGAATAGCATTGGCGCCGAAATTTGCTTTGTTAGGAGTGCCATCGAGTTCCAGCAGCAATTCATCGATTGCCTTTTGTTCGAGCGCGTCCACGCCAAGCAGTTCATCAGCGATTTCATTATTCACGTTTTCAACAGCTTTGAGCACGCCCTTGCCATTGTAACGAGCCTTGTCGCCATCGCGTAGTTCGAGTGCCTCATGTATGCCGGTTGAAGCGCCAGAGGGTACGGCTGCACGCCCAAAACTGCCGTCAGCCAGGATAACTTCAACTTCCACGGTGGGGTTGCCACGTGAGTCAAGAATTTCGATTGCATTGATATATTCAATTGTTGTGTCCATATAAACCTTCCTTCTATTTTTCTAGTTATAAATTATAGCCTATCCCGACCTCAATTCGTGAAGTCAAGGTTAACCTTTTGGTCCGGTAAGCTAGCTTTTTTGCAGGCAGCTTCGATCAATCCAAGAAAAAGCGGATGAGCCCGATTTGGGCGGGATAAAAACTCGGGATGAAACTGTGAAGCCAGCATATATGGATGATCACTTATCTCTGCCATCTCCACCAGAACGCCATCCGGCGACAAACCCGAAAAAACCATACCGCTTTCTTCAAACTGCTTGCGATAGCTGTTATTGACTTCATAGCGGTGGCGGTGGCGTTCCTGGATTACGTCCGCCTGGAACAAATCCTGAGCCTTGGTGTTGGGCTTGATGTGGCATGGGTAAAGCCCCAGCCGCATTGTGCCGCCCAGCTGACTTAACCCGCGTTGTTCCAACATCAGGTCAATCACCGGATCGGGAGTAAGTTTATCAAATTCAGCAGAATCAGCCTCTTTTAAACCCAGCACATTTCTGGCAAATTCGATCATCATCACCTGTAATCCCAGGCAGAGCCCCAAATAAGGGATTTTGTTTTCGCGGGCATATTGCGCAGCCAGAATTTTTCCTTCGACCCCACGGCTGCCAAATCCACCAGGAACAAGGATGGCATCCAGTCCGGCGAGTAAATCCTGTCCGTTATTTTTTTCAACATCGGTCGAAGATATCCACTTTAAGTCCACACCCACACCGTAATAAAGGGCGGCATGGTTGAGGGCTTCCCTGACGCTTAAATAGGCGTCATGCAGCTCGACATATTTGCCCACCAGTCCAACTGTTATGCTGGGTTTTTGGCGTTTGAGTTCTGTGACCATCGTTTTCCAACCCTGTAGCTTGGGAGGATGTTTGGGTTCCAACTCCAACCGTTCCAACAGGATATCAGCTACATGAGCCTGTTCGAGGATCAGGGGGATTTCGTAAAGCAGATCGGCAGTCACCAGGGGAATTACAGCTTCTTCTCGCACGTCACAAAACTGGGCAATTTTGCGCGAGAGCTCTTTCTCAAACGGAAAATCGCTGCGGGCTATGATCATGTCGGGCAAAATACCCACAGATCGCAATTCGCGGACTGAATGTTGCGTGGGCTTGGTTTTTGTTTCGTCAGTGGCTCGCAAGTACGGAAGCCAGGTGATGTGCACAAAGGCAGTGTTCTCTCGCCCCAGATCGTTGCGTAATTCTCGGATGGCTTCAAGGAAAGGCTGACTTTCGATATCACCGACCGTTCCGCCGACTTCAATCAGCGCAATGTCAGCGTCAGTTGATCGCGTTAGCATGTCCACCCGACGTTTGATCTCGTTTGTGATATGCGGGATGACCTGGATGGTGCCGCCGAGGTAGTCCCCACAACGCTCACGGTTTATAACTTCCTCATAAACCTGTCCGGTCGTTACCGTGCTGGTCTTTTTGAGATGCAGATCACAGAATCGCTCGTAATGCCCCAGGTCCAAATCGGTTTCAGAACCATCATCCAAAACGAAGACTTCTCCATGCTGATAAGGGCTCAATGTACCCGGATCAACATTGAGGTAAGGGTCCAGCTTCTGGATCGTGACATTGAATCCACGGGCTTTAAGCAGCCTGCCTACCGATGCGGCAGTAACTCCCTTCCCCACAGACGAGATTACGCCGCCGGTAAAGAATATCAGCTTTGTTGCCATCTGACCTCCTGAATAAATCCCTTATTTTAAAAGTAACGGGGAGGGCTGTTTATTCCAGCACCTCCCCGGCTTGCTTCTTTTAGACTACACGCAGTCTTCTTGCGTCACGCATCCTAATCCTTGTCATTTATCTTGTTTTGCATCGTTCTTTCGAAAATTTCATCCACTTCACTGTCGTAGGATTTGGATTTCTTTACACGGCTTTCAATTTCGGGCAGACGTTGCTCGGCTTTGTCCATCGCTTTACGGAGTGCAATTTCCATATAGGTAGGATCAGGAATCACTTCTTCGGCAGGCTCTTCAAAAACTTCCTGCTTCTGAGCTTTACCCTTGCGCCCAGAGCGCTTTGGTTCAGGCATGGATTCTTCAGGTGCTTCGAGCAGAGCTTTGAGGCTGAGTTTGATCTGTTTCTTGCGACGGTCCACTTCGAGAACCTTCACATCAAATTCATCGCCAACTTTGACAACTTCGTTCGGAGTGCGTACGTAGTTATGCGAAAGTTCACTGACGTGAACCAATCCAGGGCGTTCAGCCCCAATTTCTACGAAGGCGCCAAATGATTCCAAGCGTAAAACCTTGCCGTGCACAACCATGTCAGGTGCCAATTCACGCCATTCATAAGCTAAAGGCTCGCGCATGGTTAGTTCAATGTGGTCTTTCAGGACACGGCGCACCCAAACTGTGACAATATCATCAACTTTGATCACATCTTCGAGTGATTTCAAAACAGCTTCGGGATTCTTGGGGTCAATAACCTGAGAAATGTGCAGGAATGCAGGCATAGGGCTGTTGATATCTATCAATGCGCCTTGCAACGAGGTCTTTAAAACCTTCCCTTCGAATTTATCTTTAGGCTTGATGTTCTTGTCTTCTTTCTTATTTTCGACGGGGGCGTCCATAATCAATTTCTCCAGGGTTAAATGTTCACAGCGAATTAGTATACTCCCTCGGGTGGAAAGAGTCAATTACTCTCGCATTTTTGATTCCAGTTGTATTTTATCTAATTTTCAGTCGTAGAGGAGCAAAATTGTGTAATGTTGCTGACTGCATTTCGTTCCAAAAGCACTAACCCTATAATTGTATCACTGCTCCCACAATTAAAAATTGCGCAATGTGATAAGTGAAGATTACCCAAAATCGGTTTTTTGGCAGGCGGCGGTCAAGCTTTTCAAGGGCAATCATCCCGTCTGACAAGAAAAACAGAACCCCTCCAATGCCAGCCAATACTGCTGCCAGATCTGACCAGGCAGGTCTGGCAAGGCACAATAAGGCGCTCATGCCCATGGCAAGGACCAATGCGCCATAAATCTTGAGATACGGCAGAATAGCTTTATTGATCGAAGACGATTGCGAAAATCTATTCAGCACCAGGTGAATCAGAATGACACCCACAAGGTATGCAGCTATTCCAACAACCAGAACTGGCCAGGATACTTTTGAGGTGTTGAACCCCCAAATGTACATCAACTGGGTAATCGAAAATGCACCTATCCCCACCAGGAACCAACGTGTGCCTTTTGGAATCAGAAAAATGTCTCCCAGCAAAGAAAAAGCCAGACCAAGCAGGAATGGCAACCTGCTCATGGTGACAGGCGCCTGCATAACCAGAAACAAAAGCAAACCCACCAATACGATGGGCTTGGTGATGTAATAGGTGATTGCTCGCTCTTGCCAGGCTGAGATCCAGTTGATCAGGCTCACAATTCCGATCCAAACCACAGGCAAGGCTTTTAAAACTCCCGGAACGTTAACCACCTGATAGACCGATCTGCTTTAGGAAAAACGGATCGTTCTTCCAGTCTTTTTGCACCTTAACCACCAGCTCAAGGAAGACCTTTTGCCCGGTAACACGTTCCAGTTCCTCACGCGCTTTGGTACCAATTTCGCGGATCATCTGACCTTTCCTACCGATTACGATCGCTTTCTGACTATCACGTTCCACATAAATTGTCGCTTCGATGTAAATTGTGCCATTATCGCGTTCTTTGTAGGACTGCACCTGCGTGGCAATCGAGTAGGGTATTTCCTCTGCCAACATATCCATGCAAACAGCCCGGATCATTTCTGCCGCAATATCCCGCTCGTAATCCTCGGTTATTTGCTCATCAGGGAAGTACTGTGGACCCTGGGGCAGCATTTCGACGATCACCTGCAGCATAGTTTTCACACCTGCCCCATCCAGTGCGGAGATTTGCAGCGTGCGCGCGTTCGGCAGTTTTTCGCGGTACAACGCGGAAAGCTGTGAAAAGCTGGATTTGTTCAGACGGTCAGCCTTGTTGTAAACGACCAACACGGGCGGTTGCGTTCTTGAAGCCTGAATTGTATCCAGCAGTTTCTCATCCATTGTGTCAGCCGGATTGCTGGCATCCACCAGCAGCAACAAAAGATCCGAGTCATTCAGCGCAAATTGCACTTCAGAGTTGATCGATTTCGCCAGCTTATCTTTTGCATCAGTCAATCCGGGAGTGTCCACGAAAACAATCTGGTACTCCTTAGTGGTCAGGATGCCCAACTGCCGCCTGCGGGTGGTCTGCGGCTTGGCAGAAATGCCCGCAATCGGCTGCCCTAAAAGGCGATTGAGCAAGGTGCTCTTGCCCGCGTTTGGTTTGCCAACCAACGCCACAAAACCTGAACGAAATTCTGTTTCCTGATTTTCTTCCATTGTCAACTCTCTTTGAGGCTCACTTTGCCTCCAATGATTTTATGTCCCTCATGCTGCAATAGCCATGTTTTTGTGACCAATCCGCCTGGTGCAGAAAACCCGTGCAATTTGCGGTCTGAACCGATCACCCTGTGGCAGGGTACCACAACCAGCCAGGGATTGCTACCCACTGCGGCTCCAACAGCTTGTGAGGCACCAGGTTTTCCGACAAGTTTAGCAATGTCCCTATAGCTCATCAACTCACTAAACGGAATACCTGCTACAACCTGCAGCACATCCCGCCGAAAACCCGCAATATTACTCCAAGCCAACGGTAGCGAAAACCTTTCCAAGCTATCATCAAAATACGCCTGTAATTGCTGAACGGCCTCATCAAGCAAAGGGCTCGCGTTTTCCGTTGGCGATATAGGCAAGGTCAATAAATCAATCCGGGTCAATTCACCCTGAAAGGCTTCAATCCGCCAGGTGCCAAGATCCGTTTTCAGATTTATTGCTTCAATTTGGGTCATCTCGATTTGCTCTCAGAATCGTAGGGTAATCGTAGGTTAATCGTCAAGCTATTTACTATTGTTTATTGTAATATAGACTTTGAAAGGGCGACTTCTCTTCTTCTTCTCCTCCTTAAACGCTAATGCCGCGGTCGGCGTCCACGGCATTAGTTGCGTTAATGGCCCAAAACCAAATTTTGATCAGAAATGGATTAAAATCAGTTCGATCTTACTTCTAAGGAGACAAAATGGAAAACAGAGAGGTTTATTCAATTGATATTGCCGGCGTAAAGCGCGATTTGCGGCTTTTTGAGGTCAAACCAGGGTTGCGCATCGCCATCCTGAACATCCTCGGGGATGTGGAATTAGTGGATGCCTGTGCTGTTGCCCTTGCAGAAAAATTGGAAGATATTCCCTACGATGTGATCCTCACTGCCGAAGCCAAGAGCATTCCGATTGCGCATGAGCTGGCAAAAGTCACTCAGAAACCCTATGTCGTTTTGCGGAAAGAATACAAGCCCTACATGGGCGAGGCTCTGAAAGCCGAAACGCTCTCCATCACCACAGGCAAAACGCAGCACCTATTTCTGGATGAGAAGGACATCGAGCTTCTAAAAGGCAAGCGAGTCGTACTGTTGGATGACGTGATCAGCACCGGTTCGACGCTACAAGGAATGCACCTCGTCGCGGAAAAAGCCGGCGGCAAAGTTGCTGCCGAAGCAGCGATTCTGACCGAAGGGGATCGGGCGGAGTGGCGCCAGGTTATTGCCCTTGGGCATCTGCCAATTTTTTACAACTAAACCATGACACTAATCCAAATCGGAATTGAACGTAATGTGGAAGGTCGCACGCTTGCCTGGGCGCTCGACTATCCGGGAGTCTTCACTTATGGCGCAGACGATGCTGAAGCTTTGATTCGGATTCCCCGCCAGATACTGACTTTCGAAAGCCGGCTCAACCTTCATACGGACCAGCCATGGCTGCAGCTCGAAGGCTTGGATATGCACATCGACGAGACTTTCGAATCCTTCCCGGTTGAGGTTGACGGAGGAATTCATGGAGTCCAGGCTTTTTTCCGTTCAGATCTGATACCGTTGACAGAAGAGGATGTTCGGCGGGCACTATTGGTTTTCAACTGGCAGCGCGAAGAGCTGCTGGCGGGCGTGGAAACACTTCCCACGGAGCTACTTAAACACGAATTTGAAGGGCAGCGCTGGACGATCGAAGGCATCCTGGAGCATATCGCCCGGGTTGAAACGTGGTATTTTTCACGCCTTGGGTTTGAGATTCCAGCACCTGCCGATGCCAGCGACCCCTATCAATTGCTTGAGGCGAGCGCGGCAATCGTCAACAATTGCTTGCCAGAGCTTATAGGTTTTGACCAGGTTTTCGAACACCGGCAGGAAAAATGGAGCGCACGCAAGCTTGTACGGCTGCTGCTCTGGCACCAGCGCGATCACATCGACCATATCCGCGAACTGGCATTGGGTTAAATCCCGGCAATACAGAATTCCCGCCTTAAACTAAAACAGCCGCCTCACCTGCGGCTGTTTTAGTTTCGATCAAAAAAGTGTTTTGTCACAATCCGATCCTGTCCGTGCAATTTGAAAGGAGAGAAACAATTGTTGCACGAACGCCTTTATATTAACCCGCGTTAGTTAACTCCATATAAAAGAAATGTTAGGGTTATGTTAATATCAATTGGTGATTTTGTTAAGCAAGGTCACCATGGATGTCCAGACAAGTATGCTTATTGACACATTATCCAGGGTTTAGGGCAGACACGGAAGTCTGCCCATAAAATCGCTTTCTCTCCCTCACCCGCAATGTAGGGGTCACGCCGTGTGGTGACCCGTCACCATGGCAAAAACAGGGTTGCCTTTATAATCTGAGCTGATCTGTTTGATCTATGGAGTGTAAATAATCACCCTAAACTATCAGTCAGCCATCATTGTCTTGACAATGCACTTCCACCTATCCACTGCTTGCTTCGCCTTATTTCCTCATATCATTTGGGGCGTTCTATGACCTTTTATGCTATCATTAGGGCGGTTATCATCATGAAATTTTGGAAAAAGACCCTCCCCTTTATTCTGCTTAACATTGCCGTTTCTGCTGCAACCTTGCTGGTCGTGCTCTACTTTTGGCAGCAAAGAAACTCGCTTCCCAATACATATCCCACCCAGCCAATCATCACTCCCATCCAGGGCGTCCAATCTCCTTCCCTCACCGCCCCAACGGCACAAATCCTGGAAGATCGATTACTGCGCATTGAAGGCGTTTTTGGTGCTGGAGAGATCCAGGTGGAATACATCCTCTTGCGCAACCCAAGCAATACCTCGGTGGATCTTGCCGGCTGGCTGATTGTTGCTGATGGCGGAAGAAATTATCGCTTTCCCAATCTAACCCTCTACTCCAAGGGTGCTGTCAGCATCTACACCGGTCCGGGCACCGACACAGTCACTGAACTGCATTGGAATTCCGACTCAGCCCTATGGGCGAGCGGCGACCTGCTGACCCTCTTTGACAGCCAGGGGAATGAACACACCCAATTTACGGTACCTTAAAGGAAACTCACCATGTCTCAGGCACTCTACCGCACCTGGCGACCCGCCCTATGGGATGAGGTTGTTGGTCAGGATCACATCGTTCAGACTCTCAAAAACGCGATCGCGACTGATCGCGTTGGGCATGCTTATCTCTTTGCCGGACCCAAAGGTACCGGCAAAACCACCAGCGCCCGCTTGCTGGCGAAAGGAGTCAATTGCCTGGAGGAATCGCTCGAAAAACGCCCCTGCAACCACTGCGCGAACTGTATTGCGGTCAACGAAGGACGTTTCCTTGACCTGATCGAAATTGATGCCGCCTCCAATACCAGCGTGGATGACGTGCGTGAGCTGCGGGATAAGATCAATTTTGCCCCCTCCCAGGGTCGTTTCAAGGTTTACATCATCGATGAAGTCCACATGCTTTCCACTTCAGCATTTAACGCCTTACTGAAAACGCTCGAGGAACCCCCGTCCCATGTGATCTTTATCCTCTGCACCACCGAGATCCACAAAATCCCTGCCACAGTACTTTCACGCTGCCAGCGCCATGAATTTCGTCGCATACCAGTGCCGGTGATCGTTCAGAAGCTCAAGGAACTCTGCAAACAGGAAAAGATCAAGATCGATGACGACGCCCTGACCCTGATTGCACGCCAGGCTACCGGCTCGATGCGCGATGCTATTTCACTTGTCGACCAACTTTCATCGATTTCGAAGAAAATCACCCTCCAAATTGCCCAGGACGTACTGGGAACTGCCACGAATCAGTCTGTGATCGACCTCGTCGAAGCCAGCCTGGCAGGTTCCAGCGGCAAAGGTCTCGAGATCATTCACCAGGCGCTGGATAGCGGCGCGGACCCGCGCCAATACGCCCGGCAGGTAGTGGATTACCTGCGCAATTTGCTGGTCATCAAAATGGAAGCCGGCAAACAACTGGAACTTACCCCTGAAGTGCGGACCAACATGGAAGAACATGCCGCCCGCTTCGATATGAACCGCCTGGTCAGCATGATCCAGGCGTTTACCAACGCAGCCATTGAACTCAAAGCCAACTGGCATCCAGGTCTTGGGCTCGAGCTTGCCTATGCGGAAGCCCTGGCACCTGCAGTTTCGCCCATGGTTCAGGTGATTGCTCAACCGGAGCAGCAGCCATCCCAACCCAAGCCAACCCCAAAAGCAAAGGCCAACACTGCTGCCGCTGAGCCTGCTGCGAAACCAGCCGAGGTGGAACGCCCCTCCCCTCTCAACGGTCCGCTGACCCTGGACCTGGTTCAAGAGCATTGGGAGCCGCTAAAACGCGCAGTGAAGTCCCGCAACACGGTCACCAGCGCCCTCCTGAACTCTTCCCGCTTGATCGATGTAGATGGCAGCACGGTTGTCATCAATTTCAGCAGCGAGTTGCTGCGCGACAAAATGGCTGACGAGCAAAACTCACGCATGGTCTGCTCCGTGATGACCAAGTACTTCGGGCAGGACGTGCGGCTGATCTGCACCACTGGCGAGCACGATGCCCTTCTCCGGTCAAATGCAAATGGCGGTATGCAGCAAGTTGAAGAAACAATAAAAAAATTAGGCGGAAAACTCCGCGAAATACCAACTGATTACTCTGTAAAGGATGAATAATGGCAAAAGGATTTAACGCGCGCCCCAGCGCATCTGGCGGCAACATGATGTCCCAACTGGCTAAACTGCAGGAGCAGATGGCTCAGGCTCAGGAAGAGATCGCTAATGAGACCGTCACCGAAACTTCCGGCGGCGGCGCCGTTGCAGTCACAATGAGTGGCGATCAGCAGTGCAAAGGTATCAAGATCGATCCGGACCTGTTGACTGACGGAGACGCTGAAATGCTTGAGGACATGCTGCTGGCAGCCGTCAATAAAGCCCTCGAAAGCTCCCGCAAGTTATCCGAAGAAAAAATGGCACCTTTCACTAATATGCTCTCCGGTTTTGGCATGGGTCGTTAGCAGGCATGCGCACAATTCCTGCTCCGGTTCAAAACCTGATCGACGCTTTCGCGCGTCTACCAGGAATTGGGCCGAAATCCGCATCCCGCCTGGCTTTTTTCCTGCTCAAGGCTCCTGCAGAAACATCGCTGGACCTGGCTAAAGCGCTTGAAGCCATGCAGACTGAGACCTCTCACTGCACAGAGTGCTTCAATATCACCCTGGCAGGCGAAGAAAAATGCGAAATTTGCGCCTCTACCACACGCGACCAGGAATTGATCTGCGTGGTGGAAGAGCCCTTGGATGTGCTGGCGATCGAGCGCACCGCTGCCTTCCAGGGAAAGTATCACGTCCTGCAAGGGGTGCTTTCACCTATCGAAGGCATCGGACCCGACCAGATCAGGATCTTTCCTCTGTTGGAGCGCCTCAAGACCGGACATGTACGCGAAGTGATCATCGCCACCAATCCATCGATGGAAGGCGATGCGACCGCCCTCTATTTGCAGCAGCGGATCAGCCAGATGGGGATCAAAGTCACGCGCCTGGCACGCGGTTTGCCCATAGGTGGAGATATCGAATATGCCGACCAAAGCACGCTCCAGCGCGCGCTGTCTTACCGACAGGAGATGGAGTAGTAGGGCAGATCTGGTTCTGGAACTTATAAAGATTACTTCTGAACTGATCTCGGATTCATGGCATCAATCAGCCCGTCTCCAAGCAAATTCCACCCAATGCCAAAGAGTATCAAGGCAATCGTAACGGGCAGGAAAACCCACCAATAAGTAACTATCCCTTTCGGCGAATAAATCCAATCACGTCCGGAAAGCAGCGCATATGCCCATGGAGTGGAATCGCCCAAACCAATAAAAGAGAATGTTGTTTGCAGAACAACCAAAGCCCCAACATCTTTGGCAGCCATGACCATCACCGGCGCGATCGCGTTAGGGATCAGATGCCGGATCATTACACGAAAATTTCTGACGCCTGAAACCTTCGCTGCCAGCACGAACTCTACCCGTTTGAGGCGCATCACCGATGCATTCATAACACGCGCATAGGGTACCCATAAAAATAGAGAAAATGCGACCGCACTGGGGTTCATTTTCATGAGTGGACTTAGCAGTGGAGTCAGTGTGTCCTCAAGACCTAAGCGTTGAATGGCTTCCAGTGAAAAGCCTGCATATTCTGTAGTTTGTAATAAATTCATCAACATTACATTGCTGAGTTGATTAAATAAGACTACTCCAGCAATCACAGGAAATGCCAGGAAAATGTCGGTTGTGCCCATCAACAAAGAGTTGGCTCTTCCTCCCAAAAAAGCAGCAATCGTACCAATCAGGGTTCCAAAAAAGAATATAACTACGGTCACTATCACACCAAACTTGAGCGCATCGCGGCTTCCCCAAACCAGGGTTTCAAAAACACTTGTCTGATCGGGCAATGTACCCAAGGGCGCACCAAGCCTTGGTGGTTGAGGAACCCGAAGAAAGGGCCTGGCGACAGATACTTGCCCATCAGGATTTGTCGGAGCGAGCAGGGGAGCAAAAAGTGCCATGAAAACGAAAGCTGCGACAATCAACAAGCCCAGCCAGTTTTGCCAATGCGAAAAAAATCTCCTTGTGACGCTCATCTAATAATCCTCCCTGAGGCGAGGATCAATCACAACCTTAAGAAAGTCCAGTAATGTGGTGATGATCAACACAAGAATCGTGCTAAAAATTGCGAATCCCATCGCGCTCGATGCGTCTGGGATGAATGCCAGTGTTTTTACCCCAATTGAGGAGAGACCCGGATAATTAAAAATGATCTCCACCACAAAAACATTCGTCATCAAAGATGCCGCCGAGAGCATGGTATGGGTCAGCACTGGCGCGGCGGCGTTGCCCAGGGCATAACGCCAGGCTAAGGTCCTTTCCCGTAAACCTCTGGCCCTGCCGGCAGTAATGTAATCTCTTTGATTTTCTTCGATGATCGTTGCTCTCGTGATCCGCCCGAGAATTCCCCACTGGGCAAAAGCGATCGTAAGCGCGGGCATGGCAAGATGGCGAAGGGCGTCCAAGGTAAGTTTTGGGTTTTTGTTCAGCAGCCCATCGATTGTCAGAAAACCCGTGTAGGATCTGAAGCTTTCAGCAGCAGCCATCGGAGCAAAAACGCTGCTCAATCTTCCAGGAGCAAACCAGCGCAAGCTGATGTAAAAAACGATCATCATGATAATCGAAAGGATCATTGGCGTCAGGGACGTTGCCACAAAAGCCACCAGTCTAAAAAGCCGGTCTAAAGGGCTTTTCCTCCTTGTTCCCGACAACACTCCGCTGATAAGCCCCAAAGGTAAATAGATCAGCATCGCGTAAAGAGTTAATTCCAGGGTCGCGGGAAGCCGTCGGGCAAGACCAACAAAGACGTCCTCTTGCAGATTAGGGCTGTAACCCCAATCGCCCTTGAGCAGTTTGCCCGCCCAAAAGAAATATTGCACCGGGAAGGGATCGTCGAGGTGGTACTTCTCGATCATGCTTTGAAGTAATTCCGCATACATTTCTTCAGTCATGCGTGGAGATGTTCTTTGCGGCATGTAAAGAGAGGCAAGTGTTTCTGGTGGGGTGAGCATCACCGTGGCATAGAGCGCTGCTGTGATTAAAACCAGGGTGATCACAGAGCGCAGGATTGTAAAAGAGAAACGACGCAGAATTGACATGGCAGAATTGTTTGTAATTTTATCACCTTGCCGAGATTACACGGAAGCTTCGGGATATCGAGATTCGCGATCACAGTTGTGAGATTTAGACGTAGGGGCGAAGCACCTCTCACAATTAATCAAAATCATTTATAAACCCTTTGTGGGGGGTGCTGTTTAGACAAGTATGATTGTCTACACATTATACAGGGTGATTGTTTACATATTCCAGGGCAGACACGGGGGTCTGCCCCTACAAATCTGCCCCCTCCTTAACCCCTGGATGTAGGGGTAACCCCTTGGGAACCACCCTGTTGAGGGCTGTGGTTACCTACTCTCATGGCATATATGCGCTTGCAATTATGATCCAGAAGATTCTATGTGAGAGACAAAAGTGTAAACAATCATCCCACAAAAATTGTAAAGCATCATTGTCCTAACAGATGCTTCGTCGCCTACCAGTAACAAAGGAAGGTTAAGTGATGCCTGAGACGCGAGCAGCTGTATCATCAGCGATTCTGTCCGGTGTTATCAGGTATAATTTTTTAGTTAATCACAATATTTTTGGAGTTACCTTATGTATCTAACCGGCAACCAGGTTCGTCAATCTTTCCTCGACTTTTTCGCTCAGCGCGGGCATACCATCGTTCCCAGTGCCTCGCTTGTTCCTGGCGGCGATAGCACCCTGCTCTTCACCAACGCCGGTATGGTGCAATTTAAAGATGTCTTCCTGGGCACCGAAACCCGCCCCTACACCCGCGCGGTTGACTCCCAGAAATGCCTGCGCGTTTCGGGCAAGCACAACGACCTCGACACCGTCGGGCGCGACAACACCCACCACACCTTTTTTGAGATGCTGGGAAACTGGTCTTTCGGTGATTACTACAAACTGGAAGCGATTAGCTGGAGCTGGGAATTGCTCACCAAAGTCTGGGGGCTCGATCCCTCACGGCTACACGCAACTTACTTCGTGGATGACCAGGGCGACCTGCCCTCCGACGAAGAAGCTCGCGAGGTGTGGCTGGCTCAGCCTGGCTTCGTTGCCTCCCACCTCGTCAGTGGAGGGCGGAAAGACAACTTCTGGGAAATGGCTGAGACCGGTCCCTGCGGTCCCTGCACCGAGATCCATTACGATTTTGGCCCGGACTTCTGCAACATGCAGCAGGTGCCAGGGCATGTCTGTGAAGTCAATGGTGACTGCTCACGCATCGTCGAGATCTGGAATAACGTTTTCATCCAATACAACCGCACCTCCCCCACAGACTTCCTGCCCCTGCCCAAACGGCACGTGGATACCGGCATGGGGTTTGAACGCATCGTTTCAATTATCCAGGGCGTGCGCGGGAATTACGAAACGGATCTGTTGAAACCGCTTCTGGACGAAACACAACGCCTCGCCGGGCAGACCGATGCGGAACGTGCCGCCAACCTGACGCCCTACCGCGTGATTGCCGACCACGTCCGGTCGGCTGCTTTCCTGATCGCGGATGGCGTCATCCCCGGCAATGTTGGTCGAAATTATGTCT
>CAZOYK010000028.1:0-17708 GCA_964584065.1 uncultured Anaerolineaceae bacterium | reverse complement strand
CCCTGGCTCCGTAAGGACCAATCGGATCAGGATACTCCAAAATGACTGAGCGTGTCCGGTCAGGAATATCCAAAACGGTGGGAATGAGATAGGTTGAAAGCTCTTTTGTCATCGCCCTGGTATTCCTTTTTTTCCAGTTCTCAAGGACTACGTAACCAGCAGCCTGGACCACACAGCCTTCAATCTGCCCCTCAACTTGCAATGGGCTGATCGCTTTGCCGACATCATCCACTGTGATCACATCCAGCAAATGAACTTCACCTGTCTGGATATTGACATCGGCAAAAACTGCCTGCGCAACGTAGCCATAAGTAAAGTTAGGATTGCAGTGACCATCGGTTTTGTCCATCGCAGTCGTAGCTGGTGGACGATAAACAAAAGATCCGACAGCAGGGCGATCGCCTGCCTGCCAGTGTTCCAAAGCCAGTTTTGCCGCACCAATAATGGAATTTCCTGCCATGTGCGTCATTCGGGAAGCTGAAACACTCCCGGAGTTGAGCGTGTTTGAGGTATCGGAGTAGTGGACTTCAAGTTTCTCCAACGATAAACCCAGCGCTTCGGCTGCAAATTGGGCAAATGCGCTGTGCGATCCCTGGCCGACTTCCGCGCCGGCATGGTACAACTTCGCTTTTTCAATCTCCTGCTCACCTTCGAGAACAATCGTAGCACCACAATTTTCTGCAGCACCATAGGAGAATCCAATATTTTTGTATCCACAAGCGATACCCAGACCACGCTTGACATTTGGATCTTCCAAAGGAGTAATTTCAGGCTTTTTCCAACCATCCGGACCTTGCGTCCAGCCTGCCTCTTCGGCGCATTTTTGGACCACTTCCCGGATCGTGACTCCCGCAGGAAGCGGCGAACCCATGGATATCATGGAACCTTCCTTAAAGAGATTTCGCATGCGGAATTCAATCGGGTCCATGTTCAGAGCTTCTGCCAGTTTAGCCGCCTGTATTTCTGCCATGAAGGCTGCCTGCGGTCCGCCAAAACCGCGGAAAGCTCCGGCAGGAATGTCATTCGTGTAAACAGCATAGGCGTCTATACTTACATTTGGCACCTCATAAGGTCCGGTTGCAAGCAGCGTGGCGTTGCCAAGCACTTTGGGCGAGGTGTAAACATAAGCTCCGCCATTCGCCCAGATTTCGCTTTCAACAGCCAGGATTTTCCCTTCGGCGTCTGCGCCCCACTTTGCCTTCATCGTATACGCATGCCGCTTGCAATGCCCAATGATTGACTCTTCACGCGACCAGACAACCCTCACAGTTCGGTCAATGCCGCGTTCACTAAGTTTTAGCGCCGCCAGTCCAAGAATGATCTGAACTGACATGTCTTCTCTTCCGCCAAACGCCCCTCCAATGGCAGGATAAATGATACGAATATCGTCGAGAGGCAATCCAAGCGCATGTGCCACTTGTTCCTGGTCTTCGTGAGGCCACTGACCGGCAGTAATGATCGTGACTCTGCCTTTCTCATCCATAAAGCCAATACCTGACTCAGGTTGCAGGTAAGCATGTTCCTGGACAGGAGTTTGGTATTCCCCTTCCACAATTACAGCGCAGTTCTTGAAAGCTTCATCCGTCGACCCACGACGAACGATATTGTGATGGAAAATGTTGCTGTCCAGACGAGAGTGGAGAATTGGCGCGCCTTTCCTTAAGGCTTCGCCGATTGTTTTCACCACCGGCAAGTCTTCATAGCTCACCACAATCCGTTTGAGCGCCTTAGCCGCTGTTTCTTCACTTTCAGCAATTACCAAAGCAACCTGGTCCCCTTCAAAACGAACGACATCAGCACCCTCAACGCCGGAACCTGGTCCACACAAGACGGGTTGATCATTGACGCCGAGTCCGTACTCATTGACAGGCACATCTTTTGCCGTGAGGACCATCACAACGCCCTGCATCGCTTCAGCCTGTGTTGTATCGACATCAAGTACCCTGGCGTGCGTCCGATGCGCAAACAATACCTTCATCACAAGCTGATCGGAGAACTGAAAATCACCGGGATACTTTGCCTTGCCGGTAACTTTCGCGACAACATCAAGGCGGGAGATAGATTTTCCGACTGTGTTCATATTAGCTCCTCATCTTGCCAATGGCTGATTCAATCGCTTCAATGATTTTGTAATAGCCTGTACAACGGCACAAATTGCCTGAAATTCCTTCTTTGATCGTATCCTGGTCTGGTTGTGGGTTTTCCTGGAGCAATTTCACCGCAGCCATCACAAATCCTGGCGTGCAATAACCACACTGCACGGCTCCATGGTCCACAAAGGCTTGCTGGACGGGATGGAGCGTGTCTTCTTCTGCAATGCCCTCAATGGTGGTGATGTTCGCCAGGTGTGCGCGCGGTGCAGGTATGATGCAACTTACCACCGCCTTGCCATCCATGAATAAAGTACACGCGCCGCACTCCCCTTCCTCGCATCCCACCTTTGTTCCTGTAAAACCTACGCGCTCTCGCACCATATTTAGCAATGTCATGTCCTTAGCGTTGTCAACTATATATAATTGCCCGTTGATGGTTGTTTCAATCGTTTCCCCATCCCACTCGCCCGCTCCTGGGCTGCGGAAGCCTTCTTTTGTGTCCAGGGCAACTGGCTTGGAGGGTACTTTCTGCCCCTGGGTACCATTTTTCAGCTCCTTCAATCCTTCTTGAACCAGGACTTGCATCATGTAGAGACGATAGTCATCTGATGCCCGAACGTCGCTGATTGGTCTGGTTGCTTCTGCTGCGAGCCGACCTGCCTCCTCAATCACTTCATCATCCAGTTTCTTCCCAAACAGAAAAGCCTCAGCCTCGACTGCGTGGATAATTGTTGGAGCGACTGATCCCATGGTGATCAAAGCTTTTTGAATGATTTCATCTTGCATGTCGAGCAGAACACAGCAGTTCAAGACTGAAATTGCCTGGGTGCGGCGCAGCGCTTGCTTCATAAAGCTTCCCTGCTGATTGGGCTTCAATGCAGGAAAATTGACTTCCTTGACAAATTCGTTTGGAGCCAACACCGTTTTTCTCACTCCGAGATAAAAATCCTTTAGCGCAACCGTGCGTTCTCCATGGCTTGAAACGAGAACAAGCGCTGCATCCATTGCCATAAGCGGCGTAATCGTGTCGTTTGCGGGCGAAGCCGTCACCAGATTCCCGACCACGGTCGCGCGATTACGCAACTGCGGGGATGCCACCCAAAAACAGGCTTGAACCAGAGGATTGGCAAATTCTCTCAGCATTGGAGATTGCAGCACATCATTATGTGTCACCATTGCTTCGATGTGGATGATATTTTGATCATCCTTCCATATTTTGTCCAAACCCGGCAGTCTCGAGATATCAATAACGGTATCCAGTTCTGGCCATTTGCCGTTTTTGATCTCAACCATCAGGTCGGTACCACCAGCAATGATCTTGGTCTGTCCTTCCGCACTATCCAATGCTTGCTTCAGGCTTTCGATGCTTTCAGGTATTAGGTAATGTTTCCACATATTTGCTCCAAATAGGTTTAACTCTTTTGTGTCTGAATAATCTCCGCCAAAATACTGATAGCAATCTCGTTAGGGGTCTCTGCTTTGATGCCCAATCCGATAGGTGATTTGATCTGCTCAATTTTTTCGAGACTGACACCCCGATCGACTAATCCCTGGCGTGTCGCTGCCCAGCGATTTTTTGAGCCTATCAATCCGATATAGGCGGGTGAGCCTTGCAGGATGACCTCCAAACCTTCAACATCCACTTCACTACTGCGTGTTACGCCAACAATGTAAACACGCTCATCTATTACTAAATGATCTGGTATTTCGCTTATTGGGATCGGTAATAACTCAATATTGCCCGGAAAATTTTCCGTATTACAGAGATCTTTACGGTCGTCAGAGACGATGACCCTAAAATCAAGCAGCTGTCCAAAGCGCGCCACAGCCTGACCCACGTGACCTGCGCCGAGAATCAGTAAGACTGGTTTGGTGACTTGCGGTTCAATATACACTTTTGCCTCTCCACCGCACACACCTGCCGAAGTTGGATCGTCAGGTGAGAGGGAAGTCTCCAACAGCTGGGATCGTCCATTTTTTAACGATTCAAGCGCAACTTTAATTGTCCTTGCTTCCAACTCTCCCCCTCCCACACTGCCCTCAATGCATCCGTTGGAATAGACCAGCATCTTACTGCCAGCATGACGCGGGACTGAGCCTTTCGATTCAACCACAATACACAACGCTACAGCTTTACCGTCCTTTTTTGCTTCCTGCAATCGATCAATAAAATCCATTCCTAAACCTCTAATAAAGAGAGAATTATTGGGAGCAACTGTTTCTTTCGTGAGACCACACCGTCTGCCAACAAACTCCCATCCCCCAGCGGTCTATATGGCAGTTCGTCCAAGGTTAACGGGGCATCCACAAAAATCACCCGACTGGAACCTTTGACGACATCGGTGATCATCAAACCTGCAAAATCCAAACCGTTCTGCGTCTTTAGCTCTCCGAGGGCTACTTTGAGCTTGCCCATGTAGTCACCGATCTCGTACACATCCGTGGTCTCAGCCTGGGCGATCGCAAACTTGAGCCCTGCTGCCTCGTACATCTTCATATCTGTTTTTACGACAACTTCTGGTTCCTGAGTCAACAGACCCGATCCAGCATGGATAATCTTTTCTCCATAGCTGTGAATCGTTTCATCTTCCAAAGGAGACCCAGGCACAAATGCCCACCTCGCCAGCACATCCGCAGCAACTTTGTCACGCGGGGTGGTAGTCGGCGAGCTGAAAATCAGCGTGTCCGAAAGCAGCCCTGCCAATAGCAAACCAGCAATTCTCGGCGGCGCACTCAAGCCCACCTCTGTGATCTGTTCAGTTACCAAGGTCGAGGTGCTGCCAACAATGTCAACAGTGAATTTGATCGGATTATGTGTGGACTGGTTTCCGAGACGGTGATGATCAAGAATCTCGAGTAATTCGCTTTCCTCCAGATTTGCGATGGATTGTTGCGGTTCGTTATGGTCCACCAAAACGACTTTGATCCTGGGAGGGCTAAGCAGATCCTGTTGCCGAACCACACCAAGATAGCGCTTATTCTCATCCACGACCCAGTATTCATTAGCCTCTTGCCTTAGCATGCGATTGATCACATCTTTGATGCGGGTTTGCGGCAGGAACCTTGGAATGTCCGTATTAGCTGCTTCTCTACACGGGATATCCATCAACTGAGCGATTGTCATTTCCCGTAATTTCGCATGTGGACCGATGATTTTCCGCAAGAAGTCAAACATACTTTTTCCGGTCACCATCCCGTAAGGCGTGCCATCCAAATTGACAACCGGGGCTATCCCACCAGTGCGCGATAAAATTGTCCAGGCTTCGTTCAGTGATCGATCCGGCGAGACTGCATCCAGCCGTCGCATTACCGATTCGAATCGCGGAGACGCGTCCGTTACCAGCAAGGGTGGATCAATCTCAAGCCATTTCAGAACATACGCTGTCTGAGGATTGATGGAGCCTGCTCTGCTTGCGATGGCATTCAAACCATCGCGTTCACCCAGAAGCCAGGCATATCCAGTGGCAGCTGCAATCGAATCAGTGTCAGGATTGATGTGTCCTGTTACATAAATCGTGTCAGATTTCCGTCTAAAAACGCTGTTTTTATCCATTGATGTTGCTTTCGGCATTGTATTTCAAGGCTTTCCAAATTCGTTCTGGAGTGAGCGGATTTTCGAGCACATTAGCGCCACAGGCATCCATCACTGCATTGCCTATTGCTGGTGCGGCTCCATCCAGAGGAATTTCTGCTACAGCTTTCGCTCCATAAGGGCCGGTTTTTTCATAGGTCTGGACAAATATCGAGCGGATCTCAGGCATTTCGTCTGCCCGGAAAATGTGATAATCCAGCAGATCCCGCTCACGAGGCTGACCGTCTTCGTCGTAGCGCATTTCCTCGCTTACACCGTAGCCCAGAGCCTGGGCAACTCCACCTTCGATCTGACCGGATGCTGCAATTGGGTTGATGATTACCCCCGCATCAACAGCCATGATCAACTCTTCCACTGTCACTTGACCAGTTTCAATATCCACCAAAACCGTCGCAAACTGTGCGGCGAAGGGTGGCGGAGAGTTGGGCGAAACGTGTGACGCAGTTGCCATGATTTGTTCCTGGTTGCGCCAATGCAGTGAGTCCAAAGCGATTTCCGCCAGGCTGATCTTTGAGCCCGATGGCGAGACTGCGTGTCGGTCTTTCAATACAACATCAACTGGATCAACTTCCTCACCCTTGGTTTTGAAAAGCTGAGCTGCACGTTCTTTGATCTTCTCTGCCACTTCTTTTGCAGCCTTCAGAACTGCTGTGCCGGAGATATAGGTTGTCGAAGAGGCATAGGCGCCAACATCAAATGGGGTCATATCCGTGTCAGACGAAGTAACAATGATGTCTTCCAGTTCAACTCCCAGCGTTTCCGCGGCGATCTGACCCAGGATAGTGTCGCTTCCTGTTCCGAGATCGGTTGCGCCGACCAGGAGGTTGAAACTCCCGTCATCGTTAATCTTGAGGCTGGCGCCGCCCATATCCAGGTTCGGAATGGCGGTGCCCTGCATGACTGTCGCAATGCCAATACCCCGCCTCAGGTGGGGTTTGCCAGGGACCATGTGCCAGTCTTTGTTGCCATATTTTCCATCCCAGCCGATTGCCTTGCGTCCGGCAGCAACTGCCTGTTCAAGACCAACTGTGTGGATAACTTCTGGAACCGGTTCCCGCCCCTCATTCCAGGCTGTACTGAATGGCTGGACCTCACCAGGGCGAATTGCATTCTTCAGACGAAAATCGATTGGATCCAAGTCCAGGAAACGAGCAATGTTGTCCAGATGGCGGTCGAGCGGCCAGTATCCCTGCGGTACGCCATACCCGCGGTACGCGCCGGATGGCGATGTGTTCGTATAAACAATATCCGCATTAAAACGAATGTTCGGATGCTTTCGGTATTCCCCGTCTCCAACGTACAGGCCCATGGATTTCTGCCCGGTGTTGCCTGTAACCGTCAATGCATGGCAGCCATAAGCACCAGTGTCTGAAAGGGCAGTCATCTGGTTGGCTGTCATGGTGCCGTCAAACTTTACGCCAGTCTTCATGCGAATGCGCATCGGATGCCGTGCCCGTGAAGCAATAAACTCTTCCTCACGGCTCATTTCATAAAGAACCGGTTTGCCTGTTGCAATTGTCAGGTGGGCTGCTACATCTTCGATCAAAACTTCCTGCTTATTGCCAAAGCCGCCGCCAATGCGTGGTTTGATCACACGAATGCGTTTCACCGGCAATCCAAGCACAGGCGCGATCTGACGCCGGACATGGAATGGCACCTGGGTACTGGTACGGATAACCAATCGGTCATCTTCATCCCAATAGGTCAGGGTAACATGCGGTTCGATGTGCGCCTGCTGTACCTTGGGCACCACATACTCCTGCTCAAAAATTCCATCAGCTTCAGCAAAGCCCTTCTCAACATCGCCAATATCTATCCTGATTTTGGCTGCAAGGTTGATTGCCGAATTTGAATCACCGAAATTGACATATTCTTCCTCGTCGTGAATGCAAACCGCGCCTTCTTTCATTGCGTCCCTTGGGTCAACGATGACCGGCAAGGGTTCGTATGTCACATCGATCAATTCCAGTGCTTTCTCAGCGATCTCTGCCGACTCGGCTGCCACAAAAGCCACCCTGTCCCCCACAAAGCGCACTTTATTATCCAATGAGAACATATCCAGCGGACCAGGAATCGGATCGGACTGTCCTGCCGTGGAGTAGACCACGCGCGGCAGATCTTCCCAGGTCATCACAGCTGCCACTCCCGGCAAAGCTTTTGCCCTGGAGGTGTCTATCTTGATAATTTTCGCGTGGGCATGCGGCGATCGCAACACTTTCGCAATCAGCATTCCAGGAAGCTGCAAATCCGCGGTAAAGGCTGGTTTTCCTTGCGCAAGCTTGGCCGCGTCGACTTTGACTTCGGATTTTCCGATCGTTTCAGTTTCAGGGATATTGTGCACATCCTCCACGTCTGGTTCATAGACCTGCGCATCAGCTTCAATTTCCATTTGGCTCTCACCACTACCCCTGATGGCCGCAGCTGCTTTCAGAACCGCCTGAACTGGCTTTACATAAGCAGTACAACGGCACAATACGCCAGACATGGCTTCCCTGACTTCAGCTTCTGTCGGGTCTGGATTCTGACGCAATAACGCCCTTGCTGCCAGAATCATGGCAGGTGTGCAGTAGCCGCATTGAATTGAACCACTCTCGATGAAAGCTTTCTGGATCGGGTCAAAACCTTCAGTCTTCTTCCATCCTTGTTCAGGTTGCTGACCGATCTGTTCCAGGGTTTCCAGGCTGTGACCTTGTGCCTGGATCGCCAAAAACATGCAGGAGTTCACAGGTTCTCCATCCATCAGGACCGTACACGCGCCGCACTCACCGCGGACACATCCGCCGGATTTCACGCTCAGAAGCCCTAAGCGTCTCAGTACATCCAGCAGACTTTCAGTGGGCTGGCATTCGGTTTCATACGTCCTGTCATTGATCAGGAGGTAAAGGTTCATGATTCCTCCTTTGAGTTAGAGTCTTGAATGAGCTTCTGCAGGCACCGTGAGAGTAAAACAGCTGCAACTTCCTGCCGGTATTCTGCCCCTGCCCATTTGTCGTTTGCATCTTTGAAGAGGTCACGGATGGTGTTCTCTCCATCGTCAGTGCCGGGTTGAAAATCAAACTCAGCCCACATTGACTCCGATCCTCCACAAGCTACATGAATTCGATCATCGGATCGTCTCGAGGCGGCTACAGCCACCACTGGCTGATCCTTTGGGCTTCGTCCGACGGATTCGAATGCCAGCGAGATGGGGTTGGGGATTTGAATCTCTTCGATGAAGTCATCGACAAGCTTGGTCTTTAATCTGGTTGAATGCGCCTGGAATTCATCCTCGCCTGAAAGCCGGTATTCAGATTCCATCGCATTCAGGCAGAGTTGAACTGAAGAGCGACCGTTGCTGGATTTAACATAATTCGTCAGGCTCAGACTGTTGCGCAGATTTAATCCCGCCTCAATCGAGATAGCCTCCAGCAGAGCATCAGATTCCAAAGCGTCACCCAGTTGCTGCAGGTTGGTCAGACCACCGAGAACGATTGCGTCCTCACCAAATTCGACGTGGTCAAGATCAAGCTCCTGAAGGTCGATCAGGATGGATACATTATCTTTGACCTTTGGGTGATAGTCACCGCCAGCCAGATACATGATCTGACCCGGGAATTCCTGTTTCAGAGCTTCCAGTTCGTCCCACGTAACGGGACGGGCATAATTAATTTCAGTTTTAGTCATCTTCATACACCTTCCAACCCATTTCAACCGGGTCTATGCCTTCGGTAAAGTCCTCAGCAATCTCAACAAAAATTGCGTCTGCTTCCGCCAGGAGATCTCCAGCCTGGTTGCGGATCTCGCCATATGCCTGGGCAACTTTCCCACGCTTTTTTAACAGCCTGCCAGTGACCTTAAGAAGTTCGTTCGTGGGCACTGGTTTCCGATACCGGACAGTCAATTGGCTCGTTACTGCAAAACGATTAGGCTCATCCCCCGTTACAGCCCGACCTGCAGCTTCGTCCATCATCGCCACTATGTTGCCGCCGTGCACCATGCCGGGATAACCGGCATAGGCTTCCGGTACAACGAGTTCGGAAGTTACTTCGCCGTTATCCTGCAGAAAAAAGGTCATGTGCAGTGATACCGGGTTCTCCCGACCGCAAACATAGCAACTCCGACTGCTGGGCAATTGCTGCATTACGCCTCAGCCGCAAAAGTATCAATTAGCAGCTTGGTGTTGCCGCCAACGCCATACAGGATTGGGGTAGTGCAGCCGTGATCAATATATTCCTGGACCTTCGCCTTAGCCTCTGCCGGTGTGCCGCTGGCAGTAATACGATGGATCAGATCCTCTGGCACCAAGTGCTTGGCTGCCTGGATTTGTTCGTGGGTGGCAGGCCAGCCAAGAATTGCCTGGATTTTCTCGACGACCTCCATTGAGACACCAGAAGCCTTGGCAATGTGGGGTTGTTGTGCCAGGTATTGCGTCAGCAGCTCTCGCGTGCTGTCAATTGCCACATCGTGGTCTTCATCGACCGAACACACGATCAACTGTGGACGATCAAAATCCTCCAACTTTTTTCCTGCAACTTTCAAACCCTTCTCAAGCTGTTCGATTGCCTCGTCGTTATACTCAACCGGAACGCAGTAATTCATCACAATTCCATCCGCAATCCGACCGGTCATCTCAATCATTTTTCCGCCGGTGGCACCGATGTAAATCGGAACATTTCGGGGCTCACGCCGTCCGTGAACTACATCCAGTTCAATTTCATGAACCTGGTGAAATTCGCCTTCGAAGGTGACGCGCTCCATATTGAGCAGGCGCCGTAAGATGATGACCGTCTCTTCCATCGCCTTGAGGGGTTTGGTGCGATTGATGCCAACATTTTTCGCCAGCGGATCCCACCAGGCGCCGATACCGCAAATGATGCGGTTGGGAGCCAGATCATCCATGGTGAGGAAGGTGGAAGCCAGCAGTCCAATATTGCGCGTCCAGTTATTGATGACAGCCGAGCCTATCTTGATCCGCTCCGTCACAGCTGCATAAGCAGCCATTGGAACAATTGCATCACGCACGAGGCGGCTTTCGGCTTGCCAAATACCGTCTATTCCTTTTTCTTCAGCGTACCGAGCAATATCCAGTCCATCACGCAAATCGTGTGCGTCCTGCAGATAAAGAGCGTATTTTTGAGTCATGATATGGTTTCCTTTCTAAGTTGGCTCAATATGGTAAGTTCGGATTGTGTGTTAATAATACGATATAACTCCAGTGATGTATCAAGATCCCACTGGATATTTTCATTCAAGTAGACCACGAGTTCTGCGTTTTTCTCCATTGCCTGCCTTGTGTGTTTGCGGAAAGAACCAGAACCAAATCTCGGTCTGATCAAATCCGGATCACTCATAATTAATGCATTCGTGCCTGACTGGTAGTGATCAGGTACGATGACCAGTTTTCGTTCACCATCTGCCAGGCGGATTAATTTGCTCAAGTCCTTCAAGGTCATCAGAGGCAGATCACTTGGAAGGACCATTGTCCGACCTCCACCCGCTTCGCAGACAACCTTCTGGGCTTTTGAGATAGCTGCATTGAGCGTGCTCGGTTCCTCTTCCAGCAGGGCAATGCCTCCATGGATCTGGCACCAATCCAAAGCACTCGCTTCCCTGGAGACAACCAGTATTTTGTCAATTCCTGGGGCTTCTTGTATTTTTGTAAAAGTGCTTTCAAACAATTGTCGGTTTAGTTCAGCTATCTCGTTCTCAGAAAACAATTGCCGCAATCTCGATTTGCCAACCAAATACCTCTTTACAGGTATGATTGCCCATGTGATCATCTGCCCTGGAGGATCCTCACTCCAAGTGAGATGACAGCTTCAGCTAAAGTAGTTTTATCCTTCGCAGTCTTCATAATTGTTTGAAAAGATTCGTTAATTATACCCGACGGTTGCCAGTTTTCTGCAATTTCGCTATCAAGGTCGTCAAACATGAATCCGTCCAGAATGCCTTCATAATGCTGCCTTACGGCTAAAGCTGATGGCTCGATCCCCAGATCGTTGAACATCTTCGCTGCCGGACCCTTTAAAGCACTGCCTTGAATGATTGGTGAAACCGCAACAACTGTCTTGGTCTGAAGAATGTTTCGCACACCTCCCAATGCCAGGATCGGATCGATACTCACCCAGGGGTTGGAAGGCGCCAGAACGATCAGATCAGCCTCCGTCAGTGCCTGGATCACCAATTCGCTTGCGCCAACCTCTCTGTTTCCCAACAAAGCAATTTCAGCAATTTCTGGCTGGCATTGCAGGCGGACAAAATAATCCTGGAATCCGAGCCACTCCCCATCTTTGGTCTTAATCAGGGTTGGCGCTGGTTCATCGGACATCGGCAACACCCTTGACTGAATTCCGTTGTTCTCACAAAAGTGAGCAGTCACCTCGGTGAGTGTCTTCCCCTGATTCAAAAGGTGCCGGCGTTCCAGGTGCCATGCTAAATCCTTGTCGCCCAGGGCAAACCAGTCCGGAGCTCCAATCCTGCGCAGCTCCTCGAGCACCTGCCAGCTTTCATTGTTTCGTCCCCATCCATGAACCGGATCCTCAAGACCAGCCAGCGCATAACAAACAGAATCAAGATCAGGTGAGATGTGAAGCCCAAAATGGGTAAAGTCATCACCGGTGTTGACGATCGCGGTCAACTGACCAGGCTGCAGTACTTTATCCAGTCCGACCAGCAGCTTTGCGCCACCCACGCCGCCTGCCAAAGCAACCACTTCGAGATTCTTAGATACTTCCTCAAAATTGGGATTCATCGAAAGAGGTCGAACTCCTTCTTTCTGATCAATTCCTGGGCATTGCCCTCCCTGAGCGGATACGGGAAGCCCCTCGCCAGAACAACTGGCGTGCCTTCGCTTGCTTGTCCCATCATCAACGAGCCACCTGCAGCCAATTCATCCGCCGTCGCAATAGTGGTGACTCTCAGTTTGTAGTGGTACATATCTTCCTCACCGCGCATGTCGAGCAGCGCAGGTAAGCCGGAGGCGCCGATTGTCGTGCCAAGCACGCCATTGCGCCAGGCTCTTCCGTGGGAATCGATGATGATCACACCCAACCTCACCCCACTCATGTGCTCCAAGCCTGCGCGGATCATTGCGGCAGAAAGATCGGAATCTTCCGGCAGCAGCAGCACCCAATCTTCGTCTTTGCCCCAATTTCCTTTTACATTTGAATGGTCAATCCCGGCATTGGCACAAATAAAGCCCGATTTGTGTTCAACGATGATGGTCCCCGGTCGGGTGCGGACGACCTCATTGCTTTCCTGGAGGATCAACTCCACCAACTCAGGTCGTTTCCCGAGATATTGTGCCAGTTCAAATGCTCTTGGCGAAGGTTGCACGGTGGTCAGGTTTACCAGCCGTCCTTCAGCCTTTGAAACGATTTTTTGGGCAAGGATCAGAATGTCGCCATCTTGTAGATGGAGTCCATTATTCGCGATGGCTGAAAAAATAAACTTCGGCAGGTAATCTCCCGACTTTATTTGTGGAATCCCTTGCAAAGCGAAGTATGTAAGTTGTCTAGGCAAGGTCATTGATCCCTGTAATACGTATACCCGAAGAAGGCACTTTGTACTTGATGTTCAAGCCAATCAGGATGGAGGTCAGCCCTTCCACAACCACCGC
Source organism: uncultured Anaerolineaceae bacterium (assembly GCA_964584065.1). Lineage (GTDB taxonomy): Bacteria > Chloroflexota > Anaerolineae > Anaerolineales > Anaerolineaceae > Mesolinea. The sequence continues at coordinate 4,426 of CAZOYK010000028.1, read as the reverse complement.
ATTCTGAATGACCCCGGCATCCCAGGCCTTCAGACCTACATCTTCTGCCAGGGAAATAACAAGTTCACGTGCGGCTTTATCCCCGCCAGCTACAAGGACGTCGCATTCAATTTCCTCGTCCGCAAGTAAATGCTCAAAAGCAATTGTTTGGAACGCTGCAACTACTTTCACATTCTCTCCCAAGATCGCCTGGGCTTGTTGGGCCGCGCTGCCTTCCTCGGGCATTTGCACACGGGTTACCTTTGGTGGCACAAGGGGCACGGTGACGTCAATAAGGATTTTCCCTTGCAGCTCTTCTTTCAAACCTTCAAGGGTGGAACGGTGAGCCGAGAAAGGTACGGTTAAAACCGCAATGTCACAAGCCGAAACAGCCTTATCGTTGGTGGTGCCGCTGACGTCGCCCTCTCCCTGCAGCTTTTCATTCAATTCTTCCACGGCTGCCAGCGCTTTTTCTTCGGTCCGGGAGCCAATGATGATCTTGTGCCCGGCTTTTGCCCAGCGATAACCCAATCCACGACCTTCGCGTCCGGTTCCTCCGATAATTCCAATTGTATAAGCCATCTGTTTCTCCTCTAGTAGGTATTAACTCGATCCCAGGTTCGGATTGCAGCTTCCCTTGCTTTGGCAGCAATTTCAGCCTCATCAAGCAAAAGTAGCTTGCGATCCTTCATTAGTAGTCTGCCTCCGGCAATTGTGCTGGTCACCATTCCATCACGGAAACCAAACAAAATGTGCCAGGGCAAATTTCCGGCATGCATTGGCGTAATCGGGTGATAATCCACCAGGATCAAATCCGCCGCAGCGCCTTTTTCTATCTTGCCTATGCGCAAACCGTCCCAAGTTTCGCTGGCAAGCCTTGAATTGTTCTCAACCGCGAGCTTGATCACGTCGTAACCATTCATCGCTCTTGGGTCTGCCTGCTGATCCTTCTGGATCAGGTACGCAAAGAACCACTCCTGCCACATGGCATTCGAAAAGCCATCATTACCCAGGCAAACCTGCACGCCCTGCTTCAACATCTCTTCGATCGGAGCGACTCCCACGGCATTGTTCATATTGGACCGCGGCTGGTGCGAAAGCCAGGTGCCGCTCTGCGCCAGGAGGTCAATCTCATGAGGGGTAATATGGACGCCATGTGCAAGGATTGCATTATTGCCCAGGATACCGGCATCAGCAAATCGCTCAACCACCCGTTTGCCGTACTTTGTCAGAGAATCTTCCTGGTCCACAATCCCTTCAGCCGCATGACTGTGAAAACCAACGCGACCATTGTTTTCCGTCAGACATTTTTCAAGCGTTTCGTCGCTAACGGTCAAACTGGCATGCAAGCCAAAATGGGCTTTTAGCATCGGGCTGTAATTGCCGGCTTTCACACCACTAATAAACCTGCCGTTTTCGCGGATCCCTGCCAGGGCTTTCTCTTCGCCATCGCGATCAGTGACCTCATAGCAAAGCGACGCTCGCAAACCGGACTCGAGCACAGCCTCAGCTTCAATATCCAAAGACCCATCAATACAGTTTGGCGAGGCATGATGGTCAAAAAGGGTCGTGCAGCCATACCTTGTGGCATCCGCCAGCAGGGCGAGCGCTGAATACTTCACGCCATCTTCGTCAAGCCCTTTGTCGAGTTTCCACCATAAATTCGCCAGGATCTCCTGGAAATTGCGCGAGGGTTCACCCGGGACAGCCATGCCGCGAGAAAACGCCCCATAAAAATGCGTGTGGGCGCAGATCAGGCCAGGCATCACCATCTGCCCCTGCGCGTCAAGCACTTCTTCCTCTGGGTGGGCAGCCTTCAGTTCGCTTTCGTTCGCAATCTCCCGGATCAAACCATCCTCTATGAGGAGTGCCTTATCCTCCAGAATCTCATTTGGGTTTCCCCAGGTCACAATTTTTCCGTTGGTAATGATCATTGTTTTTCCTTTTCTCTGTTTGGCTAAAAACCCCTAAACCACAGAGATTACTCTTCAGCAGTGATCTCGTAAAGCTCCACCAACACGCCGCTGGCAGCCTTGGGATGGATAAATGCCATTTTTCGCCCGGGAAGCACTTGCGGTGCGTCATTGATCATGCGCACGCCCGCATCTTTCAGCTCCTGCATCTTCGCCTCAATATCATCTACCTCAATACACAGGTGGTGCATGCCTTCACCCCGTTTTTCCAGGTAGGCCGCCATGCCCGAGTCTTCTGTGGTGGGCTGGACCAGCTCAATTTCACTCTCACCGACCGGAATAAAAGCAACCTTGGAGGCCTGTGAAGGAACATCCTCCACATGGTGCAATTTGAGCCCCAGGGCTGATTCCCAGAACTTGAGCGACTCATCGATATCCTTTACAACGATGGCAACATGGTTGATTTTCTTGATTTGGCTCATTAATTCTCCTCAAATGAAGTTTGGCGCGCGATATTCACCCCAGACTTTTCGTAATCTGTTGCAAATCTCGCCTAATGTCAGTTTGTTTTCCACACATTCGATGATAATTGGCATCAAATTTTCATCGCCCTGGGCTGCATTTTCGAGTCTTTCCAGCAGTGCTTCAACCAAAACTTTATCTCTGCCTGCACGCAAAGCAGCCAATCTTTCTTTCTGTTCGGCTTCGATTCGGGGATCAATTTTGAGTGATTCGAGTTCGATCTTTTCATCAACAGTGAATTTGTTGACGCCCACCACGATATCTTCGTGGTTTTCAAGTCGCCTCTGAGCAGCAAATGCGGCATTTTGGATCTCACCCTGGATGAAGCCGTTCTCGATGGCTTTTAGTGCGCCGCCCATCTCGTCAATTTTTTGCAGATATTCAACTGCTTTTTTCTCAATCTCATCGGTCAGGTACTCAACCATGTAAGATCCAGCCAGAGGATCTACCGTATCTGCAACGCCAGACTCATAACCGATGATTTGTTGCGTTCGCAGCGCCACTTGCACCGCTTTTTCCGTAGGAAGCCAAAGTGCCTCGTCCATGCTGTTGGTATGCAGCGACTGTGTGCCGCCCAAAACTGCCGCCAGTGCCTGCAGCGTCACCCGCACCACGTTGTTTTCCGGCTGTTTAGCCGTCAGGGTCGATCCAGCTGTTTGGGTATGAAAACGCAGCTTCTGCGAGTTGGCAACTTTGGAGCCAAAACGCTCCTTCATGATCTTGGCGTAGAGCCTGCGTGCAGCCCGAAATTTGGCGACTTCTTCCAGGAAATTATTGTGTGAGTTGAAAAAGAATGAAAGCTGGGAGGCAAATTTGTCCACATCCATACCCGTTTTAATGGCTGCTTCGATGTAAGCAATTGCATTTGCCAGCGTGAATGCCACCTCCTGCACTGCAGTCGATCCAGCTTCCCGGATGTGATATCCGGAGATGCTGATGGTATTCCAATTGGGTACTTCGGTCTGGCAATACTGGAAGATGTCCGTGATCAGGCGCATGCTGGGAGTCGGCGGGAAAATATACGTCCCGCGAGCGATGTATTCCTTGAGGATGTCGTTCTGGATGGTGCCGCGCAAAGCTGATGCAGGAACGCCCTGTTTCTTGGCTACCGCAATATACATTGCCAGTAGCACAGCTGCAGGAGCATTGATTGTCATGCTGGTGGAAACTTTATCAAGCGGAATTTCCGTGAACAAAGTTTCCATATCTTCAATCGAAGAAATCGACACGCCCACTTTTCCCACCTCACCCAGTGCGATCTTATCATCCGCATCATAACCAATCTGGGTGGGCAGATCAAACGCCACTGAAAGCCCGGTCTGCCCCTGTTCAAGCAAGAAGCGATAACGCTTGTTCGATTCGGTAGCGCTGGAATATCCAGCATACTGCCGCATCGTCCAATGCCGACCACGATACATTGTGGGCTGAACACCGCGGGTATAGGGATACTCACCCGGATAGCCCAGGCTGGTTTCCCGGTCTTCAGGGATCTCAGATGGTGGGATGACAGGTTGCAGGGTAATGCCTGAGTCAGTGGTAAATTCTGTTTTTCTTTCTGGGAATTTTTTTATGGCAGGTTTATATACTTTTTCCTGCCAGTTCTCGAATTTGTCTTGTTCCGTCATGTCTCTCCTCATTGTTTAGGAATGTGACCAACGGGCTAAGTATAATCTATTGGCATCAAAAATTGGCGATTGCACCTTCTGTAAACCTCAAAATTTTCAGGAAATCCAAGCAAAACTCCTCTTCACAAAATTTGAAAACGTGGTAATATTCTTCGGCTCGGGTGTTGTACCCTTCATCCGAAAATAACTAAACTAAGCTGGAAAGGGCTTGAACATGAAAGTATTACTTCTCAAAGACGTCTACAAATTAGGTCGTGCTGGCGATGTCAAAAAGGTCGCCAATGGTTACGGACGCAACTTCCTGATCCCTCAGGGTTTTGCCATCCCCGCCACCCCCAATTCCATCAAGATGGCCGAATCTATCGGCAAAAAAGCTTCCGAACGCCG
>CAZOYK010000027.1:13399-18019 GCA_964584065.1 uncultured Anaerolineaceae bacterium | reverse complement strand
ACCTTCAGACCTCAGACCTTTCATATCCAGTTCTTCCTGAAAAACCAGGCGAATTGCTGCTCACATTTTCCCAGATCATAGGTAATTTCGGTTTTGTCCACTCGTCCTTCGCGGTCAATTTCATCCACAACGACCTCGACGTTGTTGTTTGGCAGCATGATTGGACCTGCCAACAAACTCAAACTGGTGGTTTCCTGTTGAGATCTGACAGATCTCAGGCTCATCCCAACCGTCAAAACGATCAAGATGATCAGCAGGCTGTTCTGCAGCGCCTGCCCGCTGACGTGGCGCGACCAACCCAACCCGACCAGAAAGGTGGATATCACCAGCAGCAGTATTCCAGCCACCACGGCAAGAAGTGCCAGTCTGTAATCCTGCGTGTTTGGAGCTGCGTTGGTCAATCGCCCGCTGACCATCTGGATGTAGACCAGGATCACGAGCTGAAACAGGGTGACCCCAAAAACAACTTCCCGGTGTTCAGATGGGAACTCAACAATCCTTGCGATACTCTCCGCTGCTCCCAACCAGGCAAACACAGCAGCAAAAGCCAGCATCCCCAAATCCCTTCTTCCAAGCAGCACGCTCAAAAGAACAGTAAAACCCCAGCCAATTATGCATGGCAGGTTTTTCGGGGGTCGATGGTTTCGTAAATCTTCTGCCAGTGCCCAGATTGCAAAGAATAGAGGTAACAGACTATACGCAATTGCTACTAATATTGGCTGGTATGCTATAAATTCGAATTTTGTATTAAAAAGCTGGAGGAACTCCACCAACCCAGACCCTATCCCACCCAAACCCTCAGTGCTGAGCAGAAAAGCGCTGCTGAGCAGCACCAGGCTGACTGCAAAGCTCGTCACAAGCGGCAGCCAGAAGGTTTTTGCCCTGTATGAGTCATCGATCAATGCAAAATTCGCGCTTTTTCGCAAAATCAAAAAGACCGCCAATCCAACCAGCGGCATCACCCAAAAGCTGTACCCGCCCAAAAATGCCAGTGCAACCATGCCCCCTGCCAGCGCGGGTTGCTTATGTTTCAGCGCTGTTACAGCCCAAGCCAAACCAGCCAGAACGAAGCTCGACGTTACGATCTGGCGCGAAAAACTCAACAGGATTGGGTCGATCGCCAGCCCAAAAGCCAGCACCAGCGCATTCTTTTCCCCCAACTCTTCGCGCCAAAACCAGGGAACCAGAATCAGCGAGCTGCCCAGCAAAACTGGCAGCAGCCTGGCAAAAAAGAAACTCGGTTCAAATAAAAAGAACAAAAGCGCGCTCAGACCCGCATAGCTCATGTTACCCGGCAACCAAGCCACATCCCCCATTGCCAACTGCCAGGCGCTCTGGGCCATCTGCGCTTCAGCGAGGGTGAAACGCATCTCACTCAACCCCCAAAGCCTCAACCCCAAACCCACCAGGAATGCCAGCAGGAACCAGGTAAACTGGGATTGCTTCCTTTCGCCCAATGGTTCTTTCTCGTTCATCCGCATCTTATGGCATAACCTCGTAGATATCCACCGTCTGGCTGTCAAACACCTTCTCTAAGTGCTCCTCAAACTTGCCCTGGTCCACCTGGTAAGTGCTGTTTTCAGTGTTCCCGAGCACGATGTAGCGGATATTATACATGTCGATGATGGCCTGCGCCCGTTCCCACTTGCTGGAGCTGTAGAGCTCTTTCACGTCAGCCTGCCGGCTGCCAATCTCCTCATATCCTCCCCGCCATTGGGCTTCATGCCCCACCCATCCCAAAACCGTCGGCATGCCGGAAAAGGTGGAGATGCTGTTGTAGGTGGTATAGCTGCCGCCAGTGTCGGAGATCGCTTCGGTCATCACCCCAACCGGCGCGTTAGCCAACCACTCGGCAGCTTTCATTTCATCCGCCGCGCTGATGTAGAAATCACGCTTTCCGTCCAACGAGAATCCCCTGCTCGGATTGAAGCCATTCGTCTTGTTCCAGCCTTCGAGAAGCGGGAAAGCCATCCCCACCAGCACGCCGAAGATTGCGATCACCCCCATCACCTTTTTCCAGTCTTTTCGCCAGGCGTTCACAATCAACCACGCAAGCGCGATCAAAACCGGCAGCAGCATCAGGTAATCCAGGATTGAAGTGCCATAGTTACCCAATTTTTGCGCGCCCAAATCGCTCAGGACGACCGTCCCAGCCAGCAGACCCGCAGAAACTAACGCCACTATCCACCATCGATCCTGGGTCTTGCTGTCTGTTCGCGGTTCGAACAGGCGAATCAATCCATAGGCACCTGCCAGCGACCATAGGATCCAGGCCTGGAAATAGAATTTGAAGATGGTATTCATGCGCCAGCCAAACTGGTCGCGCAGATAGATAAACTCCGGCACCAGGGCGAGGATCCCACCCAGCAACACCATCAGCAAAACAAAAACGCTTGGATTTGCCAGCATCAATTGCCCGGATGAATCCGTGTCGGTGCCACCCTTTTCCGTTTGAGAAGCGCTTACCTTTTCAAAAAGCAAACTCAGGGCGATCCAGATTAATAAGAACAAGGTAATCCAGGTTCCCGGTGCCACCAGGCGGTTGAGGAGACTGTCCTTCAGCAATTCACCTGCCGAACCTGCCCCATGCAATCCGAGCAGCAAGTCTTTTGTCATCTCGATCTGCGTGCCGGCAAACCCTAACACCCAACCAAAAATGAACAGCACTAACAGCACCGATAGCGTGACCCACAGTCCACTTTTCAATGAAAGTTTAGAAATCCGCCTGACTTTGCTGACCAAAAAGCCAAAAATCGGCAGCAGCAAGGGTCCAAACATGATCCAGAAATACTTGCCCTTGGTGAAGAACGCCAGGCTGGGAATAACCCCGCCTGCCTGGGAGGAAAAACTGAGGTAAAAAGGCAGGTAAGCAACAATGCTCAACACGCCTCCAACCACGCCGAAACCAACCAGTTCCCAGAATCGCTTATTTGACCATCCGCAAGTTCGCGCGCGATAGAGCATGAACGCGGCTCCCATCAGGAGCAAATAAAACGGGAAATCCCAGGTGTTCATGAACGCGATCCCACCCAGGGTGAATACGCCAAGCGCGATGGTCAGCCCCGAAGCAGGGACAACGACCCTGCCCAACCTGACGCAACCTTCCCAGCCTCCCATAAAAGCGTTCAGAGCCTGGGCAATCGCCAGCAGCACCAACGGCATCGAAAGCATATGGGGATGTATATCCGCCAACAAATACGTAAAAGCCGGGAATTCATCGATCACTTCCACAGCCCTGCCGTCCAGGGTCCGGTCCTGCAACACCCGGCTCGCCTGCCACCACGACCATCCCCCTCGCTGCGGTTTGATGGTCATCGCGTTGGGTTCGCGCGTCAGCTCAGGAATATCCAATTGCACCCAGGCTTCTCCCGGCAGGACACCCCGGGCATGCAGCATATCCAAACCGCTAAACCAGTTGCCCATAACCAGAATCATTAAAGGCGCCAGTAATGCCAGCATTGCCTTGTGTTTACTCAAGAAAGCCATTGCCGGTTTGGACTTCGTCCCTTGTTTTCGCAGGCTCAGCAGATCCCACAAAATTCCGTAAGCGCCCACAGCAGTCATGCCAAACCAGAACGCCGCCACCAGGTTGTAACCGACCGACGAAGTGACGCCCGTAATCCGGATCAACATGGCAGACAAAAGATAGCCGAAATAGTAATAAGAGATGCTGTACCCGGACAGCCAGGGATCCATTGGCGGAAATCCGGGCGATTTCAGGATGGCATTAATGAACGCCATTTCCATGAATTTTTCCGTGTTGATAATCTCAGGGTTAGCCGCCCTGACTACCGCCATCAGCACAAAAGCAGCCAAAAAGATGAGTTCTGCGCGGATGAGCAGGTTTTTGCTTTCCTTGATCCAGGCAAAAAAACTTTCCCGGTCAATTTTTGAAAGTACCAACAGGTTAATCCCAGCCAGGATGAACAGCGCTGTCACCTGGGAAGCCAGATCGTTGCGAAGCAGTTGGATGGAAGTGAGCCACCAGAAAATCGTTCCCCACAAGAGCAGACCCAACGGTCGCAGTAAAAATACTCCCCTTGAGGGCAGTTTTTTCATTGCCGCGTAAGCCAGCGGAAGGTTGACAACCACCAGCACCAGACTAAACGCGTACCAGCTTAGAACTCCAATCATGCTCACCTTACCCGGTAAATCACGGTACTGTCTTCACGATAAACTTCGTCCCACAGGACTCCATTATACGCAGGGAACTTCATGAGAGCCTCTGCTGGATAAAAAGCATTTTCCTGCTGACCGACGATGATGTATTGAACCCGATATTTCTCAAGGTAATTTCTGACAAAATCCTCATCCAAACTGAGGTAAAAGGCATTTACCTCATCCACGCGCGCCTGCACCTTGTCTGAACCGGTCACGGCCCGCTGTTGGCGCTGATGATAGTTCCACCCCACCACGCCCGGAAGACCGGTGTAGATGGTGTAGCGGTTTCCCCAGTAATATTCGTATGCTTGTGCTTCCAAAATTACTGGCGAGCCTTCAACGTTATCTTGCATCCATTGAATTGCGCGGTAATCCTGCCGAAGGTCCATGTCCACCCCATTCACCTGGTAGCGGGAGGTTTCCATGTACTTCATCCCATCTAGTGTGTGCGGTGCGTTC
>CAZOYK010000027.1:0-13389 GCA_964584065.1 uncultured Anaerolineaceae bacterium | reverse complement strand
CGGGTCCATGCGGTCAGTGACCTTATCGCGTGTGGCAAAAATTGGGAACATTAACGCACCAGTCAAAAGAAGGATGAGGGGCACCTGGAAAAGCACTTGATATCTTCCGCGCCATTGGCTCTGATCGCGCCAGGTGATTGCCAGCCCAATGCCCGCGACAAGCGCCAGGAACATCCAGGCCTGCAAATAAAGCTTGAATACCACGTTCATCCTGCCGATGTCGCCAATTAGGTGCACCAGTTCCACCACGATCGTCAGCAGCAATCCAGTTCCCGCCATGAAGAAGAGCAGTTTTTTGCCGTCGGGCAGACCCGGTGCAAGCAGGAGTGCCAAAGCCCACACGCAAAGCGGCAGCGCAACGATGGCTATCCTGACCTTCATGATGAGCAATCCAATCAAAATCACGCCAACCAACAGCAATCCAGCTACGATCCAGCTTTTCGCGCCAGCCCATCGCTTCAGACTCGCGACTTTGGTTGTTGCCATCCACTGGTAACTTTCCCAGGTAAACCAGGAAACAATCAGGAACAGGAGCAAGGCCCAATGTGTGAAGTAAGATGCCAGCGGGGTCCGGTCTCCATCCCATATGCCAATTTGCCCAAAACCTGGATAGAACCAGCGATTGAAAGGCTTATAAAGCAAGCTGGAGAGGAAGTAGAGGATCAAAACGCTCAGCCCGATCTGAACCACTTTGGTCAGTTTGGGCGACAACCAGCGATTTCGCACTGCCGGCACGTATTGCCAGCCAACATACCCCAGGATAACCATGTTCAGGATCATGAAGGTGTAGAAGTCCCAGGTGTTAATAGGCTTCAATGCGCCAATAATCAGCCCTCCGAGTAAAAACCCCAGGATAAGACCTGCGATATTCCCGCGTGGTTTTTCGTGCCACTGTCCTTTACTCATCAGCACTGATAGTCCCCATGCCATTGCCGCCACCACCACCGGCATCGCAATCAGATGCGCGTGAAAATCTGCATAAAGGAAAGTGAAGAATGGAAATTCGGTAATGGATTCCCCCGGGATAGCCCGGCTTGGGTTCCAATACCAACTCCCCGCGCTGATTGGCAGCACCTCACCGCTGAAAAGCTTCCCGATCCCCACCAGCAGCCACTGCACCTTCTGCACAAGGCTTCCATCAGCAATTGCCTGACCACCAGACCCGAGCGTGCTGATCGCATCCTTGAAAAGTTTGACCTCACCCAGGTTGCCCAGAAAGCCGACCACGAACATAGCCGACAAACCTGCCCAAAAGGCAAGGTCAATGACTTTTACTTTTGCTTGTCCGGCTTCCTTGCCAAAAATCGCTTTGGTGATGTTCCATGCCAGGCTGAAAACGCCGACAGAAAGCATCCCATACCATAGGGCCAGCAGGATGTTGTAGGCAGTTGCCGGAATGACACCCAGCAATTTCATCGGCAGACCAATCAGGACCTGCCCATAATAGTAATAATTGATATACCCACCGGCATACCATGGGTCGTACGCCGGAAACACGGTGCTCTTGATGACCGCGTTCAGGTACGAGAAGTCCATTGGCTTTTCCCCGCCCCGCCAGGGATGCCAGAGGTCCGGATTCAGCCAGCGGATCAGCAGGAAGAAAGCAAACATCACGAGCGTGATCAATTCTTCAACAAGCAATTGCTTCCAAAGGCGTTTCAGGTCCTTCAAGAGGCTATGCCTTGTCAGCCAGCCAGTAATCAACCCTGCCAGTGCAATCAAGCCCAGAACAGCCAGCAACAAACCCCGTGTCACTGCTATGCCAGCCGATCCCAGGACAAATGCCAGGAATGCGAATAACAGAAAACCGATGATCTTCGAAAACCCGTAGCCTTTATCCTTCAACCCAGGCAGCGCCTGGCGCAGTATTGGGAATATCAACAAGCCCAGCAGCAGTGAAAATCCGTAAAATGCCAGAACGGCCAGGGCGGGATGGCGATTGAGCAAACCATTTCTATCGAACAACTCCGACCAGGTGCCGTTTTCCTGTTGGATCCGCAGATCCTGATCCGAGAGCATCAAAGTCGGTTTTCCGGATTTGTACTGGGAAGCTTGCCTGGGCGTCAGATAGATCACCTGGCTGAGATCCACCGAATCAAGGAAAGCAGCCAATTTTTGGGGATCAAAATCCGCCCTCTTACGGAATATCATCACCTTCGGGTGATCGTAAACAGAAAACGCTTCTTCAGCGAACTGGTCATTAAATTCCCATTCTCCCAGGCTCGGGTAAGACGTGAAAGTCTCCACCAGTTCGAAACCAAGCTGCCCCTCAAACCTGCCCGGTTCAGCCAGGTTATAGCAGGTCACGCTGTCCATTTCTTCCGGGCAGCCCACCAGCGCGCGATAATATGCTGTGCTGAGCGGATACCGTTCAGGCACGCGCGGGATAGTTCCCCACTGGCGGTTGGAGCTCATAAAGATGTACTCGCCCTGGCTCAGCATCTGGAAGAAGCGATCGCGCTTCACCTGGTCATCCTGGGCGTACATATCCAGGTTCAGATCGTTCCGGAAGATCCCCATAATCGAATCATAGGGGATGTAGCCGTTCATCATCAACGGCAAGCCGTCATCCCAGACGGTTTCGTGAACCACTCCAACGGTATTAATCGCGATTTGCCCCGAACCTGAAACCATTTCCAGAGTCAGCTCCACGTCCTGCATGCGGCTCAAGACCAGGCTCTGTGGCAGGTCAAACACCACCTCACTGCCAAGCCCTTGCCCCATATCGAGGAAAGTCCCGCTTATTTCTGCGCTGACCGTCTGTTGTGGGTCCTCACCCGCGCTGGTAAGGGTTACGCGCAAAACTTTCTCACCTGGATTTTGCGAGGCGTCAACCAGTTGAGGTATCACCACCTGCCCTATTTCGCCAGACCTGGTAACCAATATCCGGATGTTGAATGGATTCTCCGCAGTTACCTGCTGGCTGATCCTGGGCAGGTTTTGCTTATTCAGAGTGCCATTTTCTCTTGCGTAGGTGATATATGGCACACCGGCAAAATATGGCTGGCAATTTTCTGTCTCAAACCCCAAAACGAGAATGTAGGCTTTTCCTTTTTCCAGTTTCACGCCTTCATCGAGGAAGAAATCAAGGCTGCTGAGCTGGTTTCCACCGCTTGGAGTGCTTGCTGGTAACGCTGGCAGGATGGAATTTCCGCTAATCGCATCCCGAATTTCGAGCGTATAGAGCACAGGCTCAGCCGACAGCATCAGGTCCTGCACCTCCGGGAAGGTCACACTTTCCACCGTACCATCCCGGTCTGCCACAAAGACGCTGAGGTAACTTTGCCCTGGCGAAAGGGTCACCTGGTTGCGATACTGCCCCTGCTGCGAAAAAACGCCCTCTTCAGTCTCCACCATCAGGTTGATTGGACCATCGATGTTTTCGTAGATCCATTCCGAGGCTTCGATCCGGGTGACCGGTCGGGTGTATATCCGGCTGAAAGCAAATGCGTAAGCCAGTGTTCCAGCCAGTACGACTGCCCCTGCAACTATTCCAATTGCACGCAAGCTCTTGTTGGAAATTTTCAATTTTTTCCAGCGGAAATCACGGGAAGCGGAGATTAATTCCCAAAGTCCCCAGGCTGCAATGATTGCCAGCAACGGGTAAATGGGCATCAGGTAGCGCATGGATTTCACCCAGGCCAAACCCTGCCAGGCAGCATAAATCAGCGTCCAGGACAGAATCGGCAGGCTATCCCAATTTTTCTTCCAGAAGACATGGAAAGCCATCCCGATAGTGCTGCTAATGGCTGTCAATCCAAGGGGCAAACCCAAACCCCACAGCACCAGATTCTTGAAAGAAAACCACAAGGGGCGCCTCGCCCACTGCAGCGCCGGTGGGAAATCCACTTCTCCAGTGCTTTGAGCCTGCAGCGACCGCATGCTCTGCCACCAGTTTTGGTTGATCGAAAAATTGAAGAAACCAGGACCATCAAAAGCGTAAGGCTGACAAATCCTGAAAACCACAAAACTGACTATGGCTGCCAGGAAGAGTCTGCCAATCATTGGCAGGAAAGCGCCTTCTTTCTCCCCGTTCTCCAACTTGAAGTAACGCACTCCCTCCACCAACGGAAGCAAAAGTGCCAGGGATATCGCGTTGATCTTTGACGCAGTCGCCATGCCAAGCGCAGCCCCAAAAGCCAGGTATGGCCAGATTTCGTGCCAGACCCGCTTTGCCTTGGATGCGTCATCGCCAGCCAAAAGAGGCGCTCGTTTCAGGATGATCACAGCAATCAGCACAGTCAACATGGCAAAAGTATTGGTGAAAGAATCGACCGTCATGAAGTGGGCAAGCTGGATCGGCAAGACCGCAAATGCGTACAGTGCGGCGGCAATCAACCCCACCCAGCGATTGAACAGCTTTTTTGCGACAAAGAAGGTCAGCAGGATGGTGAGGGTATCCATCGCCGCCGACATGGTTCGACCCAGCAGCGTGTTCAGGTCGTAACCCACCTGCCCGGTCCATTCACCCGCATACCGCACCATGAAAACCGGCAAGGTGCCATAAACAAAGAAACCAAAGTCCTTGTTGCCCGGATTGAGCGGCGAACTTGCAGTATCGAAGTACTCCCTGGAGGTCCAAACCGGTTCGATGGCATTGATCACCATCGAAAGATAACGTTCGTCAGGATGCAAATGCCTTGATTCATCCCAGTTGTTGTTCATACTTCGGAATGACCATCCCGCCAGGAGAATCGCCACCAAACAGACGACCACCAGGATGGACTTCCAGTCGATTTTTCTTGTTAATTGAACCTTATTTTCAGTTACTAAGTTCATTTGATTGTTGACCTACAATGAAAAGGATAAAGTTCTTGTCCGGATTCGTACTTTGATAAGTGCTGATCACGCCTTCCGGATAGGCTGCCTGCAACTCGGCAATGCTGTTCTTGTCGAGTGGATTGAGGATGAACAATTTCGACAAGCTAACGTTCAACGTGTTGGCAATTTCTGTCGCGGGCAAACTCAGGTTTTGTTCGGGTCGCCCCATACTGATCGCGACCGCCCGGGAATCAACCCAATAAGGATAACTGATTAAGTAACTCAGCCCTTCCCTTCCTGAAGTGTAAAAGCGCGTGATGACCTCAGCCATTTCGCTTGCATTCCAGGCAGAAGTCTTATATTGAGCCGGAAATTGACGGAAAACAAGATTGTTATTACTGACCACGATAGGTCCAAAAATCAGAACGCCTGCTATCGCCAATGCTGCCAGAGATTTTTGCCGTAGTGCCGTTCTGATGACTTTAAGAACCTCAACAATGCCATAAGCCGCTATCAACAAGACCGGGATTGCCGCACCAATCGCACGTGTCATGGATGGATTCTCGGAAGGGAAAGCCAGAGCTAAAACACTCGGCAGCAACAATATCGGATAGAGTAGCAGAGAAATCAGCAATTTCCAATCCCTGCTTATGCGATACCGCTTGACGAGGCTGACAATTCCTATCAGGAAAAAGAACGCTGTAATCCCATCCACAGCACCCCTGTTTGCGATGCTGTCCACCCAGCTGCCCTGGTTGGTCCAGTTTGCAATCCCAATTGCTTTGACAAAATTCCCAAAGAAGATAAACACTGGACTGCCTGTGTAGCTCACTTCATATTCGCCAATCCTTGCAAGAATCGGCGCAAAGTAACTCATGGGTTCCAGGCTGATCGCTCTCAGCAGGGGCAGCGCCGTAATTACTGAGATTAACAAACCCACCCCAAGCAAACCTAAAAGCTGGCTCACCTTAAATGACTTCCTGTTTTTCCAGCCAAGGATCACAACCAGTGCTACCAGCGGGAAAATAAGGAAAATCTTGTTGCTCATCAACCCGAGTCCCACCGTGACTGCTGAAAGCAGAAAAAACCGCGCATCCTGCTCATCCAAGCCCTTCACCAGGCCAAGTAGCGCCCCAGCCATCAGCGGGAAGACCAAGCCTCCGCCAATCGCCGCTCTTTCCTGCAGAACAAGCCAGAAACTCATACCTGCCAGCCCAGAAGCCACCAAGCCCACCCAACGGTTGGCAATCTGCTTACCAAGACCAAAAATAAAACCAATCCCAATCAACCCTGCCAGGGCATTTGCCAGGCGAAGGGTTCCCATTTTGAGTACCTGTCCTGAAAACAGGTTGACCAAATTTGCCCAATAGTAGTTGAGAGGCTCAGGCACCGAGTTACGCGAAAACAGGATGTAGTTCCCGCCCTGCCTGATCTCACTGACGGAATAATATGTCTCAACCTGGGCGCTGATCATTTCAGGCGGCACTCCTGCCAGATCTTTCAGTCTGAAAATCAAGCCGAGCACTGCCACAAGCACCACAAGCACAAAGAACAGCCAATCACGCCTCCAACCTTGCCATAATTTCCAGTTTAGTTTTTGGGCTTTTTGTTCGGCGTCCCTCGCGGGCCAGAAAGCATACAAACCGCAGACGATGGCAGTCAGCCAGCTCAAGGTTTGCAGCCAGCCAAAACGATTTTCGGTGAACACCCAAAAGCACACCACCATCATCGCCAACGCCGCCAATAGCCAGATCGGCTTTAAATGGAACTTGATACCTGCGGAATCTTCTAAGCCAAGGTCTGCTTTTAAGTTCTCGTTGGGAAGTCCAAACCACACACATCCCATTCCAAATGCAATCGCAAGCAATCCGGCAAGCGGCAGAGACTGCTTTTGCAGCCCGAGCAAGATTTGCCCAATGATCGTGAGAATTAATCCGATCCAAAAAACAGGTTTCACACCAGGGCGATTTTCAGAGATCTGAACCTGGTCAAAAATTTCAGAAGTTGATTTTTCTTTGACATTAAACTGAGCATGGATCCAATCCCTCACGAATTCCAGTACGGTGAGGTCATCATCTTCTGGCAGGTTTTCAGTTGGATCCATGACGCTATTCTATTCCAATCGCAATCCAGATGCTAAAAAACTTTAGATTTAATTTAGAAATCTCTCGTTGCAACAAAAAAAGTGCAACAACCATTTTCATCGCATGGTGATTCCACCAGGCGGCGAATGCAGTCAAAATGAATGAATGGATTATTTCTGCTTTTGAATAAAACCCACTTGCCAAACAGCTTTTTCCAGAGCAGATTTGGCAGGTTGGCAGCATGCCCGCGTTCAAGTTGGTGCAGGGCATTCCTGGGGAAGTAATTCCAATGCCTCACTTCGCCAAACCCGGCTATCCGCAGACGTTCCACCCAAACTTCCGGCGCATCCAGGTTAACGTGCCGTGACACCCAGTTGAAAAACCGCGAATAATGCTTTGCAAGGAAGCCCAAGCCAACTTTGCGCAGCACTTCCATGCCCCACAATTCGGTGCGAAAACGCTCATTTGGCACCGCAAAGATGAAATGCCCTCCCGGCTGCAGACATCGTCCAACCTCGTTCAGGACCTCCTGAACGCCAGGGATATGTTCCAGCACAGAGTTACTGATCGCAGTTGGAAACTGACCATCCTCAAAGGGCAGTTCCTGTCCGTTAGCCAGCGCCAGCGAGCGATAGACCTTCCATGTCTCCGCCTCCTTGAGAGGTGCCAGCCAGGGGTCGATCCCGTCAATTACTTTTCCTTCCAGCATCGCCCAGGCAAAATGCCCATCTCCTGCACCGATATCCAGAATCGGCTCCACGAGCATCTCCAGCGGGTACTGGCTCTGTTCCACAGCCCGCAGCATGCCGCGAAAATAAGGCAGATAAAACAGCTGCCGTTCGCAGATCTGATCCAATTGTTCTTCACGCAAATCACTCATCAGCTAAACCAAAGAGGCAAAAATCTCCTGGTAGCGTTTGGCTACCTTCTCCTGTTCAAATTGCTTCAAATAAGACTCAGGGATTATACGCGCTTCTCCGCCTTCGTCCAAAACGGAAATGATCCCCTGTGCTAAAGCGGCTGCATTTCTGACCGGCACTATTCGACCAATCCCCGTCTGTAAAACTGGCTGCCTTACCCCTGGCAGATCGGATGCCACCACGGGCGTTCCCTGGCTGAGCGCTTCGATCTGCACGATTCCAAAGGATTCCGTCGCGTTCAGGCTCGAAAAGACCAGCAGGTGACAAGCAGCGAAAAAGCGCATGAAGTCTTCCTCTGACAGAAAACCAAGAGATTTCCATTTTTCGCCAAAGGGTCGGATCATCTCCTCGACCTTTGCCAGGTAAGCCTCCTCACCAATCACGCCTTTCCAACTGCCAGCATGGACCACTCTCGCAGTGGGGTACTTCTCCCAGACTAAAGGTAACGCCTGCGCCAAATATTCGTAACCCTTTTCACTGGCTACCCTGCCTGCCAGCCCGAGCACCTTATCACTTTGCGCCAAGCCAAATCGCTCCCGGAAAGCCTTCAATTCACCCAGAGCAGTTTCGAGAAACACAACCGGAGTGGGTACCTCAACGACCTTGTCCAGGTAAGGGTTCAATAACTTCGATTGCCTGGCGTAATCGAGCGTGTTCTGCACGATCACACCTGCCTGTTTCAAGGCTTGCCTGCCCAAAAGATCGGTTCCCCAACCCGCCAGCCGGTTGAACCATCCGCCGCTCATCAACAGGTCGCAGTGATACGTGACCACCAACGATTTTTTTAAGTGTCTGGCAGTACGAGAAATGACAAAAGATTCGAACTGCGGCATATGCACGTTTACCACGTCTGCCCAGGCAACCCACTTTTTCGCCATGCTTATTAAACCTGGCATCAGCACCCCCTTGGAAAGCTTCATCCCCACTTTTACGCGCACAATCTTTACACCATCCAGGTTTTCTTCGGATGCCAGTTTTGGGTCATATTGCGAAGTGAGCACACACACTTCGTGCCCAAGCCCGACCAAACCACGCGCGAGCCTTAGCGCGTAGACTGACAAGCCGGAGCTGTACGGATGGAAATAAGTTGAGGTGATCAGCACTTTCATTGAAGTTCGCTGCCCCCTGCCTGTCTTCTTGCGCTTCGCACCAAACTGCCCAGGTTTTCTCCCATCACGTAAATCCCGATCATGCCCACAAACACCGGGATGATAACCTGCACTGCATGCACCACCAGCGCCATTGCCAGCGCATCAGCCTTGCCGACCCCCACCAGCGAATAAGCCGCCACTGCCCCTGCTTCAAACACTCCCAACCCTGCCGGCGCGGAAGGCAGGGCGTTTACAAAAGCGCTTGCCGGCGTGATCAACAATGGCAACCACCACTTGGAATGATCCAGAATCGCATTCTGCAAGATGGTAAATTCCACCATAGTCATTGCCCAACTGATTGCCAGCAGGATAAAAGCCGTGAAAAACAGTCTTGGTTTCAGGAAAATCTGAAAACCCGTCAGCAATTTATTCAGTGCCGGCAGTAACTTATCTTTAACTAATTTCCTGGATCCAAAGCGGCTTTCCAGCCATTGCATCAGATTTTCTCTGCGCCTGGCACTGACAAAAATGATCACACTACCGATCAGCAAAGCGACTGCAGTTATTATAACTACGCGCTTAAGGTTACTTTCTCCAACTACAAGTGGCAAAGTTGCCAAAAAGAAAAGCGATCCTATCATCAGGTCCATCATGCGCTCAGTCACGATCGCCGCAAACACTTCCGGATAGTTGTGTTTTCCTTTGCCGTGCCTCACCAACAGTACTGCCCTGCCTACCTCCCCCAACCTGAGCGGTAATATGCTGTTCAGCAGATAGCCTACGTTCATTGCCCAGAATGCAGCGGAAAAGGTGAATTCTTTCCCAAGGATCAGCCAGCAAACCACCCCTCTGACGAATAGTCCAACTGAAAAACAAGCAATGATCAATACCATTGCCAGTGGGGTTAAAGACCGGAGCGCTTCCAAAAAAGCCTCCAGGTCTATCTGCCGCGCCAGCAGCCAGATCGCCAGTCCGCTGACAAAGAGCGCCAGCACTACCCGCATGAAATCGCCGGCGCGAGAGCCTTCACTTACTTTCGTCATCAATTCTCCAGCCGCAAAATCGCCATGAAAGCTTCCTGGGGGATTTCGACACTCCCGACCATTTTCATGCGCTTTTTTCCCCGTTTTTGCTTCTCGAGCAGCTTTTTCTTGCGGGTTATATCGCCGCCATAACACTTCGCCAACACATCTTTTCGCAGTGCTTTCACGTTCGCGCGCGAAATCACCCGCCCCTCCGCATAAGCCTGGATTGGGATGGTAAACAATTGTTGAGGGATGATCTCTTTCAGCTTGCTGACCAGTGCCTGACCCTTATGATAGGCATCCTGGCTGTGCACGATCGCCGTCAATGCATCCACGGGCTCTTCATTCAACAGAATCTGCAATTTCACCAGGTCGCCAGCGCGATATTCGAGGAACTGGTAATCCATCGAGGCATAGCCGCGGGTGTTGGATTTTAGCAGGTCGAAGAAATCGATGATGATTTCAGAAAGCGGAATTTCAAAGTTCAGCTGCACCCGATTGGCTGCAGGGTACTCCTGGTTGACGTAGATGCCGCGCCGTTTGCGAACCATCTCCATGATCACACCGTAGTACTCGGTTGGGCTGAAGATCTCCAGCGACATCCATGGCTCGTAGATCTCCTTGATTTTTCCTTCGTCCGGCAGATCAGCAGGAGAATCGATAATAATGGTGCTTCCGTCAGACAAGCCAACCTTGTATTCCACCGAAGGGGCAGTGAAAACCACATCCAGGTCATACTCGCGTTCAATTCGCTCCTGGATGATCTCCATGTGGAATAGCCCGAGGAAGCCGCACCTGAAGCCGAAATTCAGCGCTTCTGAGGACTCAGGTTCGTAGGTCAGTGAGGCATCATTGAGCTGCAGTTTCTCCAGCGCTTCTTTCAAGTCGGAATAATCCTCCCCTTCCACTGGATAGACTCCCGCAAAGACCATTGGCTTGGCTTTCCGGTAACCAGGCAAAGGCGAGTCTGCTGGCTTGGCCGCATTGGTGATGGTGTCGCCAACCCGGCATTCCGACACAGTTTTTAGCCCGGTCGCGATGTAGCCCACGTCTCCAGCTTTCAACTCAGGGATTGGAATCAAGCTTGGTGAGAAGATACCGATTTCAACAGGAACGATTTTCGTCCCGGTTGCCATCATCGCGATTTTGTCATTAGCTGTCAGGCTGCCATCAAAAACCCTGACGTAAGCGATCACACCTTTGTAAGAGTCGTAGTGGGAATCGAATATCAAGGCTCTCAGTGGCTTTTCTTCCGATCGCAATGGTGCAGGAATTTTGGCTGCGATTGCTTCCAAAACCGCTTCCACGCCCAGTCCGGTTTTTGCACTGATGGGAATAATCTCCTCATCGTCTATGCCGAGCAAAATCTTCAGGTCGCGCTTGACCCCCTCTACATCTGCCGATTGGAGATCGACCTTGTTGATGACGGGGATGATCACCAGATTTGCATCCAGCGCCAGGTATAGGTTCGCCAGGGTCTGGGCTTCAATGCCCTGGGTTGCGTCGACCACCAAAACCGCTCCCTCACAAGCATAAAGCGCGCGGCTGACCTCATAGTTGAAGTCCACATGCCCGGGTGTGTCGATCAGATTGAACTCGTAATCCAGCCCATCTTTGGCGTCGTAGATCATGCGCACAGCGGATGCTTTGATGGTCACGCCCTTTTCACGTTCCAGATCCATAGAATCCAGCACCTGCGCTGTCATATCCCGGTCCGCAATCGTGTTGGTCATCTGCAGCATCCTGTCCGCCAGGGTTGATTTTCCATGATCCACGTGCGCAATGATGCAAAAGTTTCGTATTCTTTCCATAAGCCTCTCAGTATAGCTTATTATACCTTCTAGAAGCCCCGGTACTTTGGTGGACTACCTTGTGTTTTCCACTCAACATTTCCTACCACCTATCACCTACCACCTACTACCTATCACCTACCACCTATCAGCTATTGCCTATCAGCTATTGCCTATCAGCTACCACCTATCAGCTATCAGCTACCCCCACCCGATATGGTAAGATAAATCATATGTTGAAAAACCTTCTCGAAACCCTTCGTCCTCGACAGTGGACGAAGAATCTGGTCATTTTCGCTGGTCTTGTTTTCGACCGCCAGCTATTCCTTGCAGCGCCTGCTTTGCGCGTTTTGATCGCCTTTTTTATCTTCTGCATGGTTTCCGGGCTGACCTATACCATCAATGACATCATCGACCTGAAATCTGACCGGCAGCACCCCCAAAAATGCCATCGCCCACTTGCTTCCGGGCGTCTGGCACTCAAACCTGCTGTTATCTTGGTTCTGCTCTTAGCTCTTACGAGTTTTAGCGGGGCTTTTTTCCTTTCTTGGAAATTTGGATTGATCTGCGTCGCTTACACACTTCTCATGCTTGCTTACTCAAAGTGGCTAAAACACATCATGATCATCGATGTCATGGTGATTGGGGCTGGTTTCCTGCTGCGTGTTCTTGCAGGCATCAACGTCATTGAGGTCACCTTCTTTTCTCCCTGGCTTTTCATCCTGACCGCCCTTCTGGCGCTCTTTCTTGGTTTTGGAAAGCGTTTTGCTGAACTCCGGCTGCTGGAAGGTAGTGCGGGAGAATTCCGTAAGGTGCTCAACGGCTACTCGATACCCCTCCTCAACCAATATTTGGTGGTCATGCTTGCCTCGATCCTGATTACCTACATGCTCTACACCTTCTCTGCTCATCCACAGGGTATATCCTATTCAATGATGCTTACCATTCCTTTCGTGTTTTTTGGCATTTTCCGCTACATGTACTTGATCCAGAATTTCAACACAGCCTCCACCCCTGAAGAAGTATTGCTCAAAGACCGGTCTCTGCAGGTAGCCATCCTCCTTTGGGGTATCGCTGTTATGCTGATCCTCTACCTGAGATATTGAGGTGTTCCATGCCCGCAAAAACTGCAACCGCT
Organism: uncultured Anaerolineaceae bacterium; assembly: GCA_964584065.1. GTDB lineage: Bacteria > Chloroflexota > Anaerolineae > Anaerolineales > Anaerolineaceae > Mesolinea. Next base: position 580 of record CAZOYK010000027.1, on the reverse strand, counting down.
TGTGGAAAATTGATTCTTTTTGGAGAACATGCTGTCGTCTATGACAGCCCCGCCATAGCCATCCCCCTCACAAGCTTGAAAGTGCGCACCACGATTGAGCCAGCTATTGGTCAACCGCAGGGCAGGATCCACATCAAGGCTGTGCCGCTTGGTATTGATCACGACCTGAGCGGGCTTGAAAAAGATCATTTTCTCGCGCACACCCTGAACCTCCTCTTTTCCTTCCTGGGACTGCGCCAGTTACCGACATGCCGCGTTGTGATCACCTCTGAGCTGCCGATTGCAGCAGGCTTGGGTTCCAGCGCAGCGATTGCCATCTCACTCCTGCGTGCCATGTCAGCCTTCCTTGGTCATCCCTTGAAACCCCAGGAGCTCAACACCCTGGCTTTCCAGTCTGAACAGGCCGTGCACGGTCGTCCATCCGGCATCGATAACACCGTGATCACTTACGAGAAACCAATTTACTATCAGCGCGGAGAGGTGATTGAATTTATCCAGCCAATCCGCGAGTTTAGCTTTGTGGTTGCCGATTCCGGCGTTCGCAAGTCCACCCGGGAGTCGACCGGTTTACTGGCTCAGG
>CAZOYK010000026.1:10448-18295 GCA_964584065.1 uncultured Anaerolineaceae bacterium | reverse complement strand
TCACGTGGGGCAAAGCCACTGTTCCTCCGCCAAACAGGTCAAGTTGACCCATCTCAATCGCCTTAATGTTACTGGTGGAGACATTGACCATCTGATCGATCGAGCGCAGCAGCGCTTTTCGCGGGCCGAAGGCGTCCAAGGCGCCAACCTTGATCAGGCATTCCAGCGGGCGTTTGCCTACCTGGCGCAGGTCAACCCGCCGGATGAAGTCGTTCAGATCCGAAAAAGCCTGATGACCACGAGCCTGAATAATCGTCTCCACGGATCCCTGGCCCACGTTTTTGATAGCACCCAACCCGAAGCGAATGCTGGCTTTACCTTCGGTTTGCTCCTCAATCGTGAAGTCATAGCCGCTGTGGTTGACCTCTGGCGGCAGCACTTCTATGCCCATGTTGTGGCATTCCGAAACATAGGTGGAGCATTTGTCGTTGTCATTTTTCCAGGCAGAGAGCAGCGCAGTCATATACTCCACCGGATAGTGATATTTCAGATATCCGGTTTTGATCGCGATCATGCCGTAGTTGGTGGCATGACTCTTATTGAATCCGTAATGCGCGAAAGCTTCCCAGTGGGCAAAAATATCTTCGGCCGTTTTCTTCTCGATGCCATTCTTAACCGCACCTTTGATGAACTTATCGCGGTGTTTCTTGACTTCCTTGACCTTTTTTTTCGAGATTGCCGAGCGCAAATCGTCCGATTCGCCCGGGCTGTAACCTGCCAGCTGCATGGCGGCGATCATGATCTGTTCCTGGTAAACCGCGTGCCCGTAGGTTTCGCGCAGGATGGGCTCGAGTTTTTCGTGCTGGTATGTCACCGGCTTTTCGCCGTGCATGTTGGCGATATATTCAGGGATGCTTTCCATCGGTCCCGGTCGGAAAAGCGCGACCATGGCGATGACATGATGGATGGTCTTGGGCTGCATTTGCATCAGGTAGCGGGTCATGCCATTACCTTCCAGTTGGAAGAGACCAACTGTGTGACCCTCGCTGATAAATTGGTAGACCTCAGGGTCATCGATAGGAATGCTGCTGAGTGTCAGTTCCGTGCCATGCCGCTGGGCGATATATTCGCAGGCCTTGGACATGATCGTGAGCGTCACCAGCCCCAGGAAATCCACCTTGAGCAAGCCGAGGTAGTTGATCCCGTCCATGTCGTACTGCGCCACGGATTTGATGGGCAGTTCAACGCTGCTGCTTGTTGGTCGGTGCAGCGGGAGGTATTCCGTGAGCGGTTGGTCGCTGATGATCACGCCAGCGGCGTGCGTGCCCACGTTGCGCAGGCTTCCTTCCATCCTTCCGGCGGTATCCAGAAGCGTTTTCATCTGATCGGAGGATTCATACACTGCCCGCAGCTCGGAGGAAGACTTGATTGATTCCTTGATGGGTACATTCTTGCCCTGCACCGGACCCGGAACCAGCTTGGCGACCCGGTCCACATCCGCCAGCGGGATTGCCATCACCCGCCCCACGTCGCGAACTGCACCGCGGGCTGCCATGGTGCCGAAGGTGATGATCTGAGCCACTCGATCGGCTCCGTATTTTTGATTGCAATATTCCATCACTTCGGCGCGGCGATCATCCTGGAAATCGAGGTCGATATCCGGCATGGTGACGCGGTCCGGGTTGAGGAAGCGTTCAAACAGCAGGGCATGGCTGAGCGGCTCCACGGAGGTAATGTCCAGCGCGAAAGCCACCAGCGAGCCGTTGCCCGAGCCGCGCACGTTGTACCAGATCTTCTTCTCGCGTGAGAAGCGGCAAAGATCCCACACAATCAGGAAGTATTCCGCGAAACCCATCTGGTTGATAACTTTGAGTTCATAATCGAGCCGCTTTTGGAATTCCTCGCTGTCTGCCTGCTCCGGAGCATTGCGGCGTAAACCTTGTTGGCAAAGATCGCGCAGGAAGGTGGAGGCGGTCTGCCCGGCTGGCACTTCAAACTGGGGCAGGTGATAGCCCTTGCGCGTCAGATCAATGTTGCATCTCTCGGCAATTTCGAGGGTGTTGCTGATGGCTTCAGGCACCTGGGAGAACAGGCTTTGCATCTCTTCAGGGCTGCGCAGGTAGTAGGTGTCGTTATTCATGCGCATACGGTTGCGGTCGCTGATCAGTTTTCCAGTTTGGACGCAAAGCAGGATGTCCTGCAGCTCGGCGTCATCGCGCCGCACGTAGTGCACATCATTAGTGGCCACCAAACGCGCGCCGGTCTTTTGGGAAAGGTCGATCAAGCCGCGATTAATGCGATAGAGCTCGGAAATATCGTGATCCTGCAGTTCAAGGAAGAAGCGGTCCTTGCCAAACACATCCAGGTACCATGCCAGGCTGCGTTCAGCACGCTCCGGGTCGTTATCCAGCAGGGCGCGGGGAAGCTCACCGGACATGCAGGCTGATGTGGCAATCAGCCCCTCGGAATGAGCGGCGAGGTAGGCTTTGTCGATGCGGGGGTGGTAGTAGAAGCCTTCGAGCTGTGAAGCGGACGCGATCGAGAGCAGATTGCGGTAGCCGGTCATGTTCTCAGCCAGTAAAACCAGGTGAGAGGAGTACTTATCGCGCGAGACGTCTTTGTCGTGCATGCTGCGTGGCGCCAGGTACGTCTCGAGCCCGATGATCGGTTTGATGCCTTCAGTGGTGGCTGCCTGGAAGAAATCCAGCGTGCCAAACATGGTGCCGTGGTCGGTCAGCGCGAGAGCCGGCATGCCCAATTCTTTGGCACGCTTTACTAAGGCCGACGGGCTGCCAAAGCCGTCGAGCACAGAGTAAGCAGAGTGAACGTGAAGATGCACAAATGACATTTAAGTAAGTCCCGGGCGCGTCAAAACGCCTTCTGGAGTATGAGTATAGCACAGCGATTTGGCTGATCGGAAAATTTTAATAATTTAAGACTGCATCACTCGAGGGAGTGAAAATCGGGGGGATTAAAGGACGAGTAAATTGGGTGCCCCTGGAATTCGCGCAGGTCTGCTGGTTGCGGGAGGCGCGCTTGGTCGCGTTGGCTGATCATGGTTTCTTCGGCCACCTGGCGATTGGCGCGCATGGCATCCCCCAGGAAGCCAAACATGATCAAAGTGATGCCAGCTGTCAGCAGCGTGCCGCCAATGGAAACGGACTGGATGTAGCGGGAGCCCTCGGCGAAAAATAAATAACTGACCAGGAAGCGCCCCAGGAGGATCAAACCTGCGAGAAAGAGCAGCGAACCTGTGCTGACGAAGGTGCGCAGGGGCTGGTAGAGCACGTAGGAGCGGATAATTGCACCGCCCTGGCGCCAGATAAAATTGAAGACCCCTTTATGCAAACGTGATTCACGCACAGCAGGGTTGGTGCGGATGGGCACGTTGACCAGCTTCATTTGCCCCTTGCCGGCTTGCACGAGCGTTTCGAGGGTGTAAGAGTAGGGGTTGTAGACCTGCAGGCGCAACGCGGCGTAGCGTGAGAAGGCCCTGAAACCGCTGACGGCATCCGGCACGTCAGTTTTTGAGACCTGGCGCATGATTGAGCTGCCGAGGTGCTCCATCAGGCGCTTACTCTTGCTGAAATGCTCGTTAGCCAGGGTTTGACGGTCGCCAATCACCATGTCGGCCTGGTCGGCAAGGATGGGGGCGATCAGCTTGCTGATCTCGCTGCCGGGATATTGATTGTCCGCATCAGTGTTGACGATGATGTCCGCTCCGAGCGCCAGCGCGAATTGCACACCGCTGATGAAAGCCCGCGAGAGACCGCGGTTGCGGCGGTGCCGCAGGACGTAATCCGCGCCATTTTCCAGCGCCACCTTAGATGTGTTGTCCGTGGAGCCGTCGTCGATCACCAGCACAATCACTTCGTCGACCCCGGGGAACTGGCGTGGGATCTCGGAAAGCACGACAGGCAAATGTCCGGCTTCGTTGTAGGCAGGGATTTGGACGACGAGTTTCATGATTACCAATTGTACGATAGATTTCGCAGGCTGGATGGCGATATTTTTAACACAATTCTTTTCGTAGGGCGAGCTTGGAAGCACCGCAATTTTGGATCGAATGTAGCTTGTCCGTGCTTCCAATCCGCCATAAACAACACCTTCTGCAACATCGTCATCGCGAGGGAGAGAAGCGAACGCGGCGATCTGCCCTTGCTTCATTTCACCAAGCACAAAAATCAGATTGCCACGCCCCTAACACGTCTGTTGGTCAAGGCACCCTACAGGATCGGGGCTGGCAATGACCGGAGGGGGCGTCATCGCGAGGGAGCGAAGCGACCGTGGCGATCTGCTGTCTGAAAAGAGCCGGATTCAAAAGCGGAATCCGGCCTACGAGGGAATAAAATAATCGGGGCTGGTAATGACCGGTCGGAACGTCATCGCGAGGGAGCGAACGCGACCGCGGCGATCTACCGTTTGTCTTGTTCATCAAGCAGAAAACAGAACGAGGCTTCTCCGTGCTTCCAATCCGCCGTACCCAGAACTCTCAATTGGCGCACACGGCGGGTTGAGGGCACGATACATCCGTCCATCACATTCTTCACGGTGCCCTCAACCTCGCCCTACAACTACGTCGCTACCCGTCATCGCGAGGGAGCGAAGCGACCGTGGCAATCTGCTGTCTGAAAAGAGCCGGATTCAAAAGCGGAATCCGGCCTACGAGGGAATAAAATAATCGGGGCTGGCAATGATGAAAAATGATTTTCGCGGGCTGTTTTGTGCCCTCCAGATTCTATGGTATATAAAACACATGCAAAAGTTGCGAAAGATGACCCTCTTTCTCCTCATCCTGCTGCTCCTGGTACCAAGCTTTGCCAACCCGAACCGGACAACGCAGGCAAAGGACGCCCAGGCACCCCTGCAAACCGTCAGTGCTTACGAGTTAATTGCGGCGATGAACGTCTTGCGCATGGCAAATGGGCTGCCTGCATTGATCGAACACCCCATCATCGACGCCGTGGCTCAAGGCACTGCCCAAATCATGGCGGATAACCTGCTTTCCTGGCACATTGGCGACGTCAAAGGGCGCATTGCAGCGGCAGGATATGGCGGGGGCGGGACCGTCTTCGCCACAGAGAACTTTGCGGTCGCCAGCGACGGCGTAACCATCGACCAGATTATGCTGATGTGGGATGATTTCGACCACATGCGCCCTGCCACCCAGCCTTACTACTGCCATGTTGGCGCGGGTACTGCCAAAGCCAGCAATGGCATGACCTATTTCATTCTGCAAGCTGCCTATATCTCGGGCGTGCCCTGCGAAGCTGCCCCTCCCATTAGCATAACCCCCATCCCCGGGCAAACGCCAATCGTTCCCGGCATCATCACCCCGGTTGAGTTGGTGGAGCCGGATGAAAGCGGCAACTACCTGCACATCGTCAAACCAGGGCAGAGCTTTTGGTCGATCGCGGTGGCATATGGGGTAACCATCAAAGATATTTTGCTTTGGAACAACCTGCCTGATAGCTATGTGCTGCAGACCGGAGATGAGCTGCTGATTGCCGGACCGGAGTCGCGCGCGCTGGTGACCCCAACGCCGATGGGGAACGTGATCCTTGCCGCACCAGACAGCGAAGGGCGGATCGTGCACGTGGTGGAGGCATACCAGAACCTGTCAAGAATCGGCGAGGCCTATGGGGTTACAGTTAATCGGCTGGTGGAGCTCAACGGCATCACTGCGGAAACGCCGCTGCAGGTCGGGCAAAGGCTGCTGATAAAAGGTCCGGATCAGACCCCCACCCCCACTCCTGTGCCGCTGACCCCGCTGCAAAAGCTCACCCCGGCTGCGGACGGCAAGTATTATCACACGGTCACTGAAGGACAGACCCTGGTGTGGATCGCAAATTTGTATGGTATCCCCCATACCGACCTGATGGCATGGAATTACCTCAATGATTCCAGCGTGATCTACCCTGGCGAGAGGCTGCTGCTGCAGGTCACCCCGCCGGCGACAAACACGCCCACGCCAGCCCCTGCAACTGAGACACCTTTGCCAAGCCCTACGATCACCCCCAGCCCCTTAGCCACAGCAACTCAAACCTTCCTGCCTTCACCAACAAGCATCGAAACTCTGGCAGAATCTAACCCAGGACAAAATTCAAGTAACTGGATCCTGCTGCTGGCTGTAGGGGCCGTTAGTGTGGCAATTTATCTTCTGGTCAGGTCAAAAAAGACCGGAATGAAAGAACAATAACCATAGGGCATCACGATTACCTACTGCAAGGGTAACCCCTATAATAATGCCGGTCTCCTAATACTACTTTCCTTGAACTCGAGCACAGGCTAAGCACATCTGGTTAACCTCAGACATCAGCAAATCAAGCTCTTAAATCTTCAAAAAAGAGTTACTCCCCAAGACCTCTCTCACCGACTGTGTTCTCAGCTTCCTCCATCAACGACTGAAGGTCCATCAGATGATAGATTTTGGATAAGCTGACAAAATGCTCCTCACCCGTTTTCGCCGGTTCTGAAGCAGTCGCTAAAAACGAACTTTTAGTTTGAATGGCGTATCGCACAACGGAGGATGGGTCCGGGAGGGAAGTGGAAATTTCAAAAGAACTCGATTGACCCGGGGAGAGATCATGCGGATCTTTGTTGATAAACGCGTAATCACACCCAACAATATGTCCACTACCGAAATACAAACTATCGACTGCTTTGACGGAATAGACTGTTTGAGATAAGTTGTTCGTCAGGATTCCCAGCACAGTATACAAAGAACTGCCCACGTTCCCGGAATGATTTGAGAGAGTAAGATAAGGCCTTGAGAGGCTGGTGTCATCCCAGCTTAAATCTTCCAGTTCAACATAAAAATCCGGATCGGCTGGTCTGGGGAACGATATATCGATGCAGGCTTTCCCGCGAATGTGAACAATATCAACTGGAGCGTAGGCATAATCGGTATCGACCAGGCCCCCAAGCGAGTTGTAAATATCGATATACAACTTGACGTTCTCGATGTTGGAGGAGGAGTTGTTATAAACCTCACACACCAGGTGGACGTAGGCATTGGTGGTTGCGTACATCGAACAGTTGTCCAGGACATGAACGCCAGGATCCAGGGTACGAAATGACCAGAAGGACGTGCTGCTGCCGTTGGCGTAGGCAGGACCGTAGGTGCCATTCCAGGACCGGACCTGCCAGTAGTAGGTGGTTGACGATTGAAGCGTTGGCAAACCTACGCTTCTACTGGTGCCAGTGGAGACCCAATTCGAGCATGTCCCATCGTTTGTTGTGTCATAACAATATTCGTATCGGGTTGCCCTGGCACTCGCTGTCCAACTTAAAACTGGAGTAAGAACTAACCTTGTTGATCCGTTGGCTGGCGCATACTTGTTGAATACCCCGGGTTGTAGAATCACCGTCGTGAAGGACCAATAAGCGTTGGCGTTGGCGTATGTGGGTCCGTAGGTTCCGTTCCAGGATCTGACCTGCCAGTAGTAGGTCGCACCCTCTTGCAGTCCGGATAAACTCACGGATGTGTTGGTGCCAGTTGAGATCCAGTTGCTGCAGGTGCCATCATTGGTCGTGTCGTAACAGTATTCGTATTTTGTGGCTCTGGTGCTGGCGTTCCAGCTCAAAACCGGGTTGAGGCTGACTCCTGTGCTGCCATTGGCAGGAGCGTTCTTGTTGAATGCAGCTGGGGTCAGGAGCACCGTCGTGAAGGACCAGTGGGCGCTGGCACTGCCATTGGCATAGGTGGGTCCGTAGGTTCCGTTCCACGCCCGGACCTGCCAGTAGTAGGTCGCACCCTCTTGCAGTCCGGATAAACTCACGGATGTGTTGGTGCCAGTTGAGATCCAGTTGGTGCAAGTGCCATCGTTGGTCGTGTCGTAGCAGTATTCGTAGCGGGTCACTGGGGTGGTCTGATTCCAGGATAAAGTTGGGGTGAGCGAGATGCC
>CAZOYK010000026.1:0-10348 GCA_964584065.1 uncultured Anaerolineaceae bacterium | reverse complement strand
AGCGGGTCACTGGGGTGGTCTGATTCCAGGATAAAGTTGGGGTGAGCGAGATGCCTGTCGAGCCGCTCGTGGGACTTTTTTTATTGAAATCCAATGGGTTATCAGGGGCTCGATGAATTATTGGCAGGTATATCTTATGGGTATCATTGTTAGTACTATTTTCTGTCGCCTGAAAAACCCCGGCAGAAAAAAGGGCATTATCCAGCTTGAGAGGGATGATTGGAGAAAATACTTTAAAAAGCAGAGTTTGGATGTTTCCCGGCTGTTTATTTACAGAAAATCTGATATCAGGGAATGCTGAAGGGGTGATAAAAATGGAGAAAAGCAGTAATAGGATTAAGCACTGGAGAATTATTGTCTGCGATAATTCAGTTTCCTTATCCATAACTCCTCTAAATACCCTGCTAATGAATACTATTTATGGCTGAGCATATAATCTCTGCCATAATTAATCCGTTTGAGAAAGATATATGGTTTTTTTAGTTTATCACTCTTTCCAAGAGTTACAGTTAATAAATTTCGGCGAGACAAGATGGCAGATCAATTGCGCAACTCGAAAACTCAATGGTTGCAATACAAGCAAGATTGCTGCAACAAGTCACCCCGCCAGCGACCGCTACTTTCACTCCTCTTCCGCCAACGGAAACCCCACCGCCACTCACCAGCCCACCTCCACCACGATCAGCACAAGCTTAGAAGCCACCGAGAGTGGCGGTGATAGGTTAATTCGATCAAACTCAGCTGTTCCTGCTTGCCATTTTCGGATGAAAGAGATCGTCACTTATGACGATGGGGGGTGAAGGTTATGAATTATAATAGTCGTGATTTGGATCTGAAAAAATCGGGGTGTTCATAAATTGCAATGCCCAAATGGACCAGACAGGTTGATGAAAGCCCAGATACCATTGAACGAAACCTTTTGATATGTAGAACTAAGATAAGAAGATGTCATAAATTATGAAATTAGTGATCCTTATACCCGCTTTCAATGAACAGGACTCTATTCAACAGGTCGTGAATAGTGTTCCAAAAGCTTTAGATGGAATATCAGAAGTCATCGTATTGGTTGTGGATGACGGTTCATCGGATGAGACCTCATCGCTGGCTAAACAAGCTGGCGCGAATGTTGTGTCACATTCTCAAAATCGAGGTGTTGGCGCAGCTTTTAACACCGGACTGATTAAAGCGCTTGAGTTATGCGCGGATGTGATGGTGAATATCGACGCGGATGGTCAATTTTCCCCATCGGATATTCCCCTACTTATTGAACCCATCGTGACTGGCAAAGCTGATTTTGTCAGTGGAGATCGCTTTACTGATAAGAATGGCCACTCCGCCAGACCCGAGTACATGTCGAAACTAAAGTATTGGGGGAATAAGCAGATGTCCCACCTCATCAGCTTACTCACTCAGAAGCATTTTACGGATGTAAGTTGCGGCTTCCGCGCCTATTCAAGAGAAGCTATGCTTCGCATGAATTTGACCCGTAATTTCACCTATACCCAGGAATCTTTCATTGATCTGGCAAACAAAGAATTGGATATCAAATTAGTTCCGGTTAATGTAAAGTATTTTAAGGGTCGGAAATCCCGGGTTGCTGGAAACTTGTTTAAGTATATCGGACGGACGATCAATATTATTTTCCGAGCCTATCGCGACTACCGCCCTTTGCGGTTTTTCACGTGGCTGGGTGTTGTACCTTTTATTGTGGGTTTGCTATTTGGCATCTTCACGCTCATTCATTATATAAACACCGGATCAATTACACCTTATAAATCCCTGGCCATCATAGGAATTTACCTTGTCACTTTGGGTCTTGTTTTTTGGATTTTTGGTCTTTTAGCTGATATGTTCGTTCGAATACGCCTATATCAAGAGCAGTTACTCTACTTTGAGAAAAAACGTCAATACGACAAGAAGAACGATTGAAGGGCTGAGTTGTTTAGTCCTAAATTAAAAACAGGAAATATTATGCAGAACAACGTTTACATTCACCCAACATCTGACGTCTCCCAACAAGCTGTCATTGGGGAGGGCACCAAAATTTGGCAACATTGCCAGGTCAGAGAAAATGCGATTATCGGTAAAAACTGTATCCTGAGTAAAGGTGTTTACATCGACTCGGATGTCCAAATCGGCGACAACGTTAAAATCCAAAATGGGATTTCGATCTATCACGGCGTCACCCTGGAAGATGGGGTTTTTTGCGGACCCCACTGCGTATTTACGAATGATAAGTTCCCCCGTGCGATCAATCCTGATGGAAGCTTGAAAAGTGCTTCAGACTGGGTGGTCAGTGAGACTCTGGTCAAAACTGGCGCATCCATCGGAGCCCACGCCACGATTGTCTGCGGGGTCACCATCGGCAAGTGGGCGATGATTGGGGCTGGTTCAGTGGTAACTAAAGATGTGCCCGATCATGGTCTTGTAATAGGAAACCCTGCGCGCTTAAGCGGATTTGTTTGTTATTGTGGTCACAAACTCGTCCTTGATGAGGATCAGTTAGATTCAACCACAAACGGTCTGCCCACGGGCTCTGTTTCAATGAAATGTGTTGCTTGCCAACAGAAAATCGACATCCCAAGAGATGTCTTTTTACAGTCTATTAAAAAGTAGAGGACAAAAAATGATTCCCATATCAAAGCCTTATATTGGAGAAGAAGAAAAGCAACTCGTAATGGAAGTGCTAAATTCCGGAATGCTGGCACAGGGACCAAAAGTGGCCGCGCTTGAAAAACGCTTTGCTGAATTAAGTAAGGTGAAGCATGCTATCGCGACGTCTTCAGGAACGACAGCTCTCCATATCGCCCTATTAGCACATGGGATTGGACCTGGCGATGAGGTTATTACCACTCCATTCACATTCATTGCTTCAGCAAGCAGCGTGCTTTTTACCGGCGCGAAGCCCGTATTTGTGGATATTGACGAAGAGACCTTTAACATTGATCCGGCTTTGATCGAAGCGGCAATAACACCCAGAACAAAAGCCATTCTGCCGGTTCATCTCTATGGCTATGTTTGTGATATGGGTGCCATACAGGCTATTGCTGCAAAACACAATCTTGTCATCATCGAAGATGCCTGCCAGGCTGTCGGCGCGACTTACAAACAACAAGTCGCGGGTAGTTTTGGAACAGGCACTTTTTCACTCTATGCCACTAAGAACGTCATGTCTGGCGAAGGTGGAATGATAACCACTAATGACGATGATTTTGCTGAAAAATGCAAACTTCTACGCAGTCATGGCATGAAGGTTCGTTATTATCACGACATGTTGGGCTACAACTTTAGAATGACCGATTTGCACGCGGCAATAGGTCTGGCACAAATGGAACGCCTGGCACCATTTACAGAAAAACGAAGAAATAACGCCCGTTACTTGAGCGAGCACATCCAATCAGTTATCACGCCAAAAGTCAAAGAGGGCTACGAACATGTCTGGCATCAATACACCATTCGTGTGGATGGAGGCAGAGATCGTGACGCGGCTGTTAAGCAGTTGAACGACGCTGGGGTGGGAACTGGCATTTTTTACCCCGTTCCTGCTCACCAGCAGAGCTACATCGTTGACATGCTTGGTCCAGTCCATTTACCAGTTGCAGAAAAGTTGGCTAAAGAAGTTATCTCCATTCCGGTGCATCCTCAACTGAGCCAGGCTGACCTGGAAACCATCGTTGCTGAAGTGAACAAACTATGACAATAAAGGCTGCGGTCATAGGCGTAGGTTCAATGGGTGTCAATCACGCCCGCGTGAATTGGGAACTCCCGGATGTTGAATTGGTAGCAGTGGCTGATTTCGATGAATCGCGGGTAAATTCAGTAGCAAAAAAATATAGTACCAAAGCATATACTGATTACCAACGAATGCTCGACGAAACAAAACCTGATGAAGTCACTTTGGCTGTGCCAACGGTTTATCATCACAAAATTGCTCTTGATATCATCGACCGTGGCATCCCGGTGTTGATCGAAAAACCCATTTCCTTCACCCTGGAAGAGGGACGGGAAATCATTGAGGCGGCAAAAAATAAAAATGTGAAATTAATGATTGGTCACATCGAACGCTTCAATCCTGCCATCATCGCTCTAAAGGAACTTATCGCCCAGGAAGAATTAGGGCGAATCTTTCAGATGGATGCCCACAGGCAGGGACCGTTCCCCGCTCGGATTGGGGATGTGGGCGTAGTGATCGACCTGGCAGTTCACGATCTGGATATCATGCGTTTTGTATCGCAAAGCGAAATTGTGCGCGTCTTTGCTGAAACCGAAAAACACATTCACAGTAAATATGAAGACCTCCTGACCGGATTGGTTCGCCTGGCAGACGGATCGGTTGGCACGCTGAACATCAACTGGTTGACCCCAACGAAAATTCGGGAATTCATTGTGACCGGGGAACGGGGCTTGTTCCGATGCGACTACCTGACCCAGGATCTGTATTTCTATGAAAATCCGATCTCGCACGGCAGTGAGTGGGAGAATCTTCGCGTTCTACGGGGTGTGCGAGAGGGCAAAATGGTCCGCCACATGATTGCAAAGAAAGAGCCCTTGCGAGCAGAACAAGAGGCTTTCATCAATTCCATCCAGAACAACACGCCGGCACCTGTTACAGGGGAAGACGGATTGAGAGCTCTGGAATTGGCAAAGGCGATCATTCACTCAGGTACAATCCATGAAACCGTTCAAGTTTGACGATTCAGATCAGAAAAATGAATTACTTAGACGCTTTAGAAAATAAGATCTCAGAAAAGCATGCCAAAATCGGCATCATCGGTTTAGGTTATGTAGGTTTACCCGTGGCTTGTATGTTCGCCAAAGCCGGTTTTGAAGTCACAGGACTGGATATCAAGCAAGACAGAGTTGAGCTGATCAATGCCGGCATCTGCCCCATTGAGGGTATCGAACCGGGTTTACAGGAGCTGATAACCGAAGTGACAAGCTCCAAGCGGTTTCATGCGAGCACGGATTACCAACTGATAAGAGAACTGGATATTGTATTAATTGACGTCGAGACACCGACAGACCAAGAAAACATTCCGCAGTATGTTGCTTTGCGATCCGCCTGTACTAATTTAGCGCATGAAATGAAAGACGGCGTCCTGATTATTGTGGAATCAACCATAGCACCAGGCACCATCTCGAAGGTTGTGCGCCCAATCCTTGAAGAAGTTAGTGGCAAAAAATCATCCGTGGACTTTTTCCTTGGGGCTTGCCCGGAACGAGTGATGCCAGGTAAGCTACTGGCTAATCTTAAGACCATGAGCAGGGTTTGCGGCGGTGAAACGCTTCAGGTCTCCGAAATCATGAAGCTGCTTTACAGAAATATTGTTGAAGCCGATTTGGATCGCGCGGATATCATCACGGCGGAAATCACCAAAACCGCAGAAAACACCTATCGGGATGTAAATATCGCCTTTGCCAATGAACTGGCCATGATCTGCCAGGCAACAGGAGCTGATTTTCTCAAAGTCCGGGAATTGGTCAACAAATCTCCGGGACGCAATGTCCTGATGGCTGGAGCAGGAGTTGGCGGTCACTGCATTCCAAAGGACCCATGGCTGCTAGCCTATGGCGCTAAAGATGAGGTCCAATTGCATGTGATACCGGCAGCGCGAAAAGTGAATGACTCTATGCCCGTCCACATTGCCGGGCTGCTTGAGGTTGCCCTTAACAAAGCGGGCGTTTCAATAGCTGACGCAAAGATAGCCGTTCTTGGATATGCTTATCTTGAGGAAAGCGATGATACTCGAAACAGCCCAAGCGAAACATTGATCAAATTCCTTGAGTCCAAGGGAGCTGTCGCTAAGGTCCATGATCCTTTTGTGTCAGATTATAAGTTGCCATTGGCAGAGGTAGTAAAGGATAGTGACGCTATTGTGATCATGGTTTCTCACCAGGTTTATAGAAACCTGGATTTAAAGTCTTTAAAGACGAGCTTAAGGCACCCGGTCATCATTGATGGACGCAGGGCAGTAGACCCAAATCAAGCAAAAAGCGAAGGGTTTTCCTATTACGGCATCGGCTTTGGGCACAAATCGGAAGGGTTGTGTAGAAGTCATAAATAAACATGAAGATAATCATCGATATCAGCCATCCAGCCCATGTACATTTTTTCAAAAATGCTTATCATCTCTGGCAGGAGGACGGTCACGAAGTCATATTAGCTGCCCGGGACAAAGACGTGACCATTCAATTGTTGGATGATTACAACTACCCTTATGAAATAATGAGTAAAAAGGGGGCTGGCTTAGCTGGATTGTCCCTTGAACTTCTGACACACGCAAAGAAACTATTCAGATTAGCCAGGGACTTTAAAGCAGACGTTATCGTGGAGATTGGCGGGACTTTCATTGTTCACGTGTGTAAGCTGTTAGGAATAAAAGGCGTCGTTTTTACGGATACAGAACATGCCAAACTGTCAAATGCGATAACTTTTCCTTTTGCCACCAGGATTTGCACGCCAAGTAGTTATAAAGACGATCTGGGTAAGAAGCAGGTTCGATATAACGGATATCAGGAATTAGCTTATTTGCATCCCAACTACTTCAAACCAGATCCTGAAAGCCTCGTTGCTTCCGGTTTGAGGGAGGATGAAAGGTTTTTCATCGTCAGATTTGTTTCCTGGGGTGCATCCCATGATGTGGGGCAGTTGGGACTCTCTGATGAACAAAAAATTCGTCTCGTTTCAGGATTGAATCAACACGGCAAAGTGCTCATCACATCAGAAGGGAGCCTACCGGCGGAATTGGAACCCTACAAGGTGCGTGTGAGCCCTACCAAGATCCACGATTTGATGTATTACGCCAGCATGTATGTTGGCGAAGGCGCCACAATGGCCTCTGAAGCCGCCATCCTCGGCACACCAAGCGTGTACATCAACCCCCTTGGCAGTGGCAATCTCGATGAGATCATCCACAAATATGGGCTCATGTATCATTACGTTGACGGCGACCCCGCGATTGAAAAGGCATTGGAATTAGCGGGTGACAAAAATTTGAAAGACGAGTTTCGCACAAAATGTGAGGTTATGCTCAGAGAGAAAGTTGATGTAACTTCGTGGATGGTGGATTTCATTGAATCGCTGGCTGCGTAAGGATTCCCCAATTCTTGAGAGGGTAAATCGTTGAAAATCTTAGTAGTCTGTGGAATGAGCGATGACAAAGTCAGAGCCAGTTTACTCCCTCTGCAAGAATTGGACATCATTGAAGAGATTCTCCTGGTACGGCGCTCACCGCTTGAGACAAAGAAGACCAAAGCATTTTCTCCACCAGGGTTTCTGAAGTGGTCGCTTTTATTATCGGAACTTTATCGATTCTTTGCGCTAATCTACCTTTGCATTCGTGAAAAGCCAGGTTTGCTATATGCGATTTACTTTGTTCCTCACGGGATATATGCAGCAATTGTGGGTTCCTTATTTGGCATTCCAGTAATTCAGGAATTGATTGGAACAGACAGACCAAAAGTTGCTAAAAGTAAATTTTTCCAGAATCTACTAAAAAATTCTGCTCGCATTGGTGTGCGCGGAGCTTCATCCATAGAACAGCTTGTTTCTCTGGGGATACCCAGGGACAAGATTTTTGTCCCAACCGCGGTTAATGTCCTTGATTTTTCACTATTCAAACCCGATTCATCACCCAAAATATTCGATCTGATTTATTGCGGTCGAATGGATAGAAATAAGCAAATTGACTTGATCATCAATGCCATTGCTCAAATGAGTCAAAGCATGCCTGAAATTCGGGCAGTTTTGGTTGGAGATGGTCCTGAGCGAAGCAATTTGGAAAGTTTATGCAGGCAGCATAACCTGGAAAACGCCATTGTTTTTACAGGCAATCAGCCTTACCAAGAGATACCCCGGTTTTTAAACCAGTCGCAAATATTCGTGATGGCGTCGGCCTTTGAGGGCTTGCCTGTGGCCATGATCGAAGCACTGAGCTGCTGCCTGCCAGTTGTCGTTCCGGATATTGGCGATATCAGTGATGTGGCAGTGGATGGTTTTAACGCACGGTTAGTTAGAGGCAATGAAGTGAGCGATTATGTAAATGCTATCTCTGAATTGCTTAAAAATGAGGACCTTTATAATAAGCTGGCAGAAGGAGCCTGTAAAACCAGAGAGCGTTTCCTTGAAGAATATTCTCTTGAAAAAGCCAAAATTTCCTGGGAAATAGTTATTACGAGCCTTTGTTGATAACAAACGATGCAGAAACATATTAAAGTTTAGTATATGAGTAAAACTAAAGAGAGCAGAAGTTCAGAACACAGTCGACCAGTCATATTAATGATTATTGGTGGGTTGGGGGCTGGGGGTAAAGAACAACAACTATTATCCCTGCTCAAAGGATTAAAGGAACGCGGAAAATTTTCTGTGATCCTTGTGACAATGAATCCCAATGGTTTGCGTGAAACCGAAGCCAGAAATTACGTTGATCAGTTAATCAACATCCAAAGAAGCCGCTTCACCGGGCTCTTCTCTCCTCTGGTCAAGTTAGTGAAAATCGCCCGCAAATATGATGCGGCACTGATCCACACCTGGGGGAGTGGCATTTGGGATTTGTTAGGACTGTGCGTTTCACGATGGTTAAAAATCCCGTTTTTACACGGTGGAATCCGCTCTGCTCCAACATCATTAAACTTCAATCATCGACTTAGTCAGTGGAGCGCAAAGCATGCCGACATCGTTGTAGCAAATTCACAAGCAGGGCTGAAGGCATTTGGTCTGGAGAGCAACCCAAACGCCCGCGTCATCTATAACGGCTTGGATTTTTCGCGATTTGAGGGAATAGAACCTGGTCAAATCCAATATGACCTGTGCATGGTGGCAAATTTCAGCAGACACAAAGACCATCAAACATTAGTCAATGCTATGGCGCTGATAATTAAGGATTTTCCGCATTCAAAACTCTTGCTGGTCGGGCATGACGCAGGGACATTAGAACAAACCAGGATTTTGGTAAATCAGTTGGGTCTGGTCAATTCAGTGATTTTTGTTACTGACTGCATAAAACCTTACCAGTTCATTGCGAATAGCAGGATGTGTGTTCTGGCGACTTATGCAGAAGGAATTTCAAACTCAATTCTGGAATACTTTGCTTTCGCCAAGCCGGTGGTTGCCTCTGATGCGCCAGGAAATTCTGAGATAATCGTTTCTGGTGAGAATGGCTACTTAGTAAAAGTGGGATCGGCAGAAGCTCTGGCTGAAAAGGCGGTATTACTTTTAGAGAACCCGGACTTGCGCAGCAGGCTGGGGAATTGCGGAAAAGAATTTGTGATGCAAAAATTTTCGGTAGAGAGTATGATCACCTTATACGAATCTACTTTTATTGGTTTACTGGAAAAATCGCGGGGCGCTTGATGGCATCAAAACATAGCAAACTCATCACAAATTTTAAATATTACATTCTGCATCGCGGGAATTTAGTTAAATATTTGCGCACTCAGGGTGTCAGGATTGGCGATCAATGTCAACTGTTAAATCGACCCCACAATTACGGGTCAGAGCCCTGGTTAGTCGAAATCGGAAACAAAGTAACAATTACATATGGCGTATTTTTGATTACGCATGACGCTTCCAGCCGACTATTCAGGGATAGCCTGCCGGATTCGTCACCCTGGGGGAATCGCTTTGGGAGTATCCATATTCACGACAATTGTTTTATTGGAATAAACTCGATCATTCTACCGGGCGTATCAATTGGACCTAATAGTATTGTTGGGGCAGGCAGTGTCGTTAATAAAGATGTTCCGCCTAACACTGTAGTTGCCGGCGTTCCTGCTCGGCAAATTTGCAGTCTGGATGAATACATCGAAAAATACAAAGCGAAAAGCATTCCGATAAAAGCAAAAACCCGTGAGGACCTGCAAAAAGAACTGACACTCCATTTTTGGGGTGAAGAAAGATAACTACATCTCTGTTTGATCAACAAAAGCAGGGCTATACCAGGCTCAGACTCGAGCAACAATCTTGCTTATCCAAACTAAATGTATTTAATTTTTCGAAAAATGCGCATGATTTGTCGATATCTTTCCCATAATCGATAAGAATTAATCCGGCGGAACACCTGATACTCGATTTTTAGTGGCAGGTTCAACCTTGAATAGTACTTTTTGAAATCATCTTCCTGTGGGTCCAAGAGCAATAATAAGCCAACGCTGATATATCTTGATTTCCGTTTTATGAGTTTATCGAACTGATAATTCGTGCCCTCGTTGAATCCGTCGAGTAAAGCCAGAGTTCTGCTGATACTTTTAATTCGACCTTTGTAATTTTTTACATTTTTCTGGGTCCAGGATCCTGGCACATTATATCGGTAGACTGCGGTGATATTGTTTAGATATTGAATCTTGCCGT
>CAZOYK010000025.1:0-18560 GCA_964584065.1 uncultured Anaerolineaceae bacterium | reverse complement strand
TCGGGTAGGTTGCGCCGTAGCCCAGGCTGTAGCAATTCTCCCAGGCGTTGACGGCTGGCGTGATGGCTTGCACCTGTGGGGTGGTCAGGGCAATGGTCTGCTCCATCAAATCGGGGATGGCGTCCAGCGCGCGGGTGTCGCGCCTGGACATTCGGTAGGCAAGGTAGAGGAAGGTGACAACCTGGTTGGTGAAGGTCTTGGTGGCCGGCACGCTGATCTCATAGCCGCAGCACAGCGGCAGCGAACAGACGGAGGCTTTGGTGAGGGTGGAACCGATCACGTTGGCCAGCCCGAAGCACTGCATGCCCTGTTTTTCGGCGGCGTAGAGCGCGTTGAGGACGTCCTTCGTCTCGCCGGATTGGCTGACGAAGAGACCGACATCTTCGGGACCGACGGTGGGCAGGTATTGCGGGATGAATTGCGGCGCGATCACGGGAATCACGGCACGGCCAGCCAGGCGGGCAAAATAGACCGCCCCCGCCAGGCAGGCGTGGTAGCTGGTGCCGCAGCCGATGAAGTACAGGTTGCGCGCTTGCTTCATTTTATCCAGCACGAGCTGCACGTCCGGGCTGCCGGCGAGCATATGCAGCACCTCGCGCGCCACCTGGGGCTGCTCGTGGATCTCTTTGAGCATGAAGTGGGCGTAGCCGCCCTTCTGCACGGAGCTCATCGTTTCGGTGATCTCTTCGGGCGCACGCTCGATCAGGCTGCCGTCCTCAACAGAGTGCAGCTCCACGCGGTCGGCCCAGAGGGTGATGATCTCGCCGTCCTGGATGCGGATGATAGTGCGGGTGAGAGGCAGGATGGAGGGCAGGTCGGAAGAGACGCAGGTGAAGCCTTCGCCAATGCCCACCACCAGCCCGGAGCCTTTTTTGATGGCGTAGAGCTTGTCGTCGTTGATGCGGCCGATGACGTAGGCGTAGTCGCCCTGCAGGTCGTCGTTGGCGCGTCGAATGGCTTCGATGAAGTCCAGCCCGCGGTCAACGTAGCGTTCCACCGCGTGCACACAGGATTCGCCGTCGTTCTGCGAGCGAACAACGAGACCTTCGTCCATGAACATCTGGCGCAGCTCGACATTGTTGACCACGTTGCCGTTGTGCGCCCCGACCATGTCGCCATCGGAATCGAGGTGCGGCTGGGAGTTGACCTGGGAGGGCGCGCCAAAGGTGGCCCAACGCAGCTGGGTGATGCCGCGCGTGCCGCTCATCTCTGCCAGGTTGTATTTATCAGCCACGTCGTCCACGCGACCGGTATCTTTGCGCAGGTCGATCTTCGCGCCACTTATGGTAGCCGCGCCGACGGAGTCGTAGCCGCGGTAAGTGAGCCGCCGCGCCGCTTCGATCAGGATCGGTCCGAGGGGTTGTTCAGTTGCTGTAACAATGCCAAATATGCCGCACATAGGTGTCCTTTTAGTTATAGGGTTAAACCTGCAGAATTATAATCGGAAGTTGTAGACTGAATCTCAGGCATTTATTGTGGTTTGAATGCGGAACCAAGCTTATTTGGCCATTAAACGCTGCGAGTCGCCAACCACTTCCAGCCCGGCATGTTCGCCTGTGCCCTCAAAAAGCAATGCGCCTTTTAGGGTTTCGAGCCTGACGTCAATTGAAGCGCTCAGCGTTTCCATCACGCGCCCGCCCATATCCAACGGGGTAGGGCCACGCAGTAGCCCGCCCTGGGCACGGCGTGCATTCATGCGCAGGCGGTGCGTGCGGTTGCCTAAGACCCAGGCAACATGATCGTCTGAAATCTCGAGCGACTCGATTTTACTGTTGCGATAAGTGGTGAAGCGATGCAGTTTGCCGTCCTGCCAAAAGCCGACAATGAAACCCTTGAAGCTGTTGCCAAGCCAGGGAATGATGGCGACGGAGGCTGTAATGCAGGCGGATGCGTTTTTGAAATGATTGCTCTGGAACCAAACCCACGCTGAAGGGAAGTTTTTCCCCCAATCCTTTTCAATATACCCTCGACCGCCGCTAAAATCCATCTCTTTGCCGTTGAGGGTCAGCTTGCCTTGCAGGGAATGGTCAAAACTCAGCACGCCATGGTAGCATTCCATTTTTGGCACCCACGAAAACCACCCCATAACGCCCGGAGAGAAAAAGGTCACTGGCCAGGGGTTTAGCTTGCCAAAAGTAACTTCACCAACTAATTGCGCCTCAGGCTGGATAATATTCACTGCCAGGTGAGAGGCATCGAATTGATTCGCGCCAATTGCTAATCGAAAATGAGGGAAATCCGCCTGAAACTGATCAAGCGGGAAGGTGAAGTATTCTGTTTCGCCGTTCGAGCCATCGATCACTTGCACAAAAGCATGCGCATCCTTGCCCAGGATAATTCCCGGGATGATGGCGATTTTGTGCGTTTCATCGGCGCTGACCATTTTGAAGTACCAGCCTTCAAAAAAAGGCGGCTTTTGACGCGCGCCATGATAGGTGCTGGGGTTAAGAATAGCGCGAATTTGCATGTCAAACTCTCCTAAGTCATTTGTTAGGATTTTTGTTTCATGGAATTAATCAGAGTGAATTATAACCGGAAGTGTTAAACCACAGGCTTTCACCGCAGCAGCTAACGCAACCCAACTCCAAATTGACTGCGGGCAATCCGCCCAAACCAACAGCCGGTCACTGAGACACTTCAGGCTTTATGAAATCGGCTCGAAGTTTCTCCTCCGAATATCCTTGAATTGACGCAGGAAGTATCTTTCATCCCGGTAACGGATCGAAGATATCTCTCCAGAAGTCAACAAATCTTCAACAACCTGCCATGTTCCTCCGACGTTTGAAACCATATCCCTCAGGGCTTCTTCGCGCAAGGGGTGCACCGCGGTGATGCTCAGGATGTCTTCTGCAAGATTGCCCGTGGAAACGAAGTCCCCCACTTCCGATTCAAAAAGCAAATCCACAAACGGCACTTGCTCAGCAGAGATCTCGATGATCTCCTGGAGCGCCTCAGGTGATGGCGGCGTGACCTCCACTTCAGCAGGCGGGCGCGTGGGGATGGGCAGGTAAGATACTGACGGCTGCAGCTCGAGCAAAAAGGCGCATAACTGCCGCGTGACTTTTTCGTTGTCATTCAAGCCGGCAACCAACATTGATTCGGTAGCCAGTATGCCGGGAAACTTATGCTTGAACGCAAGCATTCCTTTGAGGATGCGCGGCAAAGACAGGCGCCGATGAGGTCGATTTATTTTTCTCCAAACGTTCTCATCAATGGAATCCACTTTCAAAGAAACCCAATCTGCTTGCATGAGCCCTTCCTGGACATCAAGATGGTCGATCAGCGAGGCATTTGAAATCACCGCGACGGGTATTTCAAATTGCTTTAGTCCCCCAATAATCTTGCCGAGATTAATGTCCAGGGTTGGTTCCCCATCCGGAACGAGGGTCAGGTAATCGATCTTTTTGCCAGCTTTTGCCACTTCAGCCACTTTTTGCCCAACTTCGGCCAGTATCTGGTCGACCGGGTAAAATTCCTGGCGTTCAAGGGGCATGTGCGTCGTTCTTCCAACCTGGCAATACACGCAGGAATAGGTGCAGTGTTTGGCAGGAATATTATTGATCCCGAGGCTGTAACCTAATCGACGGGAAGGTACAGGCCCGAATGCGATCATTTCATGCCTCCTAGTTGTAAGCCAAGCGTGTAGCCTCATCCGCAAGCGTCGCAGCCAGGCGAGGCGTCCACTCCGGATCCTGCCATGTGCCGAGATGCGTGTGCATATCCAAATATTTTGTTGGAATTGGGTGCGTGCCCAAGACCACTTTCACGCCATATTTTTTCTCCAGGAAATCCTTGAAAGTGTCGATATAGGGGCAGGGCGGATACCCCACCAGCAAACCAGTCGCCAGGTGGATCACCTGGGCACCGTTCCTGACCATTTCGTCGCCGGCATATTCAATGTTCCCGCCCGGACATCCGTTGCAGGTGGTGTAACCAACCAATTCCACGTCGGAGTCAGCATAAATGCTGAAAGCGCCTTCGCGGTTTCGCATCGACCGCAGGCATTTTCCGCCCGCGCAAGTGCGATAACGGTCGCAAATAATGATCCCTATCTTTACTTTAGTTTCCATCACGCCTTCTCCTTTATTCATTTAAAACCGAACGAAGCAGATCGTTTAGTTTTTCCGCCTCAACATAATCAACCACAGTGATAGTTTGCCCGGTGATGCCTTCGACTTCTTTGATTGCCTGAATGATCATCATTGCCAGTGGAACCGCGATCGGGCACAGAGGTGAGGAAGGGCGAAAGATGTAGCTTGCCTTTCCATTCTCGTCAATCGCCAGATCCATCACCAACTTCATACGAACCACATCGACACCAGTTTCCGGATCGAGTACTTTCGCCAAGTTGTCGATAACAGCTTTCTCAAGCGCCTCTTGATCCATGCTTAATCCTCCTGAAGGTGAAGCAAGCCGATTGTTTTGTGCCATACATCTTGAATGGCTTTGGCAGCCGATGAATCCGGGAACAAGACAGTGACGGGCTTGCCTTCAATCATTGACCTGGGGATGCTCTCATCATATGGAATTTCGCCGACCAGTTCGATGCCCTCGGCTGCAGCAAATTCCCGGATTGCCCTGGTTCCCTCCGGATAAATATCGGCCTTGTTGATACAGATTACTGACGGAACGTGGAAGTGACGCAATGTCCCCAACACACGCTTGAGGTCATGCAAGCCCATCAGGCTGGGTTCTGTCACGATCAAGCCCAGATCCGTGCCGGCACAGGCGGATATGACCGGGCAGCCAATGCCAGGCGGACCATCGATGACCACGCACTGCGATTGGATATCTTCAGCATACAAGCGCGCCTGCTGCTTGATCAGGGTTACCAGTTTGCCGGAATTTTCCCTCCCCGGGAAGAGTTCGGCATGAAACAGCATGCCATAGGAAGTATTTGACTGAAACCAGTTGCCCTCCTGCTGCCTGACCATGCTGATGGCGCCTGTTGGGCAGGCGTACACGCACGCGCCGCAACCATCACAGGCAATTGGGTCGATCCACTGTACCTGGTCATTTTTTGGGTCCGGGAAAATGGCATCATAACGGCAGACTGGGGAGCAGGCTCCGCAATTGATGCATTTTGCAGGGTCAATTTCTGCCAGGGAACCACCCCAAAACTCGTTTGGGCTAAGGCTGTCCGGCTGAAGGACGAGGCTTAGATTGGCTGCGTCCACATCCGCATCCACAAACACCATGGGTCGGGAATTTGCCTGGGCAGCGTTTAAGTGAGCAAAGGCAGCACTGATGCTGGTTTTGCCGGTGCCCCCTTTGCCACTCAGGATAATTAATTGTTTCGCTCTACTGTTTTGTGTGCTCATTTTGCCTTACCGCCCACGATTTCAGTAACTTTCTGGTAGAGCTCTCTCAGGACATTCCGGTACTGGGGATATACGTCAACCAAAGTTCGACCAGCTGCCAGGTTCTCCGCCAGTGTCCGGTCAAAAGGAACGCGAAGTAATATCGGAATATTGGACTCTCGCAAAATGTCCTTGAGCGAATCATCGCCAATGCCGTCGCGGTTGATGACAACTCCAGAAGGAATATTCATATCGCGCAAGATGCCAAACATTTGCCCGAGGTCGTGCAAACCAAATGAGGTCGGTTCGGTGACCAGCAGGGCAAAGTCAACCCCCCGTAGGGTTTCAACCACCGAACAGGATGCCCCTGGCGGAGCATCATAAATATTGATGGTGTTGAGTTGAGGATGCATCATCTTCTTTAACTGGCGGATGATTGGGGTTGCCATAGGCTCGCTAATGGTCAAAAGTCCACGGAAAAATTCAATGTCTTCCATAGCCATGCCCCTTTCGATAGTTCCAATCGGGTTGGGGACTTCAACAATTGCGTTCTCAGGGCAATTCCACGTGCAGCTGCCGCAGCCATGACAAAGCTGGGGAAAGACGAGGATGTTTTTCCCAACGTGCGCAAGGGCGTGAAATTCACAAACTTCCACGCACCTGCCGCAGGCAGTACATTTTTCCGTTTGAATTTGCGGGATGCGAATAACTGCCGGAGTGATTTCAGTAAACTCCGGCTTCAGGAACAAATGTCCATTGGGCGCTTCCACGTCGCAATCAACATAGCGCACCTTAGCCTGACTTGCCAGGCTTAGCGCGAGGCTGGTGGCAATGGTTGTTTTACCCGTGCCGCCTTTTCCACTGGCGACTGCAATTTGCACAAATACCTCACATTCTGTGCTTATTTTGCACTTTAACTACCTGACATACTTAAATTGTTCTACTGCCTCTTGAACAGTTGTCGTGTTATCCGTAAAACGCTGCATCCCAATGTTTGCAGCCTGGAAAGCCCTGGAAGCATTCGGTCCAAAATCGCCGCTTAAGACCACTTCAGCGCTTTTGTCCACAACAAACTGTGCCGCGGCCACTCCAGCACCACCCGATTGGCTGACGCCGGGGTTCTGAAAAGCTTCCCATTGCTTTGTTTCAGTATCAAAAAGTATCAACCAGGCACAACGTCCAAAACGCCTGTCGACCTGGCTTTCAAGCGACGGATTCTGAGCGGTTATTATCAATTTCATCGTGACTCCTTTTATTGTTAACGGTTTTTCCTGATTATTCCCAGAAAATCAACCGAATGATTTTGTTTGCGCTGACATTAGTCCTAGTGCAGTAATTCCGTGTGGTCAACAAGTTTGCCGTCAATGAACGCCTGAACAGCCGTTTCAATGTCGCGCAGGTCTGTTACAACGGGACGAATATTCAGCCGGCGCATACTTTCGTAAGCGCCCATGCCCATTCCTCCACAAAGCAGAGCTTTGCAATCGGCAATCGCCTGGGCCATATCAACATGTTTATTATGGGATTCCGCACCCATTCCGTGCCCCATCCCGCTCGATTCACTCGCGTGAATTTCCTCGTGGAACTGGCTGTGACCCATCTTGTCGCGCATTTCTCTGTCGGTAACCTTGCCCTCTTCGATGGTTAGCACCAGGTAATATGGCGCCCGGCCAAAATGCTGACTGATTGTCTTTCCGTCTTCTGTTATTGCTGCTATTTTCATATTGATCTCCTTTTTCATAGCCTCAAGCGAAAAATGATGTCCGCTGGCTTTTTCTCTATCATCTGTTGGATATAGTATTAGTAAGATTTGAGTTGGGATACCCCCTGTGTTTTCCCAACTGTGCGGTCTGTGCGCTTCAAACACCAGGCTGTCCCCCGTATTGAGGATGTATTCCTCTTGAGCCACCTGGTAGCGTATTGATCCACTCAGACAGTAAATAAATTCAAAACCCGTATGAACAATGGCATGATCACCACTTCCCATGCCTGCTTGCAAAGTCACGATAAATGGCTGAACAGCATTATCGATCAGATCCCGGGCAAGGTTTTGCATTTTGGTGGAACCGAAGGTCTGCGTTGGACGATGTTCAGCTTTTGTAAAGACAATCTCTTTTTTTAACGGTTCTGATTCAAAGAAGGCAGCAATTGGCACTTCCAAAGCCTGCGATAACTGCTGCAAAGTGCTGACCGAGGGAGAGGACTTCCCGTTTTCAATCAAACTGAGGGTGTTGATGTTCAGACCGCTTCGCTCAGCCAGTATGCGCAGCGAATAACCCCTTTCGGTGCGCAGATCCTTTAGCCTTTTGCCAACCAAAAGGTCTGCTGGCAGAGATTCAGGGGTTGATATTGAATTGTCGTTGTAAAAATTCATTTTGTTACTCCAGTGCTTATCCGACCATCAAAGAACTTAGAATCCTGGCTTTAAGCTCACAAGGAACCTTTCCAGTACCTTCTTCCCAATATTATAGTACTTAACAAGCGTTTAGCAAGTTCCTTTTACCAATGCAATTATATTATTTGTGTTAACGTTTGCGAATATTCTCTTTTTATCTATTGACATTAAGAGAATAGTGCACTATACTGTGTGTGATCAAAAGGAGGTACGTAAAATGCCAAGACGTGGAAGAGGTTGGGCAATGAGAGCAGGTTCAAGGGGCGAGGAGATTCATTCTCCCCTGGTTGTATCCCTGCTGGAGCCCACATTGCTTGTTTTGCTAAAGGAAAAGCCGGGACATGGCTACAGTCTCTTGTCTGAACTCAACGAAATCGACATGACGACCATTCACCCGAGTGTTGTTTATCGCACTTTGCGTGAGATGGAAGACTTAGGTTGGATTGAATCAGATTGGGACACAGACCAGACCCAAGGTCCTCCCCGACGTACTTACCGTTTGACCGCGCAAGGCGAAGAAGCCTTGCGATATTGGACACAAGAGTTGGAAAAGACCAATGTAATAATCGATAAATTGTTCGCTAAGATTCAGAAAGGATAAAAGGAGGCAAATATGCCCACAAGAGATGGAACTGGACCTATGGGTCAGGGCTCGCGGACAGGACGGGGTATGGGGAATTGTGACACAACTGGTGTTGACACCGGTAAGATCCCAACCACAACTCCAACACCTAGCGGAGCTTTTCGCAGAGGCGGAAGTATGTGGGATTCCACATTCGGTCGCTTTTTTGGACGCCGGCGTGGAAACCGGATGAACAGACGATAATTAAATACAATAACAAGGAGATAGATATGCCAAGATTTGATGGAACTGGACCGACTGGAACGGGACCGAATGGACGTGGAATGGGACCTTGCGGTGGGGGCTATGCAGGGAACTACGCAGGAGGTTTTGCAGGACGTGTCGGTGGACGCGGGAGAGGGCGCGGATTTTTCCGCGGCGGTTTTGGTTGGGGCATGGGGCAGATTGATGCGCCACAACCTGATATTAAAACAGCCATGATCCAGCGCAAGACCTGGCTTGAAAATCAGTTGGCTGTGGTCAGCCAACAGCTGCAAGACATGGAGAAGAAATAGAAAACCAATTTAGGTAGATTCCTTTGGACATAAAAAAGAAGCCGGCTCAAATCTTGAGCCGGCTTCTTTTCGTATATAGATCGATTAAATTACCTTTTTCTCTCGCAATTCAGCGACCTGGTCAGAAGTCAGACCCAAATATTCTGAGAGGATTTTTTCAGTTTCAGCACCCAAAACTGGCGCGGCCATGCGGATTTCACCGGGGGTGCGGCTGAGCTTGGTTGGAATGCCGGGTATGCGCGTGGTACCGGCAACTGGGTGCTCGACTTCGAGGATCATGTTCCTGGCAATCACCTGTTCATTTGCAACCACTTTGTCTACCGTGTTGATCGGTCCGCTGGGAATGCCAACTTCATCAAACATCTTCTGCCACTCTTCAGCGGTTTTGGTCATGAACTTTTCAGCCAAAATCGGACGCAATACCTGGTAGTTCTCATTACGCTTCGGGTTGGTGATAAAGCGCGGATCATTTGCAAGGTCGAGTTCCAGCAGTTCGCACAAAGTGACCCATAAGCGGTCATTTCCCGCCGCCACCATGATTGGAGCCGTCAGGGTGTCGAAAGGTTCAAATGGCACGATGGAAGGATGACGATTGCCAATCGGATGGGGAATCTCGCCGGTAAATTCGTAGCGCGCAATGGCATTTTCGAGGATGGCAACCTGGCAATCGAGCATGGCAACGTCCACCATCTGCCCCAAGCCAGAGCTTTCACGCTCGTGCACTGCAGACAAGATACCAATCGCGCAGAAGAGCCCGGCGAATATATCGCCAACGGATGAACCCACCCGGGTTGGCTTGCCATCCGCCTGTCCGGTGATGCTCATGATGCCGCCCATGGCTTGCACCACGGCGTCGTAAGCCGGTCGTTGGCTGTAGGGACCAGTTTGACCGTAGCCGGTGGAAGATGCGTAAATCAGACGGGGATTGAGCTCTTTGAGCACATCATAACCCAGGCCCAACTTCTCCATGGTGCCCGGTCGAAAGTTTTCGACCAAAACGTCCACCTTTTTTACCAACTCTTTGAGGATCTCTTTTCCCTCTGGAGTTTTTAGGTTGAGGGTGACGCTCTCTTTGTTGCGGTTCAGACTCATGAAATAAGCGCTTTCACCATTCTTGTAAGGACCATAAGCCCTTGAATCATCCCCTTTCCCGGGTTGTTCAATTTTGATGATTTCTGCGCCAAGGTCTGCCAGCACCATCGTTGCGTAAGGTCCCGCTAAAACACGTGTCAGATCCAACACTTTTATGCCAGATAATGCGCCCATTTCAATTCCTCCAATTATTCTTTTATCTTGCAAGAGTTCAGAATCCCTTATTGCAAGGGATTCTGAAACTCAAGTTTTTTATAGCCTATTCGACTTCGTCAATAGCAATACAGCGGCAGAAAGCGCTTTCGCCATATTGGAACTTCCAGGGCAATGTACCCAGGATCAAGCGTTTGTTCAAGACTTTGTCAATCTCACCGCCGATATTTTCGACGTGAATGGTTTCCCAGGGCTTTGGGAAGACCTTGATGTGCATCGCCTGGTAGGTCTCTGGCCAGGGGTAAATTTCATTCAAACCCTTACCATAGCGTTTTTTCATGTAGGCATCGCAAGCCTGAGCCTCACCCGGTTCCCAGTCGCGGATCTTGGTGTTCATGGGGTGATCAGCAGAGCCGCAGTCCACGGCGATGTGCTTGATTTTCATTTCCTTGACCCAATCAATGAAATCCATTGAAGGACCGGGATGGCGCAGCATGTAGCGGCGTTCGTCAGCTTCGGGTTGATCAAAGCCATAGCGATGGTAGCCGGTGTTGATGTAGAGAATATCGCCGCTTTTCACTTCAACGCGGTCCATGATATCCTGCGGTGTGTAGATGGACCAGTCTTCAGCAATGTCAGAAAGGTCAACGACCACGCCGGGACCCATCAGCTTGTCCATCTCGAGCGAGGCAATATCCCGACCGGAGGTGTCAAAATGCAGTGGACCATCCAGGTGGGTACCCACATGGTTTGAGGTGGTGATAAGCATTCCGTTTGCCCCATTCGGGCTGAGGCGCTTGAAGAACTTCACTTGCAGCGGCTCATAGGTCGGCCAGGGTGGTGTGAGATGGCTGGTGTTCTGTGTTAAGTCGTAAACCTTCATTTTGTCCCAATTTTTAATCATAGTTCCTCCAATAGATTAGTCCTCCAGAAGACCTTCGTCTTCAAGGAGGTTTACGAACGCTTCCAAAGCTTGTTCAAAGCAGGCCATCGGCGGGCGCACGATGCCCGCGCCTACCTGCCCCACACCGGCTTCTTTGTGAGCAATGCCAGTGTTGATAATCGGCAGCACTTGTGTTTCGATCACTTTACGAATGTCGATGCCGGTTGGCGAACCCCTGAAATTCATCGGCGGCAGCTTGTAGGCACGGCTTTCTTCCGTGGTGATCTCATACATGCTGGTGGTATATCGTACCGCATCTTTTGGCGTGCCGCCCACAAATTGCACGATTGCCGGGGCGGTTGCCATCGAAAATCCACCGATGCCGAGCGTTTCCGTGATACACGAATCACCGACATCCGGGTTGGCATCTTCCTTTGTAAATCCCGGGAAGAACAACCCATCGATGATCTCTGCAGGGGCAGTGAACCAGCGCTTGCCAAGCCCGGCTACGCGAATGCCAAACTCGGTGCCATTGCGCGCCATGGTGTAGACAATGGTTGAGTGTTTCACTTTGCCCGCAGGTTCCAAAGTGGCTTTTGCAGCCGGCATGGAAAGATTCAAGAAGGTGTGGTCATTGCTGTTCAGGAATTCCAAAACGGCAATTTTGTCTTCATTGCTGAATGAGGTTTTTAAGATGCTGGGAGTAATCTCGCGGATCAGCAATGAGGTAGCTGCTTTGTTTCGGTTGTGGCACTCATCACCCATCTGGACTGCCTGCGCGATCATGGTCTTCAGGTCAATTGGACCATGGATTTCGATCGTTTCTTTCAGCACAGGGTAAAGTACGCTTTCCATCCACTGCAAGTGCCTGATCACCTCAGGTCCATAAGCGCCCATGCGCAGCACCTTGCCAAGACCTTCGTTCAAAGTGCAGTACGCCCGATTGCCATAGGCTGTGTTCTCGATGATCCAGACTGGCATCCTCGAGGTCACGATGCCTGCCATCGGACCAACTGCGTCATGGTGGTGGCAGGGGTCGAATCTGAGCTTTCCGGAAGCCGCATATTCAACTGCTTCCTCTGGGGTGGAAGCCAGGCCTTCGTACATCAGCCCAGCCATTACACCGCCCTTCAACGGACCAGACATCTTCTCCCATGTGATCGGGGGACCTGCATGGAGAAACAGATCTTTCGCCATGCCTGGGATGACTTCCCCTGCCACACCCAAGCCGATCAGCGTCGGCTGTCCATTCTGGATGATTTCCAGAGCTTCCTTATTTGCGGTTTCAATAATATCTATCAATGTCTCACTCCTTTCGAATTATGATTGCTTGGTCTTATTGAGCCTGCTCAGCAGGCTGAGCATGTTCTTTTTGCCGCCGGCTTTTGGTTTCCAATTCACCTGCACCGTCGTGACTCCCTGGCTTTTTAAGTCGTTATGGAATGACTTCAAGCCAAGATTGACAACTTTGAGTTCCTGTTTGAAGAGGTCGTTGACGGACATCTTAAAATCCTTTCTTGATGCGCTGCAACACGCGATCAGTCAGGCGGACTGCCTGGGCGTTGGAGGGCAAAACAATGATACCTGCGGCTTCAAGGGTTTCGATCGATTTGTTCAAATCCTGGCTGTCCAGGTCCGTACCGCAGACTGACGCAATCACGACCACATCCTTGCCTTGCGTGGATAAGCGCTGGCGAATTTCTCGCACGGAGGCAGCCACTGCTCCTGCCGGATCGTGGTAGGAACCAAAGCCAAGCACCACGTCCACCAAGATCACAGCGGTTTTCTCATCCACGTGGGACTCAAAAAACTCTGTTCGGGTTTGGGGATCGATCATCGGGTGCGGTCTGCCGCGGGTGAACTGGTCTTCGCCAAGATCCAGGCAGATGTGACCGCGTCCTCCGGGTAGGTTTTCAATCGCCATTTCTGGTGAGAGGGGGATGTTCGAGTAGATCTCGTGATGCACGCCCAAAAGTTTCATGGCTTCATCCGCCAGCGTGCCCCCGGTGAAGAGCGCGCGCAGATCTGTTTGGTCGCTCTTCAGTTTGGCAACTTCTTTTCCTACGATCTGGTCTAATTGTTCTTCAGGCAGCGAGAAACCAGTGAAGTCTTCGTAGGCTTCTCCGCGAAGCACCTTGACTGCTTTTTGTGCGGCATCTTCAAGGCTGATGCAGGGGATCGCCCCAGCGGCTTCGATCGCGGACCTGTCGCCGCCAATAAAGTCGATCACCACGGGTTTGGGGCTGGTTTTAGCAATCTGGTAGATCTTTTCTGCCACGGATGGAGCCGGTGGTTTGGAGATCAAGACGATCAGGTCTGTCTCAGGGTCTGCTATCAGCGACTCAAAACCCTGGATCATCATCAGTCCGCCGATTTGCTCCTTCAGGTCGCGCCCGCCGGTGCCGATGACCTGCGAGAGCCCTTCACCAAGCTTGTGAACCTGAACGGTCACTTCCTGGGTGCCTGTGCCCGACGCGCCAACCACGCCAATTTTGCCCCGCCTGACGGCATTGGCAAAACAAAGTGGTTTGCCGTTAATTATTGCTGTTCCGCAATCCGGACCCATCATCAGCAGGCCTTTTTCAACCGCTTTTTGCTTGAGTCGCAGCTCGTCTTCGACCGACACGTTATCAGAGAACAACATCACGTGCAGTCCTGCTTCCAAAGCTTCTTCAACTTCGGCTGCGGCGAATTGGCCTGGTACTGATACCAGGACCATGTTGGCTCCGGGCAAAGCCTGGATGGCTGAACGCAAGGACGGCGGCTGGTAGTCCTCGTCACTATCGGACTCCGCGCTTTTGTTGAGATACTCATTGAAGGCCTCTTCTATTTCCTTCATGGTAATTTGCGCATCATCAATTTTGGCAGCAATAAAGAGATCATTGGGTGTCAACGTGTCCAACGCATCCTCCGCCAGACCGAGGTCCTTTGCCAGGTCCAGGTTGAGATCGGTGCCCATGCCCACCAAAAGGTCTTCAACACCTTCCAATTTTTGTAATTCCCTCGATAACAGCATGAGCGTTACCGAGTCGTAATAAGCATTCTTTTTAACACTCGTATGTAGGGTCATATACCTGGCACAGGTTGAGGTTGTTCCAAATCAACCCGTGCGCTCTCTCCTTTCATTTTTGTATGAATATCCATCATATTATTTTGAACCCATTCCAAGGCACAGATCAGCCCCAGCAAAAAATCTCCACCTGAGGTAGCTCCGTGCTGTATAACCCGGCTGGCTGTTTGCTCCAGGTCATACGGGTTGTTGAACAAGCAGATTTGAATAAGCCGTTGGTGACTCCGACTGATCTTTCCATCAGCAGCATGCCTGAGCATGTTCACGCTGATGAGAGTGGTACGACTTTTCGCCTTACTGGCAATAGTCTGATTAAACTCCCGGATCCAAGCGTACTGCCCCTGGTTCAACGCATCTGCGATGTTAAAAACAACCAGATAGGCTGCCAAAAAATCATCACAGGAAGGCGTGGAGCCCATGCCAAAGCCAATCAACCGATCAGTCAAACTCAAAGCACGCTCCCAATCGTAGGCGTTGATTGCCCTGGTAAACGCCCCAAGGTCCTCGGCGATATATCGGCTGTAGATGTTGTCAGTCACCAGTTTGCTGCTCATCGACAGGCGCGTCAGGCACGGCAGGAGGGGCAGCAGCCCCTCGGCCGGCTGTTGTGCAAGCCACCTCGAAAGTTTGAGTCGGATTTGGGCTATATCTTCTGCTGGACGAAGTGACAGGTTCGGCTTTGACCAGGTTTGCCAAATCGAAGCGTCCCGCAGATTTAATGTAAAGTTCCCATTTGCAGCTGTGAACCGGTCAAGGTCCAGGACAACTTCCTCGCCTGCTCGAATGAATTCAACAAAACTTAGACCACAATCTACTGTCAATCCCATCGGCGTGATGTCATCCTTGCTGGTAATCGTGATCAGCGCATCCTCCCGGATCAGAAAATTCACCGCATGCGGATAAACTGAATGAATGCTTGCCAGATAACTCGGATGATTTCCAAGGAAATCAACCAGGTCATCAGTAAGAGTTATCGCGTTCAGTTCTTTTTTCGACATTTCAACCAAGTAAATCCCTTATCTTTAGGGCAAACTGAATGGAAAATGCTGTCTCCGGATCCTTTAAGTCAATCTTCAGAATATCACGGATCCGATTGATGCGATAAACAACGGTGTTATAGTGGGTAAATTGTACTTCAGAGATTTTGCGCAGGTTGCCGCCATGTTCAAAATATGCCCGGACGGTTTCCAGCAACTTACCATCATGTTCTGCGTCGTATTTCAAAATAGGTGCGAGCACTTGATCGGCATGGCTCAGGAAGTCCGTCCTGGTTTCAGGTGCGCCAAATAAACGGGCAATGCCCATCTCTTCATAGAAGCCATAGTGATCTTTGTCTTTCTTTGGGCTGCCTTGCTGGATGCGTACAGCCTGCTGAGCTTCGTGAAGGCTATCGCTGAGCTTGTCAGAACCGGGATATGCCCGACCGACGCCCAGGAAGCAATGCTCTTCAACTTTCAGATCCCTGGCAACCTCCAGCAGCGAGTAGACGAATTGCCTGCTTTGTGCAGCGCGGATTTCTGAGCTGAGGTTTGGATCAAACTCAAGCAGGAAAACTATCTCATTGGGTTTGGTTGCCCAAATGTAACGGGATGATGCCTTCTGTTGGATGTAGCTGAGGATCCCCGTCAGGATAAGGCTTGTTTCCTGGATCCTGCGCTTGCGCGAAGTCCTTGACCGTTCGCTATCCTCATAATCCACCCTTAGGATCAGACATTGGTGATAAGCATTCGGATCAAAACCATAATACTCAGCGTCCAGAATAGCTCCGGCTTGGGATTCTGGTTTGTTGCTTAGCAACTGCTCCAAAAAAATCGTGCGGTGCACATTTTCACGCTGGGTCACAGTCAGCTTGGTGACGATATGCAGCGCGATCAGGGAGGTTGCCGATTCGATCACAAACAGGTCACCCATGTTTATCTGGTCATTGATGTCCCAGATATAGATATTTCCGTAAAGATTTTCTTCGAAGAAGATTGGTATGCTGAAGCGCTTGACCTTCACCCCATCAACCGAGTCGTAATTTGTTCGAATTTCCATTGACCCAGGTTCTGCCAGGATACTCGCGTTATATACGGTTGCAGGGACCAGCCGATCAAGGATAGATTCCCAGGTTTTATCTTCCGCGTGGAACACAATGCTTTTGTGAACCTGGTCGGAAATCAATACTGGGGAATGCAGCGCCTGGCTTATGAGTTCAGCGAACTCGTCCATATCCCCACGCCGGAGCATGATATCCCGGATTTGGTTGTTGAATTCATTGATCTTTTCAAGCAGGCGGGTCTGCTCACCGATAATATAGGTGAAGACCTGCTTCATCAAATCGCCATAAGACACGCCTGGCGGGATTTTGATGATCGGAAAGTTCAACTTGTTGGCAGTTTCAATCACACTTTCCGGCAATTCGTTGATGTAGCGTTTGGTTTTGATGCCCATACCGCAGACACCCTTCTCGGAAAATATGGGCAAAAGAGTATTCAAGGCTTCGATGTTGTCGGAAAGTGAGTACGCTGTTGTAAGTAAAAATTCCCCCGGTCGGACCCAGTCAACAATATCTGGCACCTCCATGACGTTGACTGAGGTAATTACATGGTCCATCCCTGCTTCGCCAGCCATCACTTCTGCGCCAGCCAGCAAATCCACATTGAGGATGTCACGTAAACGTACTTTTAATGCTTTTAGCATATATCGTTTCTCATCCTGTTACTATTGTACCGAAAATTTTGCTCAGTTTCATTGTAAGATTGATACAATTGGTTTCGCTTTTTTAGGTCTGTTTATGTTAATTCATCACAATGGTAGCGCCCAAATAAACATTTGATGCAAATTTTGGTATCAATTCCGCAGTTCAGGATACAATAGTGGCATGTTGGAACTCAACATCGCCGCTTACCACCAATCTCTGCTCGAAAAACGACTGACCACTGAGGATCTGGTTGCCTTTTACCTTGATCGCATCCAGCGCTTTGATCAAGCTCTTTCCAGCATCATTTGTGTCAATCCTGCCGCGATGGAATTGGCAGGAGAATGCGATGATCATCTGCGGAAAACCGGAAAACTGTGCGGCAGTTTGCACGGCGTGCCGGTGCTGGTCAAGGACAACATCGAGACTGCAGACATGCCGACAACTGCCGGAAGTCTGAGCCTTGAGGGCTTTTCGACCGGCAAGGACGCGGATCTGGTGAAACGTCTGAAAGCAGCCGGAGCAATCATCCTGGCAAAAACCAATTTACATGAATTTGCTATTTGGGGCGAGTCGATCAGCTCGATTAAAGGTCAGACTTACAACCCCTATGACCTGAGCCGCACCCCGGGAGGGTCGAGCGGCGGCACTGGCGCTGCCCTGGCAGCCAATTTTGGTTTGGTGGGCATCGGAACCGACACGATCAACTCGATTCGGTCCCCCTCCAGCGCCAACAACCTGGTGGGCATACGACCGACCGTTGGAATGGTGAGTAATGACGGGATCGTGCCCTATTCCCTGACCCAGGACACCGCCGGACCGATGGCCCGCAATGTCGCTGATGCAGCTGCTGTCTTGAAGGTTATTGCTACCCGGGATTTGCCTGAAGCTGGCATTCCAGGCAGCCCAAGAATTGGTGTGCTCAGATCCTTTTTCGGCTCCGAACCGGTAAACGAAGCGGTCAACCAGGTAATGGCACAGGTGCTTGAAGAGCTGGCGACTATGGGCGTTGATCTGGTTGAAATTAATGATCAGATCCTGATCGGCGAGCTTGTCGCGAACATCAGCGTGCACTTATTTGACCTGAAAGCCCACCTCAACAGCTATCTCGCAGCGGTGAACGCCCCCTATCCAAGCATTGATGCCATCTTGCAGAGCGGCTTGCATCACCCTGGAATCAAAGACAACCTGGTTCACGCCAACCAACTCGACATTACCTCTCCTGAATATAGCAAGAGGATGGAAAAACGCGCCTTATTGCAAAAGCAGATTGAGTCTCTCTTTTCAAGTTATCAACTTGATGCGCTAATTTTTCCGCACCAACAGCAGCTGGTGTGCCGGGTGGGCGAGAGCCAGTTGCAGCGCAATGGAGCGCTTGCCGCAATTACCGGTTTCCCTTCGGTCTGCTTGCCGGCCGGCTTCTCCAATTCCACAGCGCAGGCTCTGATCGGCGTGCCCATCGGGTTTGAGCTCTTTGGCTTGCCCGACAGTGAGTGGCGTTTGATCGAAATTTCAAGTCAATACGAGAAACAATATCCAAAACGAAAACCACCAATTGAGGATAATTGGTTGTGAAATATTCCAATAACTATCAATCTATAAGTTCAATAATTGTAAATTTTAACAAGCAAGAGTCTTCTTGCGCTATGTTAGAATTATGGAGAATTAGGTCAAAATTGGATATCTGTCTTCAGATATCTTACTCACAAAAACCATAAACAAAAGCGCTGGAGAGCGCGAAGGTAAATTGTTCATGGTAATAAAAGGAGGCTTTTAATGCTAAGTAGGTTCACATACTTTAAGCCCCACAACCTCAATGAAGCAGTTCAATATCTCGAGAAGGAAGAGAA
>CAZOYK010000024.1:15089-18909 GCA_964584065.1 uncultured Anaerolineaceae bacterium | reverse complement strand
GTTACTTCATCTTTTTCTATTTCCTCGGCGGGATTGTGATGGTGGTGGGTCTGCTCGCCGGTGGGTTTTTGCCGGATCAGCCCAGCGACCATCTGCCAGGAAACGAAAAGGGTATTTGGCAGGAGATCCGGGAGCTTTTTCGAGTGGCGACCCTGAGGGAAAATTCCAAGCTCTTTATTATTTTGATTTCAACCATGCTGCTCGGAATTGGGTTCCAGGTAGCTTTTCCGTATATGATCATCTACATCAACAACTTCATCGGCGTCAGCAAGACGGAATATGCCATCGTAGGCGGCGCGGTTATCATCGGCAGCGCCATCGCCGCCATCCCACTCGGGATCCTGGCTGATAAAACCAACAAGCGGCTGATGCTGGCGCTCTCCATCGTGATCACTTGTGTCGGTTGTTTCGCCTTCTCGTATGTCCGCAGCATCCCACTGCTTGCCATGGCTGGACTGGTCTGGCAGATGTTCAATATGTCTGCTTCGATTGCGGCCATGTCCTGGCTGAAGGACCTTTTGCCGGAGGAAAGTCGCGGACGCTTTTTGGGAATTCGCATGATCTTTTTGGTTTTGCTGCCAATGTTGATTGGACCGGGGATTGGTTCCATGCTCATTCGTCAGTACGGCATTCCAACGGTGCTAAACGGACAGGCTGGCTTCATCCCCGTGCCGCTGATCTTCCAGGTGGGTGCCTGCCTGGGCTTGCTGGCGTTGATCCCACTGACATTCTTACCATTTGATAAAATGGTAACTGTAGTTGAGGAACAAGATGCCTGAATTGATACATCACAATCTAACAACGCCCTGGAAGGCCGATCAACCGATCCCCCTGCCGGAGTACCCACGCCCGCAGTTGGTTCGTGGAAATTGGCAGAACCTCAACGGCTGGTGGGATTGCGCCATTCAGAACCTGGAAGCCCCTCAACCTGCATCATTCGAGGAAGAAATCCTGGTGCCATATGCCCCGGAATCCCGGCTTTCGGGTATTGAACACGTTTTGCAACCTGACGAGAAACTCTGGTACCGACGCAGTTTCACAGTGAGCCATGCTGAGGATGAGGTGGTGCATTTGCACTTTGGGGCGGCGGACTTCGCTTGCGAGTTGTGGATAAACGGTAAAAAAGTAGGTGAGCACTGGGGTGGCTACCTGCCTTTTAGTTTTGACATTACGCGCTTCCTGGTTGAGGGTGAAAATGAATTAGTTTTATCCGTCACTGATGCCACTGAAGCTGATTTCCACCAAAAGGGCAAACAACGCCTCAAACCGGGCGGCATCTGGTACTCGGCTGTCTCAGGTATCTGGCAGACGGTTTGGTTGGAAGTCATACCCAGCCAACATATTCGAAACCTGAAGCTGACGCCCAACCTTGACGCAAACAACCTGTTGGTTGAGGTAACGTTATCCGAAGCGGTCGATCCATCGCAAGCCGAGATGGAAGCAATCGCAAGCTTTGAGGGCCAGGAAGTGGCTCGCGGCAATGTAATTTCCGCCAGCCAGATGCTGCTGCATATCGCGGATCCCAAAAAATGGCATCCCGACCATCCCTATCTTTACGATTTAACCGTTAAGCTGAAAATTGACGGGGTGGTGGTGGATGAGGTGGGCAGCTACTTTGGCATGCGCAAATTTGGCAAAATGCGCGATGATAAAGGTTTCTGGCGCTTCACGCTCAACGATGAACCCATCTTTCAGTTTGGTCCGCTCGACCAGGGCTACTTCCCTGAAGGGCTCTACACCGCGCCATCCGAGGAAGCCATGCTTTTTGACATCGAATACGCCAAAAAGATTGGCTGTAACATGATCCGCAAGCATGTCAAGGTCGAGCCGGCGCGCTGGTATTACGCCTGCGATCGCATTGGCATGATCGTCTGGCAGGACATGCCCAATGGTGGGCGTACCACCAAGGACGCCATCGTCGCCTTCACCTTTACCTCGGGTGTTCACCGTTCCGACATCCGCCGTTTGCACCGCTTTGGCAGGGAAGATCCTGAAAACCGCGAGGAATATCGCCAGGAACTCAAATTTCTGATTGACAACCTCTATCACTTCCCTTGCATTGCCGTTTGGGTGCCGTTCAACGAAAGCTGGGGGCAATTCCATGCCATCCTTACTTCTTACTGGGTGAAGGGTTACGACCCCACCCGCCTGGTGGACCATGCTTCAGGCTGGTTTGACCAGGGCGGTGGGGATTTTCAGAGCCGGCATGTCTATTTGAAAGCACTGAGCGCCTCCCAACCGGATGAGCGCATTTTGGCTGTGACCGAGTTTGGCGGTTACACTCTGCAGGTTGACGGGCACGTCTACACCGAGAAGAAGCGCTTCGGCTATGGTCATTATCAGAACCCTGCTTCGTTGACCAATGCCTACCTGCGCCTGCTGGAAGAGCAGGTGAAGCCCCTCATCCCGCTTGGGCTTTCCGTGGCAATTTACACCCAAACGACCGACATCGAGACCGAGATCAATGGTTATCTGACCTACGACCGCAAGGTTGAGAAAATGGACCCGGAAATCCTGCGACAGGCACACCTGGAACTCTACCAGGTAATGAAAGAGTAAAAAAATAGCCCGGAAGGGCTATTTTTTTAGATAGTCAAACTGATAAGTATCTACTCAGGCGGTTGGAAGAGCAGCAGGGTGTTGCTGGTGGAATCAGATACCCAGACCTTGCCGTCAAGGGTGGTGGCGATGCCGCTGATGACCCCCATCAGGTAGCTGTTATCAAACCCGCCCCACAGGACTTTAAAGTTGCCTTCACCATCAAATCCAATCACGCGTCCACGATCCGGATCCGTGATATAGACGTTGCCGGATTGATCCAGCGCCAGGAAAGGCTTGTTGTCGAGGGACTCCGAGCTCCAGGCGTCAACTTCCCACAGCCTGGCAGAGCGGAACTGCAGCCCGCTTGGGTCCGGTTCAAAAACCTGCACGCGGTAGTTCCAGGTGTCGGCGATAAAAATCTTACCATCCGGACTGATCTCGATCCCGACAGGTTCATCCAGGTTGCCGGCTTCCAGCCCCAGACCGCCGAATTGGGTCAGATAGGTGCCATATGCGTCGAAGACAACCACGCGCTGCTTGCCGGTGTCGGTCACGAAGACGCGCCCGGTCTGGTCGATGGCGATCCCACGGGGACCCCAGAAGCCATCTGGCAAGCCATTAACCTCAAAACTGCTCCACATCCGCAGGAATTGCCCATCCGGCGTGAAGACCTGGATGCGATGGTTCCATGTGTCCGCGACATAAACATTCCCGTCCATGCCAACCGCGACACCCCAGGGCTCGTTCATCAGCCCTCCGGGGATGTTTCCATCCATTACGTTGCCGTAACTGCCAAAGGCATTCAGGAACAAGCCCTGCGAGTCGAGGTGCACAATGCGATGGTTGCGCGAGTCCGCGATGAACAAACTGCCATCCGCAGCTGTGGCGATGTCCCGGGGGGCATTG
Source organism: uncultured Anaerolineaceae bacterium (assembly GCA_964584065.1). Lineage (GTDB taxonomy): Bacteria > Chloroflexota > Anaerolineae > Anaerolineales > Anaerolineaceae > Mesolinea. The sequence goes on along the minus strand of CAZOYK010000024.1, from coordinate 15,462 downwards.
AAGGTTGTTTCAGCCGCAAAATTGATCACGCTCAAGGGCTCGAGGCTGACGGTATTGCCGGCGTAGGGGTCCACGCGCGGCTCTTCGGGCTCAGGGCTGATGCCGTATTCCCAGATCATTGCGGCAACATCTTTTTTGATGTACATGCGCGCGTTATCGCTGGGCGACCAGCTGGCGAGGGTCAGCGAAGGGTTGTTGAAGGCGATCGCGTACTGCGTGTAGTCGCGGTTGAACCAAACCTGCCAGATAGCAGAGCGCTTGGCAGGGTCTTTCCAGTCGCTTAGTACGCTCGCAAAACTCCAATCGCGGTAAAGCGACTCGTTTGGCCACCACATGCGCTTATATTCATAGCGGTAGTAATCATCGCGCACCA
>CAZOYK010000024.1:0-14989 GCA_964584065.1 uncultured Anaerolineaceae bacterium | reverse complement strand
TCGTTTGGCCACCACATGCGCTTATATTCATAGCGGTAGTAATCATCGCGCACCACGGGTTCGATTTTTGAGAAATTTGACGAACCAACCACGATGATGGGAGAATCCTGGAGAGATTTGGTGACGTTGGTGTCAAAATCGACCTTGTTGGGATAGTCGCGCATGTACCACCAATAGGGGTAGCGTACGTCATTGTCGTAGGCGACCTTGATGGTTTTGTCGCCATAGAGCCGTTTTGAGATGGTTTCGATTTGCTCGACCGTGTCTTTCATGTCGCGGGTGGCATGCGCGTAAACCAGCAGCTCCATGGCGTTGTCATAATTGATGTAGGCCGCGCGATAGGCTGTGCGGGCAGTTTGCAGGCTGAGCAGACCGAAGAACGCCAGCAGGGCGGCTCTCCAAAAGTTTGCCCCTCCCCAGTTTTTCAGCAGAGCGAACAAGCCAGCGCCGGCGCCGAGGGTTCCCACCAGGGCAAGCAGGAAATCACTGGTTGCCTGGAGCTGGAGTAACTCTTTCCCTTGAAAGGGTGGTTCCTTGCCCAATAAACTGCCGAGCAAGCTGCCAATGGCAACGAAGAAAACGCCGCTCAAGAGCAAAACCAGCCAGCCGCGCTTCTCACGCACTTCCTGCCAGTTGATCTTCTCGATCAGGTAACCCAAAACCCAGCCTGTGGTCAGGATCATGGGCATCGTGATGTGTGTGGTCAGCCAGGGCATGCGTTCGCCGGCGAAGGAAAATGCCAGCAGACTCATCCCCGACCAGAAGAGCAGCAGGGCAAGCGTCGGCAGCTTTTCGGCACGGCTCGGGTCTGCCGGTGGTTCGGTGAAGAATCGCCCGATTCCCCCAGGACGGACTTGTTCTTCCTCCTCGAATTCTTCGCCGGAGAGTTCATCTAAAAGTTCCAAATCCTCTGAGAGGTATTGTGCTTCCAAGGGCAAGGCGATTTCGCTTTCATGGTCAGAAACGGGATTTTGCTCCCCCTCAGCCTCCAACTTCGCAGCCAGGTCCTCTTCGAATTCGACTGGAACTAATTCCACGGGAGTGAAAGGTTCATCGACTTTGCTGAAGAAGAGTTTTCGTGAAAATCCGGTTATGAAAGCAACCAGAACCCCCAAAGCAGGCAAATATTCGTAAACCGGGATCTGGACCAGGGCATAGTAGTAAAGCGGCTGGGTGCCCCGTTCAACTGCTTGCTGCTGCATCCAGTAACCAAGCGCGCCGACAATGCCCTTGAAAAAGCCTTCACCGTGGCTGAAAAAGGTGGTGTAAAAGACGATAAAAATTCCCCAGAAGATCGCCGCGCTGCGCAAAAAGGCTTTGCGGTTCCAGAGCATCCCCAGCACAAGGGATACTGCTACCAGAAGAGAGAAAACGATCCCGGAACGAATAATGCCAGCCTGGCTGTAGTCTGTGGCGTCGAAGCCAAGCAGCCTGAGCGGAAGGGCTACCAGCAAGGGCAGGATCAGGATCAGGGGCAGGACGATCAAGTCAAAGGTTCGGGAAGACCGGATTTGCTTCCAACCAAGACCCTGAACAAGGAACACGATTGCGGCAATGGCGGAGATGCCCGTCAACCCTGCTGCGGCAATCAGAGGAAGCTTTGAGTTGATCAGGTGGTTAACACCTTCAACTCCGGCTTCGGGTGGAACGACGCCGCCCTGCATGGGGGCAGGGGTCTTTCCAAGCACATACACGCCGAGGGTGACGACGATCAACGCCAGTGTGACCGCCACGGCGATCTGGAAGCGATTTTTAGAAATTTCGGTCTTCCAGTTTAGGCGCAATGCTTCGAAAATGAACAATAATGCCAGGAAGATCGAAGCTTCCGCAGTGAAGATGTAGGATGTGGCTTTGTCGGCGTAATGCATGGCTGTGATGAAGGTCAGCCAGTAAAGCCACTTTGTTTGGCCGTCTTCCATGTAGCGCAGGAAGAGCCAGAGCATTACGAGCCCCCAGAAGACAATGAAAATCTCGTTGCGCGTGTAGCGGCTGTAGAAGAGAATAAAAGGCGAGATCATGAACAGAATGGCGGCGCAAAGCGCTCCAACCCGCCCAAGGTAACGCCGCCAGGCAAACAGGGTGAAGATCACCACCCCGATGCCAAACAGCGCTGCGGGTACACGGGCAGAGAAGTCCGAATCGCCGAAGAGGAAGTATGAAAGCGCCAGGGCGTGAAATTGGAACGGTCCGTGGGTGACAGGATCGTACACGTAGTTTTCGATGGTGTATGCCGGAACAACATGGTTGATCTCATCGTGTGCCATGGTGCGGGCGCCGAGGTCGTAGAAGCGCGTGATGAGGGTGAGGATGATGATGAGCGCGATCAGCAGTTGTTCTACTGTGAAGTTTGGCCACCAGGGAAAAACGGCTTTGTCGAGCCAGCGATCGTTGCGGGTTTTGACGGGGGATGCCAGGCTTTCAACGGACATAAATTTGTCTCCGGTAATGGTTCTTAGATAATTGTAAACTATACCTTGCCCGTTCGGAATCGGCAAGTTGCGGATGGGGTATGGGGAGGCAATGATGTCCGTTATGGCGGAATACGCTTTAGTTTCGGATCCCGCCGATGCTTGCTTGGAGTGAGGAGGAAGAATCAGTCAGGAATGGCGGGAAAAACGTTCTCGGAATATGCCAAGTCGGTTTAAAGTGAGGAAAACCAAGAGCGCACTTCTTTTCGTAGGCCGGATTGCGTTCTTCAATCCGGCAATCCATTGGCATAAACCCAAGCCGGCTTCAACCCTGGAGGAAAAAGCCCCAGGGCAGGCTGCGGAAGCCGGCCTACGAAATGCCAGGATTTAGTCCAGCCGTTTACACTGCATATCTGGAAGACAGCGGAGGGAGTAAACCCCCTCCGTACGAAGGATTGCACTTATTGACATGCGATTGTGCCGGGGTCTGCCCGAGCACAGGTTCTCGCCGTTGGCGTCCAAAATTAAATGGAGATCATTGGTCACACCCGGTGCGTGGCTTTCAGGCTACCCATCCGCCTGAGAGGTGGCGAATTGAGGGCAATTCCGCCCAACACCGTCCAATACCAAATGGAGACCTTCGGTCACATCCCGTGCTCGGCCATGAGGCCGGCACGATCAAGGAAAGCATGCCAGATTCCCGCTTTGCATTACAATTTATCTATGCATCGCCGATTGGTTATTGTGTTGCTTGTTGTTTTGGGGATAATTACTGCCTGCATGCCTCCGACGCCGATGCCGACTGAGCTTCCTGCCACCCCCAACATGGAGCAACTGATGCAGACCTCGGTCTTCGAGGTTACGAAAGCCGCTGTGCTCACCCAGGCTGCCCAACCCAGCGCCACCTTCACTCCGCTGCCCACTGCCACGAACACGCCGATTCCTACCGTAATCGCCACCATCGCCCGCACCCCCACCGAAGCTGCCACCGCCACCCCCGAAGCCGCCTGCAATCGGGCTGGTATGGGCACCCCATTCGACCTCACCATTTCAGATGGTACCCAAATCCCTGCAGGTGAGACCTTCACCAAAACCTGGCGGCTGGTCAATTCTGGTTCCTGCAAGTGGACGAGGCTTTATAAATTGGTGTTTTTCTCCCAAAACCCTCTTGGTGCCGCTTACGAGCATTTCCTGCCCGGAGAGGTCCTGCCAGGGTATGCTGTGGACCTAAGTATTGAATTCACCGCCCCGCTTCAGCTGGGCACCTACCGCAGCAACTGGATGCTCCAGGCTCCGGATGGAACCCTCTTTGGTTTGGGGATGAACGCGGACACGCCATTCTACGTCTCGATCGAAGTCGTAGAGCCAGCCACCTCAACTTCCACGCCCAGTCCGACGCCTTAATCGAAAAGCTTAAAAATCAGCCAAACACATCGTTTTAAGATAAGATTAGCCAATAAACTAATTGGAGTAATTGATGCCAGAAACGAACCCTTTTGACCCGCAGGACATGCACGCCGCAATTGAGGCGCTTGGTGCCAACCTCACATCAGGCTGGCAGCTTGGATTGCAGTTGGTGATTCCTGAAGTTGGACCTCTGCAAAGGATTGTCATCTGCGGCATGGGCGGCTCAGCAATCGGAGGGGATTTCACAGCGGCTTACCTTTTGGACCAATTACCTATACCAGCTGTTGCGCATCGCAATTATGGCTTGCCTGGCTGGGCACGGGGACCTGAAACATTGGTTGTTTGCTCCTCCCATTCCGGCAATACCGAAGAGACCTTGAGCTCTTTCAACGAGGCTCACCAGCGCGGGTGCAGCTTGATGAGCATCTGCACTGGCGGCAAGCTGGCTGAGCTTTCAAAGGAAGCCGGAAAAACATGCTGGAAGTTCGACCATGTTGGGCAACCTCGCACAGCCATCGGCTGGACGGTTGGGCTGCTATTGGCGCTCTTTTTCCGTTTGGGTCTGATTGATGACCAGTCTCTGGCAGTTGAGGAGGCGGCCTCAATCCTCGCGGAAGGCAATACCAAGCTGGGGAAGGATAGTCCTGTTGCAAGCAATCCTGCCAAACGCCTGGCAGGGCAACTACTGGAACGCAACATCGTCATTTATGGATCGGGCGAGATGGAAGTGATTGCCAGGCGCTGGAAGTCTGAGATCAATGAACTTGCCAAAGCCTGGGCAGCCTTTGAGGGCATCCCGGAGATGAATCACAACGCATTGGCAGGCCTGCGCCACCCCGAAAGCCTGTACGAACACAGCTCGGCGATTTTTTTGCGCTCGGATTTCGATCATGAACGTAACCAGAAACGCATAGAGTACAGCCAGGGCTTCTTGCTGGAGGCCGGCGTGGGGGTGGATAGCGTGCGGGCACGCGGTGCGGGCAAGCTGGCGCAAATGTTCAGCCTGCTGCAGTTTGGCGATTATGTTTCCTATTACCTGGCTCTGGCTTATGGTGAGGACCCTACGCCCATCGAAGTTCTCGATGAGCTAAAAAGACTTTTAGCAGATTAGCGGCTGGGCAAAAGGTATCCGGCTATCTTTTGACTTCAAAAATGATTGAAACCGACCGACTCATTCTGCGCAAATTTTCCAAAAACGATCTATCGGATCTATTTGATTATCTCTCTGATCCGGAGGTGGTGAGGTTTGAGCCTCACTGCCCGATGACCTTGGAAGAGGTTCGCGAAGAACTTGAGCGGCGAATCACATCTGAAGAAATGATAGCGGTTGAGTTGAAATCCAGTGGTAAATTGATTGGCAATGTATATCTTGGCAAAAGAGAGAATAACACGCTCGAGATCGGCTTTGTCTTCAATAAGAATTATTGGAAACGAGGTTATGCTATTGAAAGCTGTGGGGCAGTTATCCGCGAGGCGATTTCAAGCGGCATTACCAGGATCTACGCCGAATGCGACCCCGAAAATCAGAGTTCCTGGAAATTGTTGGAAAAATTGGGCTTCACCCGGACTTCTCACCTGGAGCAGAACGTCTTCTTTTGGACAGACGATCAGGGTCAACCGATTTGGAAAGACACTTTTATCTACTCTTTGGAAAGTATTTAGCACGATCTTGTCCGCTTGACCGTGAGAACAGATGCCGCACACCCCACGGGATTCAGTAAGGTCCAACAGGTAAACCTCTGCCGTGCCGCCAATGACAGCGACGCGATCGGATAAACTGCAAGCCAGCCTCAGCGGCATCCTTCCGCCTTTGGCGAGCCCGCTGACGTAGATGCTCCATTCTTGGGAGGGGTTGTGTTAGACCTTAAGGGTTTTCATGCAGCCTGGTAATACCCTCATTGCTCATAGCATGGCATTTAAACCTGCCGTAAAACCTTGTTGTTCCTTTACAGTAATTGGCAAGAATTGGCATTAATACAGTTCTATAACTACTATTCGCACCCAAAAATTGAATCGTCCAGACAAACTCATCCTAACGCAAAGGTTTGCTAACGTTTTCCAATTTTCCCAAACTGCACTGAACCTGGCCTTCCATATAATGAAATTGAGAAATTTGTACCATTTGTAAGGTTTGAAAAGCACAAATGTAACCCGCAGTTCAGTGGAGGAGAAAGCTTTATGAAACGATGTAAAACCACCCGGAACACCATAAGATGAAAAGCTGCACCAAAGCACGCTGCCGGCGATCATTAACTTCAGTAGTTATAGCAATAGCGGCCTGGAAGGACTGAAACAGGTGCACAAAAACCTGGATCGACACCTTTGGCAATCTATGTCAATAAAATATTTTTTGACCAATAAGGAGAGAGTTCGTGAAACAAAGCAAGTTTTTAAATATTTTATTGCTACTGGTAATCCTGTCTTCCATGCTGGGAAGAAATGCCAGTGAGGTGAGGGCAGAACTTCCCGTGGAATTGATTGGCACCAAGCCGGACGAACCCGTAAAGATAAACCGGGCCGATAGTGAAGCTGCTGCTACTCTTGAGTCAGTGGCTAAGGCAGATATGAACATGGACGAAGCGCCTGGTGACTTCAGCCACCCAAACTACGCCAACAGCTTGTTACTAGGCAATGTCGTCTCAGATTGGAACGCCATCGCCCAAGAAATCCTGCAGCCTACCAGCATGATGATGGGTGGCATCTCCATGGCTACTGCCTTTGTTTACTTAGGGTATACACAGGCTGCCGTCTACGATGCCTTGTTGGCGATTGAGGGCGGCTACCAGCCATATACCTATAACCCTGCAGTGATAGAACCCACGGCATCGCGCGAAGCAGCCGTGGCTGCAGCGACCTACACAGTCCTCAGCTATTACTTCACCCTGCATGGCCATGTTCATGAGCTCATGATGCTTGAAGTAGAGTATGATGCTAAGTTAGCTGCAATCCCAGAAAGTCCTGAGAAGGATGCAGGGATTGCCATCGGCCAAGCTGCTGCCAACGAAATCATCACTCTGAGAACTGGCGATGGCGTTCTGGACCTGACAGAGACTTACACGGTTTTGCCCTCCGGGCCTGGAATTTGGGAACCCACCAAGAAGCCTGACGGTACAATCGTCCCTCCAGTCGATCCCTGGATGGCAACTTTGAAGCCATTCCTGCGCACCAACCCGGATGATTACCGGCCTGGAACGCCGTATGGCTTCACATATGACCCAGCCACACCACCATATGATGCCAATGAACTCGCCGCGAGTGTCGCTTATCAGGCAGACTTCGCAGAGACCAGGGATTGGGGCGGAGCTATGAGCTCCTTCCGTACGCCTGACCAAACTGCGACAGCAAATTTCTGGACGACGAACATGGTCATCCAGGTCAATGATGCTTACCGGAAGGTTGCGGAAACTCGCAACCTAAGTCTCCTTGAAACTGCCCGCCTGATGGCGATGGGTAATATGGTCGCCACTGACAGCCTGGTTCTGACTTTCGACTCTAAATATTTATACAGCTTCTGGCGCCCGATCACCGCCATCCGCCACACCAACCCGGACGGAACTTATTCTGATACCGAATTAAACACCTGGATGCCAGCGGTGATGATGCCGAGCTTCCCCGAGTATGTGACCGGTCATAGCTCCTTTATGTCAGCTCAGGCAGAAGTATTCACCCAGTTCTTTGGTACAGACCAGATCGAGGTCGATCTCATTAGCACTGCTACAAGCACAACCCGGCACTATACCACTGCACAGCAACTTCGAGATGAAGTCGGCAATGCCAGGATTTGGGGTGGTCTGCACTACCGCTCATCCAATGTATTGGCAGAAGCCCTCGGACAGCAATTTGTGATTGATGCGCTGGTTGTTAATGGACACTTTGCACCCAACCCTGTAATATTCTTGCCATTGATATTCGGCGGCGGGTAGTGGAGGTCCGATTGTTATTGATTCATGAGGTCTGATTAAACAAAAAAGCAGTTGCATCATGCAACTGCTTTTTTTGAATATTGATCTTACTCGTCTTTCGGAGGTGTCCACTCCATCCAAACTTTACCAGCTAAGGCGGGTGACGGTTTCAGGGTCTTGCCGCCCACAGTCCAACCTGATGGCATGACTTCCCCTGTTGCTTGATGGTGCTGATAGGCCAGGATTTGACGATGAAGTTCGGCTGGGTTGCGTCCAACTGGCGGGCTCAACACTTCCGCGGCTTGGATGACGCCTTCGGGGTCAATCAGGAATCGACCGCGAACGTTCACTCCGTTTTCTTCGTCGTAGACATCGTAGAGCGTACCAATTTTTCCGCCCTGGTCAGAGACCATCGGGAATGGCACATCATGCCCCACCATCTTGCTTAATTCAGTTTCGTTCCAAATCTTGTGTGAATGCACACTATCGGTGCTTACAGAAAGTACTTCAACTCCCAAGGCTTGAAGTTTTCCATAGCCAACGGCTATGTGGGAAATTTCAGTCGGTCAGACAAAGGTGAAATCTCCTGGATAAAAACACAATACTACCCATTTACCGCGGTAATCGCTCAGCTTGACTTTCTGATAGGTTCCCTGGTAAAAGGCTGTCGCCGTGAAATCCGGCGCTTGCTTGGTTACTAACATATGCAATCCTCCTTTCAAAGATTCTGGTTAGTTTGGTTAGGAGTATTATACTCAAAGAATGAGAAATTCCTACAGATTTCCAAATGAATAGTCAAAACTGCAAGCAAATCACTTTCCGGGAAAGATGACCATGGATTACCTGCCAATATCACCACACAATCGGGAACAGGTCAACGCCTTTATTGAGCGACAATGGTTGACCACCGAAATGGTCATTCGCGGTGAGATTGTGGATATGACAGCAGTTGAGGAGATCGCAGCGATGGGTGGTGAGGGGATTGTGGGGTTGATCACCTATCGGATCTACAATAAAGTGTGCGAAATCACCTCGCTGGATAGTCTGCGGGAAGGGCAGGGGATTGGTACAAAACTGTTGGAGCGGGTGATTGCCATCGCGAAGAAGGCGGATTGCCATAAGTTAAGCCTGAACACTACGAATGACAACATCAATGCGATTGGCTTCTATCAAAAACGGGGGTTTGACCTGGTTAGAATGCACCATGACAGTATCAGACAAGCACGGGAAATTAAGCCTGAAATTCCTCTGATTGGGTTAAATGGGATTCCGATTAAACATGAGCTTGAGTTTGAGTTCTTATTAGACGGTTAGCTCTCAATAGTTTACTCGAATAGGTTTTATACATTTTCAATTATTGCCAGATATATCTGCTTCTGACTTATGTTTGGAGAAGAGGTTTTCTGTGAAAAGTGCACAATTGACCGAATTTTGCAAAGGCAACAAAAGTCCCGATTTTCTGTTTTTCATAATTGCTTTTTAGACTGAATCTGTTGTAAAATTACTATATCCAAACATATCATTCTCAAATAATCACTTCAGTTGATTTTGCTGTTTTGTAATTCTTGTTTGGCATTGCTAAGATGCCCGCCCAGATCAGTCAATGACAAAATGAACGCATTTATTGACTACTTAGTAAATAATAAATTTGGACTGACAGATGATTTTTGGGGGTCTAGATAATGGGTTGCTCTGATCTGTCGGTTTACTCCTTTATTGTAATTCCACAACTAAGAAATTTGGACCAGTTGATTAGTAGTTCAGACCTGGATATTCCAGAGGCCACCCCCTTCCGCCCTTGCCCGGGTTGGAAAAAAGCATAAAAGGAGACAACCATGACCAAGCAACGCAACAATAGTCTGGCCGGACTAGTGTCTTTTATTTTTGTATTTTTATTGGTTGCCGTTTCAGTTTGGACAGTCAGCCCAGTAGATGATGTGAAAGCTGCGCCTGACACCTGGAGAATTGCCAGCCCAATGTCAGTTGGTCGGGCAAATCATACTGCTGTGCTACTTCAAAACGGGCTGGTCATCATAGTGGGGGGGAATCAGAGCAGTTCCACGTATTCTTCAACAGAATTGTTTGATGCATCCACAAATACCTGGCAAATCGGTCCGCCGATGAGCATCCCGAGAGCCTACCACACAGCCACGGTCATGTTGGACGGAAGAGTTCTGGTGGCTGGGGGTCTTTCTGGAGCTATCACAAACAGTGTTGAAATTTACGATCCCATCACCAACAGCTGGGCAAGCGCTGCATCCATGAATGTGGCCAGGCAGGGTCATACAGCCACTTTGCTGCCTGATGGCAGCGTTTTGGTAACAGGCGGTATGAGCACCACTGGCTACCAAAGCACAGCAGAAATATACTCTCCGGATGCCAATACATGGACTGCTATAAGCCCTATGACAACGGGTCGTTTTAGACATTGCGCTACGACACTACCCGACGGAAAAGTGCTGATCACTGGCGGCGCAGGAAATACTGGCTCCCTGAATTCAGTTGAGATTTTTGACCCTTCGAAAAATACCTGGTCGGTTACAGCATCGATGAGCACCGGACGTTCCATGCACACAGCAAACCTGCTTAATGATGGGACGGTGGTTGTGATTGGCGGGCGGGACACTGCAGGAAGTTCACTCAACAGCGCTGAACGATTTGATCCAGCATCTGCCAGTTGGGGGGCAGTTAATAGCATGATCACAGCAAGATACAATCACAGCACCACGCTCCTGCCTAACGGGAATTTACTCGTGGCAGGGGGTTGGAATAGCACCAGCGGGGCTCTCAATGGTGTAGAAATCTTCAATACTTCCACGGGCTTGTGGTCTACAACCAGTTCGATGGCTTTCCTTCGCAGCGGTCATACCGCGCTGCTACTGCCTAATGGCAACCTGTTAGTTGCTGGGGGCTTCAACAATACGCAGAGTATCAGTGCGGTTGAAATTTACGACAGCGCGCACCCTTCGTGGGCGAATACCGGATCGATCTCAACCAATCGGGATCAACCGCGGATTACCGTTTTGCAAAATGGGCGTTTACTGCTGGCTGGGGGGCAGGCAAGCACAGGCGTTGTCGCAAACGCAGATATCTATGACTCTGCGTTGGGAACCTGGATTACCACTGGTTTGACGAACTCTCCCCGGCATGGGCACACACTCACCCTGCTACCCAATGGGTTTGCACTGGCAGTTGGCGGTGTTGACGCCTCTGGAACTTACTTGAGTAGTTCAGAGTACTACCAAACCGATACCGGAACGTGGGCTGCTGCAGCATCGATGACTAATGGAAGAAGAGATCACACGGCCACGCTGCTCGGAAATGGATTGGTGCTGGTGGCAGGGGGCAGGAATGTGAGTGGTAGTATTGCTACTTGTGAGCTCTATGATCCTGCCAGCAACACATGGCAAACAACTGGTTCCTTGCTGACAGCTAGGTATTACCATAAAGCGGTACTGCTTAAAGATGGGCGTGTTTTGGTAGCGGGAGGATATGGAACTACCTATTTGAGTAGTGCGGAGATTTTTGATCCTGACACAGGCACATGGAGCGTGGTGGGGGCTATGAATGCCTCACGCCAGGAATTTACATTAACCCTGCTGCAAGATGGACGCGTTTTGGCAGCAGGCGGTTATAACAATGTGTACCTCGCCTCTGCGGATATCTTTGACCCGGCAGCTGATAGCTGGAGCGCAACCAGCACGATGGTTGTGCCACGCAGACTGCATTCTGCAACTTTGCTTCCGGATGGACGGGTTTTGGTTGTGGGAGGGCTCCAAAGCAGCTCTGGATACCTTTCGAGTGCCTTCACTTACGACCCTGCCATAAATCTGTGGAGTCAGGCTGCGTCTATGAACACTGCGAGAAGAAGTCATGCAGCAGCGCTGTTGCCGACCGGAAAAGTTTTGGTTGCGGGTGGCTACAACAGCGGTTACCTGGCCAGCGCTGAAGTGTTGAATAGTGGATTGGGATTTGATGAACCATGGATGCCGACAATTGATGCTGTCGATGATGTTGTTTACGCGGGTGGAACCCTTGCCATAGCAGGAACAAATTTTAGAGGTCATAATTCTACTGACACAAGCTTTGGTTCAAGCCAGGCCTCGCCCGTAAATTATCCACTTGTGCAGCTCAGACGCCTGGATAACGAAGAAACAGTATGGGTCAACGTTGATTCTTTTGATCGAGGCAACCTGGAAAGCCTGGCGATTGGCAGCATTAATGCGGGACCAGCTATGATTACTGTCTTTGTCAACGGCATCCCCAGCCAGGCAGAAACGGTTCTAATTGACCTGCCATCGATCATGCTCTCAAGCGCCACTTATTCGATCGCTGAAGATGGCACGAGTGTCACCATCACCGCCCAGATCAGCGGAGACCGGTTAGGTGATATCACGGTTGATTATGCCACCGCGGATGGAACCGCTTTGGCTGGCAGCGACTACACTGCCACCAGCGGCACACTCACTTTCGCTCCCACAGATCTGGAACAGACTTTCGCGGTAACCATCCTGGATGACGAGGTTTACGAAGGCGATGAAACCTTCACAGTTTTGCTTTCTGACCCTTCGGGGGCAGTGCTTGACGCGCCTGCTGAGGCAACAGTGACCATCACCGAGGACGATCCGCTGCCTGGTACCTGGATCACGACAGGAAGCCTTAATACTGGAAGATATGGCCACACCACCACTCTTTTGCAAAATGGAAAAGTGCTGGTGGCTGGTGGATATAACGCCAGTGGTTATCTATCATCCTCGGAATTGTATGACCCTTCAACAGGCATCTGGACTGCCATCGATTCGATGAATTCTGCACGCCGATACCACACTGCCACATTGTTGCCTGATGGACAAGTGCTTGTGGCTGGCGGTCAGAATTCTTCCGGCTACTTATCCAGTGCTGAAATTTTTAACCCTTCTACAGGAGTCTGGACGGAAATGTATTCAATGAATTCTGCCCGACGATTCCACACTGCCACACTGCTTCCAGATGGAAAAGTGCTTGTGGCAGGCGGTTTTAGTTCAAGCGGCTATTTATCCATTACAGAATTGTATGATCCCACTACCGGACTATGGACTTTTACCGGTTCACTAAACACAGCACGGGCTTGGTCTACCTCTACACTGCTGGCGGATGGCAAAGTGCTGGCTGTTGGAGGAGTAAATGGCAGTGGCACTTTGAATCAAGCCGAACTTTATGATCCACTCAATGGCACTTGGACAGCTACAGGAACAATGAACACTGGTCGTTATCTCCATATGAGCACACTGCTGCCAAACGGTAAGATTTTGTCGGCTGGTGGATATAACGGTGGTTTTTTGTCCACCTCCGAAATTTATGACCCGTCCACTGGCACCTGGGTCAGTACTGGCGCGTTGCACGCGGCCCGACAGTGGTCCACTGCTACGCTGCTGACGGATGGTAAAGTGCTTGTGGTTGGCGGGCAGAACGCAAGTGGCTATTTATCCAGCGCTGAAATGTTTGATCGGTCTTCTGACACTTGGGTTGAGATTGGGAGCTTGCAAGAGCCAAGAAGGGAACATACTGCCACGCTTTTGCCAGATGGAAGAGTGCTGATAGTTGGTGGTTATAGCGATAGTGGGAGTTATTTATCCATCACGGAATTATTTCAATTAACCAGGGGCAGTTGGGTGGAAAGCCCACCCCCGATGAACACGCCCCGCATTCGCCACACAGCAACCCTACTGCCTGATGGAAAAGTGCTGGTGGCTGGTGGTAATAACACCGCGACTCTGAACTCGGCAGAACTCTACGACCCTCAAACGGGCACTTGGACTAATGCCGGGACAATGATCACTGGGCGTTATTATCACAACGCCACTCTCCTGGCAAATGGAGAAGTTCTCGTTATGGGAGGATATAACGCGGTTAACCTTAACAGCGCGGAGATTTATACTCCCTCAACTGGAACAGGAACATGGTCGACCACCGGGTCAATGCTGGAGCCGCGGGAGCAATTTACATCGACACTTCTCCCGGATGGCAGGGTGTTAGTTACCGGAGGATGGAGACCTGGCGCTACCGCCCTGAACGGTGTTGAAATTTATAATCCTGCCTCAGGTATGTGGTCCACTGCGACATCTATGAGTTCAGCCAGATATGGTCATTCTGCCACATTACTCCCAAATGGTCTCGTTTTAGTTGTCGGAGGTAATGGGACCGGAGGTGTTAAATTGAACACAACCGGACTCTATAACCCGATTAACAACAGTTGGACTGGATCCGGGTCACTAACAACAGCAAGAGCGTCACATACAGCCACTTTGCTTCCAAATGGAAAAGTCTTGGTTGTTGGTGGAAGTGATGGCACTGACATTTTAGTCAGTGCAGAGATCTATGATCCCGAGACTGGCACATGGTCAGCGGCGGCTGCAATGAGCGAGCCAAGGCTGCTCCACACCGCCACCCTGCTGCCAGATGGCAATGTGTTGGTGGCTGGTGGGAGAACGACTGGCACTGTGGACCTGAACAGTTCTGAAATCTATAATCCGGCCACGGATACCTGGTCTGACCTACTATACTTTAACGATGTCAGAGAGTATTACCCTGCGACACTGCTTTTGGATGGAAGCGTGTTGTTAGCTGGAGGGTATAACATAGATGAGGTTTCTCATTATGACAGCACCGAGCTCTATGACCCCGAGCTGGGCTATGACAGCGCCTGGCAGCCCACGATCACCTCTGCAACTTCATCCGTAAGTCAGGGAGAAAGCATTACCATCAGTGGAACGGGCTTCAGGGGTTATGGCCACACCGAAGCCAGCTCTGGTGGGACCCAATCTTCCCCCACCAACTATCCCCTGGTGCAGCTGCGCCACCAGGACAGCGGGCAGACCATCTGGCTGCCAGTGTCTGGGTTTAATGCCACTTCAATTACTACTGTTCCGCTGAGCGGTATTCATCCCGGACCAACCCTTCTGACGGTATACGTCAACGGTATACCAAGCATTTCGCAGATGATTATCGTTACCCAACCGCCTGTGATTACGCTCTCGAGCGCTACTTACAATGTTGCTGAAGATCAAAGCACAGTCAGCATTGTCGCAAATCTGAGCAGGTCGTCAACTGCTGTTATTTGGGTGGATTATCTAACCCCTGAGGGTACAGCGCTTGCAGGAATAGACTACGAAGAAGTAACGGGCACGCTCAGCTTCGATCCTGGAGAGATCACAAAAACATTTGAAGTAACAATCATCGACGACACAATCTATGAAGATGATGAAGCGTTTAACGCAGTCATCATGAATCCAG
>CAZOYK010000023.1:0-19704 GCA_964584065.1 uncultured Anaerolineaceae bacterium | reverse complement strand
GATCACCACGAAGAGCGCCCAATAACCAGCCATGCCATCCATGCTGCCGGCAATCCAGCCCACCCCAAGGAATGCAAGTATTTCCAGCGCCGAGCTGACCAGGATGAATGGTCTTCGCCTGCCCAGGCGCGATGTGTTATGGTCCGAGAGCATTCCTGCGACCGCCTGCACCAGGAGCGCGACCATCAGCGAAACCAGCCTCAGGTTGCCGTAGCTTGTGCCTTTGGTCTCATCCCCCACGAACTGCTGCACCAAAAGCGGCACGATCAGCGGCGTCAGGGTCTGGCTGCGCAGCGTCAGCGCAAAATAGTAGATATTGATCGTGATGGCGTCGTACCAATGCAAAGGTTTTTGGGTGCTGATCTCACTCATGGAAGTCTCCAACTAAGATTTGTTAGGAAGCAGGGGGTTTCGAAAACCGTGTTCAACTTCCCAGGGATAGATGATGTGGGCATCCGTCGTCGCGCCGAAATAATCGGGTTTGCTGGCATCGAAAAGATTTCGGTATGGATTGAAGTGCAAAACACAAGTGGAAGGCAAGCCACCAGCTGCAGCCACTCGTTTACGCACCGCCGTGATGGTTCGCCCCGAGCCCCAAACGTCGTCCACGATCAGCACCCGTTCGCCATTCAAAGCATCGTTATCCGGAAATTGGAGAAATTTAGGCCATGCCAGGTAGGGGGATTTGGGTTTTCCGGGACTTTCGAGGGGGTCAAAGAAATCGACTGAAGCGGTGTAGATGTTACGGATGTCCATCGCTTCTGCCAGGAAACCTCCCGGCACGATGCCACCGCGCGTGATCATCAACAGCACGTTGTATTTGTGATCAAATTGCTGCATGAGGTTGTCGATCAGGCGATGGACATCCTCCCAACTGATCAATTCCTGGCGTTGGTTCATAGAAAAACTCCAAAATAACTGATTTTACAGTTTGTGAAGAGGCTCACGCAGTTATTATAGCAGGTCAGAGGGGTCAATCTGCACCTGCCAGCCGCGTAAAGGTAAGGCATCCAGTAATTGCAGCGGATCCGGACCGCGCAGGATGATCTGCCAGCGGAATTGTCCGCCGACCTTGCGATAATACGCCGGCACCGGTCCGATAAAGCTGGTTTGGCGCATCTCCCGAGCGGATATTTCAGCTCTGAGCAAGTCTGCCATCGTCTGCGCGTGGCTTTGCGCCTTGGATTCAACCGAATTGCGGTATTCCAGCCGGATCAAACGGGAATAAGGCGGATAGTTCAGGGTCTTACGCAGAGCGAGTTCCTGCCGGTAAAAGCCCTCAAAATCGTGCTTTGAGGCAGCCTGGATGACGTAATTTTCAGGCTGATAGGTCTGCAAAACCACCTGCCCGCCAAGAGGGCTCCTGCCAGCCCGACCGGCAACTTGCGTTAGCACCTGGAAGCTGCGCTCTGCGGCGCGATAATCGGGCAGATTGAGTCCGACTTCAGCCAGCACAATCCCGACCAGCGTCACCAGCGGCAGGTCCAGCCCCTTGGCGAGCATCTGGGTGCCAATCAGCACGTCTGCCCGGTGGGCGCTGAAATGCGAGAGGATCAGTTCGTGCTCGCCTTTGTGGCGGGTGGTGTCGGCATCCCAGCGCAGAAGACGGGCACCAGGGAATTCCTTTTGCACCACTTCTTCAAGTCGTTCGGTGCCCAAGCCCAACTGGCGGATCTGGGTGCTACCGCACTCAGGGCATTTTTTGGGCATCTGGTGGGTGTAACCACACAAATGGCAGATCAAACCCTGTTGCGTGTTGTGATAGACCAGGGGTTGACCGTCCCTTGGGCAGCGCAACGTGTAGCCGCATTGACGGCAAAAAACATAGGTTGCCTTCCCGCGTCGGTTCAGGAACAGGATTGCCTGCTGCCCGGCTTGCAGCGTCAGGGCAAGTTTGTCGCGCAGCATCTTGGAGAGCACGCTGCTGTTGCCAGCGCGCAGTTCCGCGCGCATATCCACCACGTTCACTTTTGGCAGCTCCAGCGTGAGCAGTTCATCCGGATTGCCGGGTCGGGCTGTATCGCCACGATGAGCCAGAATGCGGTTTGGCAGGCTCAGTAGTTTTATCTCTCCCCTGCGAGCGTCGAAATATTGGGTGATGCGCGGAGTGGCGCTGCCAAGGATCAAATTTGCGCCGCTCATTTCCGCCAGGGCTTCAGCGGTCTCCACGGCGTGGTAGAAAGGCTCCCGCTCGGTTTCATCATAGGAGTCATGATCACATTCATCGATCGCGATCATTCCCAGGTTGGGGAGGGGAACAAACAGCGCGCTGCGTGAGCCGACGATCAACTTGAGGTCACCGCTGCGGGCTCTGCGCCAGGTGTCGTAGCGTTCACCGTCGGAGAGCTTGGAGTGGTACAAACCGACCTGGTTGGGGAAGCGCGCCATGAAACGCCGCACGGTTTGGGGGGTCATGGCAATTTCCGGCACCATTATCAGCACCTGACGACCTTGTGCCAGCACTTCCGCGGCTGCCCGCATGTAGATTTCTGTCTTGCCTGAGCCGGTTACGCCGTGCAGCAGATAGGGCTTTTGGTCTGCCTGCCCCAAACCTGGCTGGATCTGCTGCCATACCTGCTCCTGGTCAGCGGTGAGGGTTGGAATGATATCCGGCTTGACCTGGATGTCCTCCAGGGGGTCGCGCCAGACTTCGGTTTCGTTGAAGTATAGAAAACCGGCTTCCGCGAGGTATTTCAAATCGGCATAACCAGCCCTTGTTTCGGCATATATCCACGAGAAATCGATCGGGAAGGCTTCTTGTGCTAATAAATCAAGCACCTTTTTTCGGCGCTGCCGGGTGGTGTCATTGCGTCCGAGCTGTTCGAGGGTGAGGGCCTCAAGGGCAGCAGGCGGCAAAGAGAGGGCAGCAGTGCGCAGCGTTTTTGGCGCGATGCCAGGAGGGGGTAAGACGTTCCCCGTGCGCACAAGCCCGGCTGAGCGTAAGCGCTCCAGGCTGCCGCGCCATTCGATCTTGCCAAAAGCGCGGTCCAATTGCCTGCCGCGCAGGGGACCGCGTTCTTTCAGCAGCTTCAGGAGGCGTTTCTGTACCGGCTTGAAGGCGCTTTCGTTGTAATCTTCCTGTGAAATAAGTGTGGCGACAATGTCCGCCCGGCGCGAAAAACCGACCGGGATCATCAGGCTGATGCAGGCGCCAAGCGGCGCATACCAGGCTTCCGCCATCCACTTCGCCAGGCTGAGCTGCGTTTCGGTCAGGACGGTATCTTCTGACAAGACCGCCTGGATTGGCAGCAGCCCCTCCACGTCGCTTTCATCCAGCAAGCTCAACACCACGCCCTGCACAACCTGTTTGCCGAAGGGCACTGCCACCAGGCAGCCAGGCTCAAGCACCTTGCCAAGCGCTTCAGGGACCAGGTAGTGGTAGCTTTTGTCAATTTGAGCCAGGTTGATGCTTACATCAGCGTAAGGTTTCAAGCTAAGCCTGCCATCAAGGAGTGATGATAACCAGAAAATCGGCGGCGAAGTACATCCGGTTGTATTGAGTATTAGGAATGTCCGTGTTGTTGGTAAGGTAATCCATCCAGACGTTTGCCTGGGTGCTTTGACCGGTCATCTGATTAAATTCGTTAAAGCTGAAGAAGGGTTGGAAGCGGGCTGCAGAGGCGCTTACCCGATCCATGTCGATGTAGATCTGGGTCCACCCATCCTGGTCAAGGATGATGGGGTGGTCCGCCAGCACGATTACCTGGTCTGGCAGGTTGCGCAAAGTCGTTTCGAAGTCCGGCAGACGCACGGTCTCGAAGAGCGGCGCACGCTGGTCCAGCGGCAAGCTCCAGTCCTGGTGCAGCTTCCAGGGTTCAAAGACTTCATCCGATTTTTGCGTTCGAAGGCTGATGTAGGAAGAGCCATCCGCAGGCATGCCTGCAATCGCAACATTCTGGCCATAAATACCAGTCAAAACCAGTTTGACTTCCAGGTTGGTTTCGTCAAAGACGTGCCTGACCCGCAAATAATAAACGGTCACATCCTCCCCAAGGATCTTGACGGTTTCACTGTGGATACCGCGATCCATTAGCTGGAAGCTAACCATGGCGCTGAGATTGCGCAGGCTGCCGTCTTCCCGGTTGTCAAGCCGGGTGATGTAGTGATAGCCGTAGTCCACGGTTGTTAATCCTCCAGCAGTCAGGGGGAAGAGCGTTGCCAGGCGAGTGGGGATGGGGGTGGGGGTGGAGGTGCTTGTGGCGGTTGGAACGGGCGTTTGGGTCGCGGTGGCGGTGGCGGTGGGGGTCATCGTTACGGTCGGTAATTGCGTGGGAGTTTGCGACGGGGTGGGGGTGATGCTGGCGGTTGGCAGCTGTGTAGGCAGGGCAGTTGGTCTGCCCTGCAGCGGTTTCTGGCAACCTGCCAGGTTGAGCACAATCATCATGAGCACCAATGAGCCTGCAATGACCCTCCAATGGCGTTTAATCATGGGTTTCAGCCTTTCCAGTAGAAATCACAGCCGAAAGATAACCCACCACGCTGCTTTTATCTCCCGTTACAGCGGCAGAGGTCCGGTAGTCGGCAATGGTCACCTGGTCTGCCCCCAGCAGATGGCAGGTTTGCAGCACGGTTGCCATTGGGGCAAGCCCACAGGCTTCCATTTCGCCGCGTTGTTTATGTTGATAAAACGCGTCAAGCTTGAAATCCCGCACAGCCTGGGCAAGATTGCCATCCAGGCGGTTGGCAACCCGTTCGGAGTAAAAATGCGAAAGATCACTCGATGCAACCAAAAGGGTGCTTTCCTCCTGCGGGAAGCTGCGGATCAACCTGACCAGGGCTGAAGATAACAACCGCACCATTGAGGCGGATTGGTCCACCATCATCAGCGGGATAAGCCCAAATCCTTCCGGCAGGACCGTCTGCAAGAACGGCAATTCGATCTCGAGGGAATGTTCCTGATCTCTCCGCACCGAAGCCAGCTCGAGTCCAACGTTTTCTCTCAAATAGGTGTCAAGCTTGCCGAGGGCATCACGATCGACAGGCACGAGTCCAAGCGGCGTGGCATAGGAATCATGCCCGGTGGTCAGCAGGGGTTGGCGGTATGGCTGGTGGGAAGGGGAGAGCACGATCACACGCGCGAATTGCCTGCCCAGAAGCGTTTTGAAAGCATGCGCTGCAGTCAGACCGGAATAAATGTAGCCGGCATGGGGAACGATCAGACCTGCTGGTTGCCCCTCGAACTCCGGCACGACAGCTTCATCCAGAAAGCTTTCGGTCGTCTTGCGCAAGGACTCAGCCTTACCGGGGTACCAACTTCCGGCAATAGGCGAAGGACGGGGGTCAGTCAGCTCTGCAGGGTCCATAGCTTAATTGTAGCACGCTCGATGTGAGTGGAGCAGTCCATACTAAACAAAAAGACCCCACTTTGCAATCGTGGGGTCTCATTTTTTCAAGTTTTTGGCAATAACATTGTGCCTGGGTTTTCGATGTTTCCTGTTTTCAAGAAACAAGGCTTATTGCTTTTTGGAAAGGTATTCCAATCGAGCCTGGTTGAAATAGCTGTTATAGTCTGTCCATAACCTGACCAACTGGTGCAATTCTTCTGCAGAGTGTTCCTCTAAGAATCTCCTGAAAGATGTTTCGATGCTAATGACAATCTCCCGAATTAGGTGATGACCCTTTTCGGTCAGCGAGATCGCCCATACCCGGCGATCTTGCGTGCTGCGTTCTCGCTGCAGCAGGTTTTCATTCTCGAGTGACTGGCATACGCGGCTGAGGTTGCCAGGGTTCATGCCCATAATCTCAGCCAAATCGCTCAATCTGACCTGCTCCTGGATAAAGATTTGCAGCATTGTGCGACCTTGCAGACGGGATAATTTATTTTGAGAACTAAATTCCGTCATCATGAATTCTGTATTTACAGAGGCATCGCGCAGTAAATCCCAGATGCGCAGGCTAAGATCTTTTTCTTCCATATTTCTCCTCACCGTTGTTTATTATGTTTATTTTGTCTGACAATTATATGCAATACAGGCAATAAAAGGTTAGCTCAGTACAACGATTGTGAGAATCAGGGAAGGGAGTTTGATTTGGCACGTATCAGGAGGAAGCCGGCGGTACCGGTCATACCGAGTTCTTTGCGCAGATTGTCATTGGTAAGATCAGCAAATATTCCCAGGCTTGGAAGCCGCGGGTCGTAAAGCAGTTCTTCCTGGATCACAAAACCCTCGCCTTTATTGATGTTGGTCACACTATAGGCTCTGCCTCTTTCATCCACCCTGGTCACCACCAGCATATGGTCGAAACCATCGTATTTGGAGATCCCCTTTCGGACAAACAGGTAGAGCCAGTCTCCAGGTTCGAGGGGATTGTTTTTCCAGTCGTAGGTTCCGACACTCTCTTCTATGCGGGTATAGTCGTACTCCGAGCGCGGAAAGAAGTATCGGTCCAGAATGTCAAGTCCGTTGCATCCAGGAATGTCTTCCCGGGGGCAAAGCAGCCACATCTCGTGCGGGTTGGCATCTTCGGGTAAATAGCCGCCATCCCGCAAGATCGCGACTGTCAGCGGTCCACAGGCATTATCTGCTGATTCATGCGGTCCGGAAGCAAAATCAATTTCACGAGCCACCAATTCGGCTTCTTCAGCCGTATCTGCCAGGTAGTGCAGACTTGCTTCGTAAAGTCTGGCTTCACGTTGTTGCTTGAGAGTCAAGGTTGGGGTTGGGGGCACAGGGGTCGCACTTGGGATGGGAGTGTGCGTGTTGGTAGGCTCAGGCGTGGAAGTTGCAGTTGGTGTTGGGCTTGGGGTTGGCGTTGCTGGCTGCGGCGATGCGGTCGGGCTTGGCGCGGTTGTGATCACCACGCAGGCGGAAAGCGCAAGCATGCAGATCAGCAGCAAGAGCAGGAGCCGATATCTCATTGCAGAAAATCCCAGGGGTTTACGCGACCATACTCATCACTGCGCAGTTCGAAGTGCAGGTGCACACCGTCAGCCTCGCCAGTGTCGCCCATGCTGCCCAGTTTGTCCCCGGCGTAAACTTCCTGCCCGCAAATCACATCCACCTCAGCCAGGTGACCATAAAGCGATTGCCAGCCAAAGCCGTGATCCACAACCACCATATTCCCATAGCCCCAGTCATTCCAGCCGGCATATACCACGACCCCATTATCAACAGCCTTTATGGGATCACCCATCGCCCCGCCGAGATCGATGCCAAGGTGATTTGCCGAAGGGGCATAATCATAACCAGACAGACTAGGGTTCTCCACGGGGAAGCGGAAGTTTAGGGTTCCGACTACGCCATCGTAGCCTTCAGTGCATGCTCCGGGTCCCACGTTGACCGCCGTTGCCGGATCTTCGCGGGTGATGCGCGGAGTACGCCAATCGCTGAACTCCCCCTTGCCACCTGGAACAATCAGCATGGTGCCCGGGGCAATATTTGGAGAGGAATAGTCACCCAATGTGTCAGCAGAGAGGTGATTACCAGGGTAATTTACGATCTCATCCGGAGAAACTTTGTAAAACTCTGCCACGCCGTTTAACCCTTCACCGGCAGTCCAACGGTGCAATGTGCCATCCACCGGTGAGATCAACATTTGCTGACCGGGGTAGATGAAGTGTGGGTCATCCCC
This sequence comes from uncultured Anaerolineaceae bacterium, assembly GCA_964584065.1. Lineage (GTDB taxonomy): Bacteria > Chloroflexota > Anaerolineae > Anaerolineales > Anaerolineaceae > Mesolinea. Next base: position 12,132 of record CAZOYK010000023.1, on the reverse strand, counting down.
AAGGGTATACCGGTTGCTCCACAGCACGGTTTCCGTCCGCAGGCTGAAGCGCTCAGCGATAGAGAAAAGATTATCGCCCGCCTGAACGATGTAGTTGATGATCTCTGTACGGGCACGCATGGGCAGCACGGTATCCAGGTTCACACTGCGCCGAATTGCGTCGCTTTCGATGACTGGTTCTGCCACCGGGGCAAGGAATACTTCTGAATCTACTGGAGCTGATTCTGTCACGGCAGATGCCTTGACATCCACGGCTCTTTGACCTTCGACACTGATGTAGTACTTGCTCATCACCCACACCACCAATGCCATCATTGCCGCTGTTGCGACCAGCGTCAGACCGCGCATCACGGCGGGTTCCAGCCCCAGGTGCCTGATGCGTTGCCACAACCCTTGCTTTTCGGTTGGGTTGCTTTGTGTATTCTGGTCAGCTGTTTCTCCAGTTATTAGATTGGAATCTGCCATCCAGGCTCCGTTCTTTTGCTCCATGCCAAGATGATATCACGAGTTGTATCTACCCGTTTTTTTGAAAAGGCTTCAGTTAATCCAAGATAAGCATCTATTCTCCAGACGCGTAAACTTTAAGCCGGATTGGTTGTTTCAATCCGGCCATGCGTTTGAGATCAATAGCGATTGATATGTTCCACAAATGCATCCACGATGGTTTGCGCGAACTTTTGCGTGCTTTCGGATTTGAAACCCCTGTTACCATCAAGAAGTTCTGCAACTTTAGAGATGTAGGCTTCTGGCTGCTGCAGGATGGGCATGTTCAAGAATGTCAATACCTGGCGCAGGTGATGGTTCGCGCCAAAGCCGCCCAACATCCCCGGCGAATTGCTGATGACAGCGGCAGGCTTGCCATCCCAGGCAGACTGCCCGTAAGGGCGTGAGCCGACATCCAGGACGTTTTTTAACGCCGCGGGGATGCTGCGGTTGTGCTCGGGAGTGATGAAAAGTACGGCATCCATTCCGTTGATTTTCTTGCGAAATTCAGTATAGGAGTCAGGCGGTGTTGCGGCATCGAAATCCTGGTTGTAGAGGGGTAAATGCCCTATCTCGACGATCTCAGTTTCGTAGCCTTCGGGGAAGAGTGGTCGTAAAGCTTCTCCGAGTTGGGTGCTGTAGCCTTCTTTGCGGATACTTCCGCTAATGATTGCGACTTTCTTACTCATGATTTTCCTCCATATTATGTTTTCAGTAACTATCGTCGATCCAGGAGCCTTTTTCAAGCTCTGGTCCAAAGCTTTTCCGGAAGTTAAGAAATCTCTTATGATCGAGGAGGGTTCAGTCTCTAAGGGTCAGGGCTTTGGGGGTTTGGTCCATAAACCGCAGGCTCAGCAGGCGCGCTTGCAAAAATTGTTCACGATGAGGACCGCGCAGAAGATAATCCTGAATAAGTCCGATCACATAGGTTTGGATCAACTCAGGGGTTTTGTTTTTGCCGCGTTTTTCAAATAGCATCTTGTGTTTGGCAACCGCCGCAGCTTGCTCAGGGTATGCGATTTTGGACTCATCGGTGAATGCCAAAAGGGAGAGACTCCAGTTTCCTTTATCGGGTTCACGGATCAGGAACTGATAGGCACTCAGCGACTCCATCGAGTCGTAGGTGAAGGCTTCATCCAGCCAATAGGTAAAAATGGCATAGGTGCGTTTACGGCGGATGTTTTCGAGGTAGCCCATGCCTACTGTTTGTTCAGGCGAGCCTGCCGGCGCAGGGCGGCTTCCTGTGTGAATCGGTGCGTGCCATCGCAAAGGGGTTTGTTGTGTGAGCCACCACAAGTGCAGAGGGAAACGCGGTTGAGGGGCAGGAATGGCACGCCGTCCGAACGCTCGATTGGCAAATAACCCATCACAAATAAGGGTGCCCGGATCGGACCGTAGGAGGTAATCTCGATCGTCTCAGCGATTTGCACTGGTAAATCCGGTTCCAAATCATGATCGGGGTCTTGCGGCAGGCGGCAGGTGAGGGAGCTTGAAGGGCAGTCATGCACCATCTTAATCGCGCGGTCGCGCTTGACTGGGTCAATGGAACCGTAGGTGAGCTCTGATACGGATGTGTTGCGCAGAACGCAGAAGCCGGATTGCATGCAGAGGGAAGAGTCTTTTTTGACAGTCAGCCCTGGTCCGCGATACGTGAAAACTCGCAGGGAGACGCGGTCGGTGCGGGCAGATTCGGTGCCGTCGAAGCCGGCTTTATGGCTGCCATCGCAAAAAGGATAAGTGGCAGACTTACCGCAGCGGCAAAGGAGGTAAGAGTCGCCATCCGGGGTTTGGTCGCCAAGGAATTTCCACTCAAGCGGCTCACCATACTCAGAGCATACTTGCGTGAGCTTGATGAAAGGAACTTTGCCCTCCACCTTGTAGGGACCGTTTTTCTTGATTGTGATTTTTGGGGTAACTTCTGTTTCGCCTTCGCTCATGGCATCCTCCGCGCAAGATAATTATACAGTATCGCATTTTTGTAGGTTGGAGAATCCAAGAATCTCTTTCTGTGATTACGCTTACTGAAGGAACGCTTTGAACATAAACAGGGTGATCACCCCCCCTATTTAATCACGAGAACCGGCTGCTAATGGCACAGAAGCAAAGGTCTGGCTAAGGCGTGGTCATCAGGTTTGGGTTGACTCGCAAAATCAGATCATCATCGGCGCCTGGATTGGCTCGTCCATCGCGGTTGCTGGTGGATACGTAGAGATAGCCATCAGGTCCAAGGCGGACTGCCCGCAATCGCCCATATTCCCCGGAAAAGAAGGTGTCGAAATCGGTAACCCTATCGCCGTCAAGACTGACCACGTAAAGCGCGGTGCCGCGCAGCCCGGTGAAATAGAGTTTGCCATCCAGGTACTCCACATCCCCCGGAGCCCAGGTGACGCTGCCGCCCGATTGAATGACCGGGCTAAGCATGCCCTCAAGCATCTCTTCGCCTTGAATTTCAGGCCAGCCATAATTAGCACCAGGTGTGATGAGGTTGAGCTCGTCATAGCCGGAACCCAAGCCACTCGGACCGTGTTCAGTGGACCACAAGCGTCCTTCCGCATCCCATGCCAACCCCTGGGGGTTGCGATGTCCATAGGACCAAACCGCGGACGCAAATGGATTGCCTTCAGGAACTTCGCCCTCACTGCTAACTCGCAGAATTTTCCCCTGCAAAGAGGCAATATCCTGCGCAATATCAGGATTTTGAGCATCACCGGTTGTTATGTAGAGGTAACCATCCGGACCGAACTCGATGCGACCTCCGTCATGATTGTTGGCGCCAAGAATACCCTCGAAGATCACTTCCCGGTCTGAAAGCGCAGCATCTTTGAAAACATAGCGTTCCACCCGGTTGACCAACTGACCATTCTCGAGCGATGTGAGATAGACGTAAATTTGCTTATTCACAGCGTAATCAGGGTCAAGCGCCAAACCCAACAGCCCACCCTCACCCCGCTGCTCCACGTTTGGCACCTGGATGCGCGTGACTGTCCTGCCGATCAACACCAAATTTCCGGAGCGTTCGGTGACGAGCATTTCACCACTGGGCAGGAAAACAATTTCCCAGGGCGTGTCCAACCCCGAAGCCACGACTTCAACAAGGGGTCCAGTGAGCGGTGCAATTACAGCGGTGGGAGAAAGGGTGGAAGTCATCTCAGGGGATTCTGTAATCTCAGGTTCCGTTGGTGCTGCAAGGCTTGGAAGAGCAGGAGTTGGATCTTCGGAGGTGGGTACAACCGGAACTGGGCTGGGATCGCCAGCACAGGCAGCAAACACGATCAAAGACAAAAGTCCGAGTGTAAGTAACTTTATCGTTTTCATAATTAAATCTTAACCGCCCAGACTTATCCCTGGCAAATACGGGTAGAACGTTGGAGTCGGTCTGTCTTCCATTATTCTCTCAAATAGCTTAGAATTTTTTTACTAACTCAATACGAGGTAAATCTTGGCAAATCACCCTTATCCTGACCATCTGTTCGGAGATCTCGATCAGCCTTTGAAAGGCTCAAAGCATCACATTGCCCAAAGCAGGGGTCTGCATCATGCTTATCGGGTCTCCCCCTGGCTGCCCAATCCGGATCAGCCCTTCAGAATGACAGCAACCAGCAGTTCCGACCTGGCGGTGCAGCAAGTGACCTTGCGCTATAGCCAGGATGAAGGGAAAAGCTGGCAGGAAATTAGCTTTGAAGCGGGGGAGTGGCGCTGGGACACACTCACCTGGGGCTGGCTGCGGCACTGGCAGCTGGACTTCCCGGCTATGGCTGAGGGCAGCGAATTGCTCTACCAGGTATATGCCACGCTGCCGGGCGGAGAGCGATGCTTTGCCGACAATCAAGCCGCAAACTCGGCTGGAGCGACGCTGTTCAGGCTGAGGCTTACCAACCACAACCAGCCGCCAGCCTGGTCAAAGGAAGCAGTAATATACCAGGTGTTTGTGGACCGCTTCAACCCGGGCAAGGGCAAAGAATGGCTGCAAACAACCGACCTGACGATGCCTTTTGGGGGGACCCTGCGCGGCGTGATTGAAAAGCTGGACTATATCAAGGATCTGGGTTTCAATACCATCTGGCTTTCACCTGTCTTCAGCAGCCCCAGCCACCATGGCTATGACACCAGCGACTATCTGCGCATTGAACCACGCTTTGGCACCGAAGCCGACCTGCGCGAACTGCTGGATAAAGCGCACAGGAAAGGGCTGCGCGTTTTGCTGGATTTTGTTGCCAATCACTGCTCCAACCAACACGCGCGTTTCCAGGCTGCCCTGGCGGGCGATGAAAGCGCACGCTCGTGGTTCAAATGGACAAACTTCCCGGAGTACGAGGGCTTCTACGATGTGCCAGAAATGCCCTGCCTCAACCTGGAGCCAGGCAGCCCCGCTCGGGCACACCTGCTGGAGCTTGCCCGTAATTGGTTAAAATTCGGGGCAGATGGCTACCGACTGGATTATGCCAACGGACCCGCGAGGGAATTTTGGGTGGAATTTCTGCAAGCTTGCCAGGAAATCAATCCATACTGCTGGACTTTTGGCGAAATTGTCGCGCCGGCTGATGAGCAGATCACCTTTGCCGGTGGCATGCATGGCACGCTCGACTTCCTCACCTGCCAGGCTCTAAGGGAAACCTTTGCCACCGGGCATTGGTCTTTGAGCCACCTGGCTGGATACCTGGAAAATTATTGGGCAGCCTACCCGCGCGCGTTTTCGCGCCCGGCTTTTATTGATAATCACGACATGAACCGCTTTTTCTTCACCGCTCAAGAATCCGTTTCCGCACAGGAAGCGGCATTCAGGCTGCTTTTCCTGATGCCAGGCGCGCCGATTGTGTACTACGGCAGCGAGCAGGAACTCTCACAACGGCAATCGATCCACGCCAACAACGCGCTGGGTTTTGACGAAGCCCGCATGCCAATCGATTGGGATCAGCAGAAAAAACATCATAGCGCAAGCGTGCTGCGGGAAATGGCGGCTTTCCGACGGGAAAACCCCTGGTTGAGTCAGGCCCACTGGCACACGCTGGAGCTTGAGCCGCAAAAGGTGGTTTTCAAAGTGAGTGATGGTGAGAACCGTCTGCTGGTTGAGATCAGTGGCGATCAATATGCGTGGCGGGTAATCTTCAGGTAAGCCTCCAAGCAAACAGATAAAGCAAAGGAGACCAGAAAAATGGTCTCCTTTTAACTCAAATATGATCTCGCAGTTTCAAGGATTAGGGAACATCAATGTAAACATAATCAAAAGCGACTACGACTGGAATGGCATCAAACGAGGACACTCCTACCCCGATCAAACCCTCTGGCATATTGTACTTATTATCTTCAACTGTACGTTCCCGAACGCCATTGACATAAAGCGAGATTTCGTTACCCTCACAGCTCATGGCAAATGTATTGCTTTTTAATCCCATATTGATGTTTTTTGAGCCACCGTTAAAAAGCGTAACATAGCCAACATCCATGGCCTCAACATAGGCATAGATGTAGTAAAGACCACCATTAGTGATGTTGACTTCATAAAAGCCGGTGTCAGAGTAACGGCATACGAGCGTAACCATGTTATCATTGCTGCCTCTATTGACTGTGGAAGCTTCAATATAGACATCTGTGTAGGAGTAATCCTCATAAAATACATATGCGTAGGTGTCGTAGTCTTCAATCGTGAATGTCAGATTGCCGTCAGCGACTGATATATCCGTCTTATCCTCGTTACCAACCAATACCTCGTAGTACCAGTTATCCGGCACGTAATCGAATTCCTCGGTGTAATAGGGCTCCGACTGGGGAAGCGGCACATCTGTGGGAGTGGGTGGCTGGGTTGGAACGGCAGTAGGGGGGACGCTGGTGGGCGGAACCTCGGTGGGTGGAATCTCAGTAGGTGGAACCTCAGTGGGGGGAATGGCAGTCTCAGTAGGCTTTTCAGTGGGTTCAACAACCTGCTCAACCGGTGCTGAGGTAACTTGCTGTATTTCAAGGGTTGCTGTGCTGTCCTTATTGCCACCCAGGTCGAAAGAAAATTCGCAGGATAAAGTCAATAAGACAAGAACTACCAGGATTGCGGACAAAGTCTTGATCGATTTAGAGCGCATATGATCCTCCAAGCAGAAGCTAAATTGGGAATGTATGGCTTAATTTTAGCATATTAAGCATCTCAGGGGAATAAAAATCTGAAATGTCACGAGAAATATCTGTGTTTTGTGCACTCTCAACTGTCCAGTGATTTAATTGGTTTTATCATGCAGGGACGGGTAAAATGAAGGTGATTATTCCGTTTGAAAGGAGTTTCCAATGAACGATCAAAACCAATTTTATGATGAAAATCCGGCAGGTTTCGATGCTGGTCCTGCAGGCGACTACCACGAATACACCGATCCGACCAAAGCCGAAGAGGCGCCAAAAACCGAGTCCGATGCAAGCTCTAAATTTGGAGCAGAAATTCTGTCTATGCTTGAAAGTTTTGGTGAGGACATCAAGCGCTTGAGCAAGAGCGTCAGCGAATATATTGATAAAGAATCCTTTGGCAAAGCTGCTGAGAGCGTGAAAGACGCGCTGAGTGATGCGGGTGAGGGAATAAAGCGCACCACCCAAAACATGGGCGAAAAGCTGGAAGAAGAACGCATCCAGCGGGCTATTCGGGACCTGAAAGACTACGCCAGGAAAACCGGGAAGTCCATCAGTGACCTTTTCAAAGAGGAGCCGCCCGCTGCCCCGCAAGATTTGGGAGAAAAAGCGGCAAAGGCTGCTGAAGATTTGGCTGAATCGCTGGAGCGTGAAGCAAACGATGCGGCTGAAAACGACATGAATTTCGAAAACACCTTTGGTGGATAAACCGTTTAAAAAGAAGACCCCTCTTCAATGGGGTCTTCTACTTATAGAACCTCAGCATGCAATTATAGCGCTTGATAGGTAACACCATCTGACCGTTGACATATTCAACATAATTCAAAACAATTTCATTAAGCCGCTGACGCTGATGCTCTTCCAGACGCAGCTGTTTCATCACGTAGGCAACTGCTTCCGCTTTTGAGTCCACCGGTTGTCCAAAATCATGGAAGATTTCATCACAAGTGACCTTGAACCCCGCCTGTTCCAGCCTGCCGCGCACATAGCAGCTCCAAACACAAGCATCAGCCTGTTCAGTTATGCCAAATTCCCGACCGAGGTCTTCATAAAACCCTTCGCGGGGACGGATCCCCTGGTTGACCACGATACCGCTGCGGCGCGTCTTGCGCAGCAGGGTTTCAATTTCAGGGCTGGTTGAACCGAAGCGGTTGTGATAAAAAGCAACTGCTACGTCCCAGCCATCGGTGTTAATCTCTGGCCAGCGGGCGTGAACAACTTCTATGTTTGTGATCCCATTTTGTTGCAAATCCTCATCCAGAACACAGAGCGCGCTTTCATTCTTGTCGATGGCGATCACTCTGCGGCTAATCCCTGCGAGATAGCGGCTGACGATCCCGATGCCGCAGCCGATATCTGCCACGACATCCGAGGGGCGGACTATCTCCCGCAAGGCAGATCCGTAGGGAACTTCCGGGTAATTCCAGAAAGAAGTTGCTTTTTTGTAGTAGTCTGCTGAGGTTTGGGGCACTTCCGCCATTAGCGCTCCACCGGCACCAGTTTCTTGATCATCATTTTCTTGACGTGGCTTATTCCGCCAGAAAGTGACAGGATCTTGAACAACTCAGTCTTCTGCGCTGCATCCCACCATGAGCCTGCAAGCGCTGTAATTCTTGTTCCCCTGAAAGCTTCGACGAGCATTGGGGTGGATGCGCCCACCATCACGATTTCCCGTGCGTTCTGGCAATGCTCAAGCAGGTGATCAATGGTGCCATTGATCAAGGTGCTGCCGCTGATGATCATCAGATCGCACATAGGCAGGATCTCGGGCTGCTGCGACATGTCCATGACCTGCTTTGCGCCGTCTCCACCGCTGACAGTCAGTCCTTTGTCAAAAATGTAGACTTTTGCTTTCTGCCTGGCAATCTGGTCTGCAATTCCTGGAATATATCCGATCATCCCTGCCTTATCTGCTGCATGAACTTCCAGACCGAATGGAGTCGAGGTAACAGGCTCATCCGGCAGGTTCAGCGCACGCGTGGCAGCAGTGATGACCGCCATGCCCACGCAACGCTGCGCGTCATCTCTGCCCTCCAGCACCAACCTGGCTGTTTCAAGCGCAGGCCGACCGATGATGTGCTGCGCGAAACCGAATATGGAACAACCCGCCGGCAGGCGTTCGCGCAGGACATATGAAAGACCGATATCAGTACCATCCAGTTCGATCGCGGTAAGCGAAAGACCCAATACGGCATCAGTCACAACACGGTCCCTGAGGAGGGGTTCGGCAGCCTGGAATACTTTTTCGATGAGCATTATTTCTCCTATAAGGCGGGGGCGACGCTGACCATGCGGTCAATGCCCTCCACTTTGATCAAACGCAAGGGGACGCCATACATGGCAGTGATCAGTTCCTCGGTTAGAATGTCCTGCCATGGTCCAAAGTGGAAGATCGACAGATGGTCGATGACCGCCGTATTGGCATCCAATAGCAGCACCTGGTCGGGATTGTGGGTGGTGAGAACAACAGCATAGCCCCTGGCAGACAGATCCTTGATCAGCCGCAGGACTTTGAGCTGATTGCCATAGTCGAGGTGGGCTGTGGGTTCGTCCATCAGGATCAGACGAGCCTTCTGGGCAATGGCGCGCGCGATTGAAACCTGCTGCAATTCGCCGGTGCTGATGCGGGTGTAGGGTTTTTGCGCCAGGTGGCTGATCGCCATCTGCTCCAGGGCTTCTTCGGCGCGTTGATAATGCTCGGGACCGGGTTTTTCGAAGGTATCCAGCCAGGGAGCATTCCCTGTAACAACATATTCAAGCACGGTGTAGTCAAATGACGGAAGCAAAGCCTGGGGCACGTAGCCGATAGTCCGCGCGATGTTACGGGCAGGCAGGTTTGCCATGTTTTCCCCGTTCAGTAGCACGCTGCCCTGCAACGGTTCACGCAATCTTGCCAGGCAATTCAGCAAGGTGGTCTTGCCGATCCCGTTGGGACCGAGCAAACACACGATCTCACCCGCCCGAACTTCAAAGCTGATGTCCCTGAAGATCTGGCGGCTGTTATCATATGAAAACCCAAGATCCTTGACCTGCAAAAGCGTATCCATGTCTACTCCAGCCGGGTCCTTTGCTTGTAGAGTAACAGCGCGTAAAGCGGGGCACCCACAAAGCCGGTCAGGATCGAGAGGGGAATTTCCACGCTAGAAACCGTGCGGGCAAGCGTGTCAATTAGCAGCATAAAAACTGATCCGATCAGGATCGTCAGAGGCATGGAACGGGTGTTGTCGCTGCCGGAAATCAGCCGGCTGAGGTGTGGGATCACCAGACCAACCCAGCCAATCGTACCGCTGATGGACACTGCGCTGGCGGTCAGCAGGCTGGCGCAAATGATCACAATCGTGCGCACCTGGCGTACGTTCACTCCCAGAGTACGCGCTTCAAGATCACCAAATGAAAGGATGTTGACCCGCCAGGAGAGTAGAAGCAGGATGGTGGAACATACCAGAAACACGGGCAAAATAGCCCAAAGTTCACGCCCAAGGATGGAGGCCAGGCTGCCCAGCTGCCAGTAGACAATTGAAGCCAACTCGGTTTGCTCCTCTGCCACGAATTTCATGATCGCGAGCACCGAGCTGAGAAAACCTCCGACAATGATGCCCGAGAGCACCAGCATCATATTCGAGCGGTTGCGCAAAAGACGGGGCACTAATGAGGTCACAAATACTGCCAGGATGCCACCAGCAAAGGCAAAAATCTGTCGGGTAGCCAGTCCTGCCCCCAGCAGGATCGCAGTGGATGCGCCCACGGCTGCGCCAGACGAAACACCCAGCAAGTCCGGCGAGACCAAAGGGTTGCGAAAAACGCTCTGGTAGACCGCTCCAGAGAGGGAAAGCATCGCGCCGATCATCACCGAAGCCAATACGCGCGGCAGGCGAACGTTGAACACAATGCTATCCATAACCGGGTCCACCGGAACGTTCATACCGAATCTGGACAGAATAACATTCAAGACTTTGCTTGGATCGTTGCTGTAGCGCCCGAGGCTCAGCGAAAGAAATACTCCAAAAAACAAAAGCATAGACAATAGCCAAAGCCATTGTCTATGCTTATTCTTTACTGAAGTACTGCTCGTTTTCAAACTTAGACTTTACTCGATTCCCAATTGTTCTGCCGTGAAGGTCTTATCATAAACCAAAGTGAAAAACGCGTCCACATTTTTCATCAAGTCATTAAGACTGAAGAGATCAGGATGCAAGGTGTGGAGTGCCCAGTCTACACCAAGAGCAACTGCTGCGGTTGGCTGGTCCCAGGGTTCGAGCAATGAGGGGAACTGGTGAACACGATTGTTTTGGACAGCGCTGATACTGCTCCAGGCGGGGTCGTTCAGGAGATCTTCAACGGTATAGTCTGAATATTGAGGGAACCAGATAACGTCCGGATTCCAGGCGATGATTTGTTCAATGCTCACGTCCACAAAACCTCCAAGACCTTCAACACCGCTGACAGCATTCACGCCGCCGCCAGCTTCGATCAGGCTGGTTTGGATCATTGAGCCCGGTGCAACCGAAAGGGCAGAACTGGCGCCAAGGAAGAGAACAGAAGGTTTTTCGGTTGTGTCCTTAAGTAGCGTTTGGGCGTTTTCAAGCTGACCGCTGAGGAAAGCCCCGATCTCTTCCGCTTTTTCGCTTTCACCAACAGCCATACCAAGCAGAGTAAGGGTCTGTTGAATGGTCTCAAAACTTTCGGAGCTGTCGAGGATGACGATAGCGGGAATGTTGGCTGCTTCGAACTGCGGTACAAGATCCTGATGGCGCTCGGGCAGGATGACCAATTCAGCGCCACTGGCAAGCACGCTTTCCATGTTGAAGTTGCTGCCTTTACCGATTTCCAGAAGGTCGTCATAGCCGTCAATTACCTGTTCGTATAGACCGCGCCCCATTGACTTGTTGCCAAAACCAACCAGGTATTTGCCTCCACCGCCAAGTACGACTGCTGCGTTGAGGGTGGGGTTGTGCGTGCCAACCAGTTTGGTGGCAGGTTGCTCGAGGGTAATTTCACGACCAACGACATCAACGATCACGATCGGTTCAGCTGTGGGTTCGACAATGATCTCTTCGGTCGGCTCCTCGGTGGGTTCCGCCACGACCGGCTCAGTTGGCGCAAGCGTTGGTTCGGGTGGATTGGCGGGCTGAGTGGCAGGTGTCTGGGTGATACAGGCACTGACGAGCAGCATCAAAGCCAGCGTGAGAGATAGAAAGATCTTTTTTGTAGATTTGGACATGCGAAACTCCTTCTTCATGACGTAATAAGGTTTTATGGGCTCAATAAATGAGCAATTTCAGATTGTACCACTGTTACCAGAATAAATCACCGGCTTGATGCCTCACTGGTATACTTTGTGTGCTATGTCACTTATGACTGCCCAAAACATTGCGAAATCCTTTGGTCCCGTGGATATTTTTGATGGGATCAGTCTTTCGATTCCCCAGCATGCCCGCATTGCGATTGTTGGCCCAAATGGCGTCGGCAAAACGACCCTTTTGCGAATCCTGGCTGGTGAAGATACGCCCACAGAAGGCTCTGTACACCGCGCGAGAGGCTTGAAGT
>CAZOYK010000022.1:0-20237 GCA_964584065.1 uncultured Anaerolineaceae bacterium | reverse complement strand
CGGAGCTTTTTGACTGCGTCATACTGGATGCACCTCTATTCTCAAAGACACGCCGTGGCAGGGTGGACCTACTGCAAAACTGGCAGGGTCTGGTGAACAAAGTCCGCCCGCTAATCGGCCACGAGGGCTGGTTGGTGGCGATCAATAATGCTTTGTTTTTGCCAGGTAACGAATTGATGGAAAGCGTCAGGAAATTTACTGCTGACGGATATCTGGAAATTATTGATATTGTTTCGGTACCGCAAGATATCACTGGCTACGCGCAAAGTATCGTCTCAAACACTCCGGCTGACCCTGCCCCATTCAATCACCCCACAAAAATCATCATCATGCGCGCCTACCGCAAAGACGGCAGGCGCGCTTAGTTCGCAACAATCAGCCTATTCTTTACGCCTTGTAGTGCAAAAATTTCTCACCGATCATATTGCAGATTGGGCATCGTTCCGGGCGTGTACCAAGCTCGATGTAACCGCAGGTGGGACAGAGATAAAAATCGGAAACTTCCAGGTCTTTGCCTTCCCGGACAGCTTCGAGCGCTTTTTGGTAAAGGCTTGCGTGCACTTCTTCCGCAGCCACGGCATACCCAAACATCACTCTGGCTCTGTGGCTTGTGGCAGTGGCTTCTTCCAGCATGGGAGGATACATTTCAGTGAATTCGTAAGTTTCGCCGTCGATGGCATCTTGCAGGTTATCCAGGGTGGTCTGGACTTTATCGAGGGCTTTGAGGTGACCAGCGGCATGCGTTAGTTCAGCCTGCGCGGTTGCTTCAAAGAGTTTGGCGATGTTGGTGAAGCCATCCGCGGCAGCCTTCTTGGCATACGCAGTGTACTTCTGAAAGGCCTGGCTTTCGCCGGCAAAAGCTGTCTTGAGATCATCGGTTGTGTTGCTCATTAAAATTCCTCCGGGTGTAATTTGTGACTAAAATTGTAATATAAAATCGCGATAAATGGAGTCTCTTGCTTTTTGAAATAAACCCTTGCGGACAAAGATCCATGCATGCTGACCTTCTCACATTTTCTTGCCCGATTTTATTTGACAATTCAAAATGCATATGCTAAAATCTGTGAACTTCGGTCCTCTAGAGGCTGAGAGAATACCTGCGGGTGTAGTTCAATTGGTAGAACGTCTCCTTGCCAAGGAGAAGGTCGTGAGTTCGAGCCTCATCGCCCGCTTACTTCAAAGCTGATACCGCAAACGATATCAGCTTTGTTTTTACGGCGACGTGGCCAAGTGGTAAGGCAAGAGTCTGCAAAACTCTCATCATGGGTTCAAATCCCATCGTCGCCTCTTTTTATTTAAATTTACTTTTTAGTAGACAACGTTTTAATAGCGATGTTGATCCTGGTGCGAAATCTTGAACGTACGAAGGGGTCATTTTGCTGGGATCAAAGCGTGGAGTAATTGCTCCCACCGCTAATCTGATGAGTTAATCTAAGCGGGCACGGCACGCCGTGCCTATTACAAAACGCCACAAATCTTAGCTTAATCAGGACATAGATTAAAAGAAAAATCGCTGGGGCTACGAATCTCGCAAGGGGAGACTTTGCACTGCCGTGCCACCACCTAAGAACCAGTTCAGCCTGATCCAAGCAGTTTCCCTTATCCTAATCGATGAACAAGCACTGCCACAAAGATAACCATCCCTAATACCCGGTGCAGGAGTGCCATCTTTTTGCGGGTTTCTTTATTCTTCTGTTTAGTCAGCCCAAAGCCGAGAATGGACTGAACAGCCAAAGCCAAACCCGCAATTAATCCCGCTGCGGGAACAATGCCAAAACGGGAGTATTGCAGGATGAAGTGCAAAACAACCGCCGTCAAGGCCACAAATCCAGCGTAGCGATGCGTCTTATTCACAAACTGATAAACTTTTTTGAGCAAGTCGGGAATTTTTTTGCCTTGCTTGCGCAGCAGGTTAACCACAACCTGCAAAATGGGGCGGGAAACCAAAAAAATAATACTGACCAAACCAATCAATCCAAAAACACCACCAATATTTTCCATAGCTCCTCCAAATAGTGAATTAGTCTCATAAAAACCGGATCAGGTCAGCCAGGTTCTCGCAAACCAAATCCGGTTTGTAATTACTTTTTTCCAGGTCTTCAAGCCTGGTCTCACCGCTCAGCACGAGCACAGAGCGCACATCTGCCGTTTTACCAAGGGCAATGTCTGTGTAGAGTCGGTCGCCAACCATAACCATGTCTTTGGCGTCAAGCCCCCACTCATCCGCCACCGCGTTCACAATCCCCGGATTCGGCTTGCCGATCACCGCATCTGCCTTCCGTCCGGTGGAAGCTTCCACCAGGCTCATCATCGCGCCAATGTCGGGCACCAGACCATCAGGACTGGGGCAATTCACATCAGGATGGGTGGCAATGTAGGGCAGCCCCTTGCGCACAAAGCGGCAAAACGAGGCCAAACGAGCATAGGTCAGGCTGGTGTCATAGCCGATCACGACCAAGTCCGGATCGCTTTCGCTTAATACAATCTTGTGCTCTTGGAAGCTTTCCGCCAGGCTCGGCGTTCCCAACAGGAAGACCTTTTCACCCCGATGGTGTTTTTTCAAATATGCAATGGTGGCGTCTCCTGCTGTGTAGACGCGGGCATCTTCCTCCCGGACCCCTAAACCTCTCAGTTTGCGAACGTAATCCAACTTGCTGCGCGAGGTGTTGTTGGTCAGAAAGCTGAAAGGCAGTTTGCGTCGGTTCAGGAGCTCGAGCAACTCCAGGGCACCCGGCAAAAGGCTGTCGCCAAGGTAAAAGGTGCCGTCCATGTCCAGCAGAAAGGCTTTGGCTTCACTCAAAAAATCTTGGTTAAGGTTTGATGTTGACATTAATTTTGTCCCTACTAAAATCAAATAATACGAAAGGAAGTAACATGAACACCATCTGCTATTCTGTTCCAAATATGAGCTGCAACCACTGTGTCATGCACATTCAAAAGGCACTCCAGCCCCTTGAAGGCGTTAAAAAGGTTGATGTAGACCTTGCCAGCAAGTCTGTCACTGTGGAGTTTGACTCACCGGCGACAGAATTACAACTCAGAGCTGTTCTGGCTGAAATCGGATACCCGGCAGCCTGATCAAAGCCTAAGCTTTCGGATAGCCCTATTCGCCAGTTCATCCGCCCGTTCATTGTAACGGTTGCCGGCATGCCCTTTCACCCAGGTCCAGTTTATCTCGTGTCTTGCCATTTCGCGATCAAGTTCCTGCCATAAATCCGCATTCAATAAAACGCCATCTCTACGCTTCCAGCCGCGGGCTTTCCAACCTGGTATCCATGCAGTCGCAGCATTGACCAGGTAACTTGAATCAGTGAACAGCTGAACGACTGAAGGCTGATTTAGCGCTTTCAACCCCTCAAGCGCGGCAGTTATCTCCATGCGGTTATTCGTTGTTTGCGGCTCAGCTCCGTTGATTTCTTTTCTATGCCCGGGTGTGATCAGAATTGCCGCCCAACCACCTGGTCCGGGATTTCCCCAGCAAGCGCCGTCGGTATAAATCTTCACTGCAGGCTTATCGCTCAAGGCTGCCTCGCGGGATATTCGGGAAGGGTCTGCTTAAGCACGTCAATAATGCTGGAGAAATACTCTGGTTCGAGACCATAAACCCTCATGTAGGCATCCTGTAAGACGTAACGGTTGATCCCCCACGATACTGTCTCAGGTGCCAGCGTCAGGTGGACACCCTCCTTGAGGGCAGATGCCCAGGCAGGATGAAAAGCAGCGTAATTCGCCGCAACCACGGCAGGATGCCCTGTGGCAGGCCACAGACCATTGATATCAACTAATCTGGATTGCTGTGTGGGCTGAAGCATCCATCTGACGAAGAACCAGGATGCCAAAACCGTTTCAGCATCAGAAGCATTGATAGCCACGCTGATCGATTCAAGTGCAATCGAACCTTTGCCGTCAGTCGTAGGATAGGGAATAGTTTCCCAGTTGGTTTCTGTCCTTTTTTCCGGCAAATAATACGTTTGCTGATTTAGGTCGCCGAGCGTACCTTCATAGGCAAGCGCATATTTATCCACAAAATACTGATAAGGTGTTGGCTCCAGACCAACCCAGGAAGTGTCATCGACAAAAGCCTGTTTCAAGGTCCGGAAGGAAGCATCAAGCGCGCTATCCTGCAAGCGCAAAACCTGATTCTCGAGTGAATAAGTTCCACCAAAGGCGGCATACCAGCTCTGGGCAGAAAGTATCGACTTTGAAAGCAGTAAGCCGCCCGTGCCATTATTGACCCAGAGGTTATCGTTCAAGTTTGCCTGTAAACCTGCCTGCATCTGGATCGTAAAATCATCCCAGGATAGCGGCACCCCCTCAAAACCAAGCTCTTTTGCCCACGACGTCCGATAGTAAATCAGACCGGCATCAAACGCCAATGGCAGTGAAACAAGTTGTGAGTCTCCATTCGTGTTGGGAGCAAAAGCCTCAAACGGCGAACCCTGGCGGTACGCGTTTAAAGCCCCCCAGGTAGGGTCGTTGATGTAGTTTCTTAAATCTACATAGACGACCTGATTTTGTGGATCCAATAAATCGTACGTTTTTCCAATGATGACATTAGCATTTAAATTTTCCTGCCTTAATGCTTCCGCCATGAGATCATCGCCTGCAAAAGTTTCAGCTACTGCCCGGATCCCCCAGGAATTAGTCAGGTTGAAGTCATCAATCAATTGGCTGAAACGATTCTGGTCTTGAACCCAGGGATGGGCTACCTTGACTTCCACGCCCTGCAGCGCATTAAGATCCACGACGAGACCAGGTTTGCTGGTTGGCACAGGCGTCGCGGTTGGAGGCACTGGAGTAGGTGTGCGGGTTGGAGGAAGCGTTGGAGTGGGAGTCACGGCCTGACAGGCACTGACCAGGACGAGTACGCACAGCAACAGCAATGAAAGTAGTCTGTTTTTTCTCATATTTTTTCCCATAAAAAACGGGAATGGATGGGAGTCGAACCCACGACGGCTCTTACCGACCCGACACTGATTTTGAAGACCAGGAAGCCCACCGGGACTTTACCATTCCCGGTAAAAGGATAATTCAAAATCACCCGCCTTGCAACCCTTCTGCAGTACACAAAAATTCCGCAGGTCACACCCGATTTGACAAAAAATTACAACGATTGCTAATAACTCATTAACAAGCTGTTATACCTCTGAAAAGATGTGGCAAAACTTTATAAATTTGGTAAAATAATTAGTTGGCACATCAACTATATTTTGTGCGTTATTGAGGATACATGACAGACTACAACAACCGAACCCCGGACTGGGTTAAGAACGCAGTCTTTTATCAAATCTTCCCCGATAGGTTTGCGTGGAGTTCGCGCGTGATCAAACCGGGGCTTTTTGAAAAATGGGATAGCACACCCACATCCCATGGCTACAAAGGTGGCGACCTGATGGGGGTTTATGAAAAGCTGGATTACCTGGAAGACCTCGGCATCAATGCAATTTACTTGAACCCGATCTTCCAATCGGCATCCAACCACAGGTACCATACCCACGATTACTACATGGTTGATCCCCTTTTGGGCGGGAACGAAGCTTTCAAGACCTTGTTGGATGCAGCCCACAAACGCGGAATTCGCATCGTTTTGGATGGCGTCTTCAACCACGCCAGCAGAGGTTTCTACCCCTTTAACCACATCCTCGAAAGCGGTCAGGATTCGCCTTATATCGATTGGTTCATCATCAAAGGTTTTCCGCTGAATGCTTATCAGGGCAAACCCAATTACGAATGCTGGTGGAACCTGGCGGCTTTGCCCAAGCTAAACACCGAGAACCCGGTCGTTCGGCGCTATATCATGGACGTTGCGCGATATTGGCTCGAACAGGGAATAGACGGCTGGCGCCTGGATGTACCCTTTGAGATAAAAACCGCAGGTTTCTGGGAGGAATTCAGAGAGGTCGTCAAGACCGTCAATCCCGAAGCCTACATCGTCGGCGAAGTGCCAACAGAAGCCCAGCAATGGCTCAACTCAGGCGACAAGTTTGATGCTGTCATGAATTACCAACTAACGCAAGCCGCGGTTGGATTTTTTGGCGGTGATTCATTAGATCACAAACTTGCTGAGGGCATGATGGGGCTGGATAACCCGCAACCTATGGACGCCCAGGCATTTGCCCATCGCACCAGCGAATTGCTTACGATTTACCCCAAGGAGTTCGCCTATGCGCAGCTCAACCTGCTGGACAGCCACGATATGCCCCGCTTCCTCAGCCTGATGAAAGGCAATGTTGACAAACTGAAGCTTGCCTACAACTTCTTGCTAACCTACCCTGGAGCACCCAGCATCTATTACGGTGATGAAATCGGTCTCGAAGGTGGCAGGGATCCCCTTTGCCGCAAGGGCTTCATTTGGAGCGAGGAAGAATGGAAAGTGGGGCTTCGTGACGCAATCAAGGAAGCCATCACCGTCCGCCACGCCATTCCCGCCCTGCGCACAGGCTCCTACGAGCCCATCCATGCACAGGATGGTGTGCTGGCATACTTGCGCCGCGATGAGTTGGATACGGTGCTGGTTGTTCTAAACAACAACAAGGCGGCTGTAAAACTCACCCTAAACACCGGCGATGCCTACGAAAATGGCACAGAACTGCAGGATCAACTTAGCGATAAAAACGTCATCATTGAGCAGCAGCAGATCAATGACCTGGCTGTCCCTGCCTATGGGGCATTAATCCTGGCCTAAAGGACTTTCACTTGATTTGGACTGACCCCAGCCCGGGGTCAGTTTATTTTAATATTCAGCCAAGGAATGGAAAAATTGACGGCAATTCCTGGATCAGAACCGGAAGGAATTTGAGTGCCAAAACGCCGCTCACAGCACCAATCAGCCAACCCACCAGGACATCTGAAAAATAATGCAGGCGTAAGGCTACCCTCGAGTAACCCACCAGGATTGCCCAGATGAAAAGCCCTGTAAACCACAGCGGATTTTGGAATTGCAGTGCAAGAAAGGCAATCGTCATAGCCCGGGCGGCATGCCCCGAAGGAAAGGAGTGCGGGTCAGTGACGCGATAGATGCTGCCCCACTCGCCCTCAGGACGCGGGCGGCGTAAGAGGAATTTTATCCCAAGCACGATCACTGCCAGGCTCGCAAGCGCAAATGCCCACAGAATGGCAGTGGTGCGAATGGTTCCCCGGGTAAAAAACCAAACCAGGATCAGTCCAATCAACCAATACCAGGAATCACAGCTGTGCCCCAACAGTGCGAACAACGTATGCGCAATGCCTTTTTCATGTTTCAAAACAAGGCGTGCCGAGATTTCCTCATCCACTTTCTGGATACGATCAAGCAGCTTCATAATTACCTGCTTAGCGCGTGAAAAATGGAATGGCGGCGATGACAACAAAGGCAACCAACACCATCACGGCAGCCAGCCATACCTGCTGTTTAGGGCGGCTGTCTTCCAGGCGCAATCCAACCTCACCCCGGCGAACCGCCAGCAGTGGACCTGCCATAAAAGCGAAGAAGAAACCCGCCAGCAAACCCCCAAGATGCCCCCAATTATCCGTGTTGCTGCCTGGTGAGATGCCAATAAACAGGTTTAGCACTAACACAAACCCCAGGTTCATCAGAATTCCCTGGCTCTGTTTGCCAAAAACCTTGCGGTTTTGCCAAATAAAGACCGCCTCAGCGGCCAGCAGCCCAAAAATTGCCGTAGAGGCTCCAAGAGAATTCAAGTCACTCAGGACAAACGAGAGCACATTCCCCCCAAACGCGCCGATCACATAAAGCAGGATGAAGCGAACCTTGCCGTAGAACGGCTCAATTTGACGACCGAGAATACTCAGGGCGTACATATTGAACATCAAATGGATCAAATTGGAGTGCAGCAGTGCTGGCGTGAACAGTCGCCAGAACTCTCCTTGCAGGATTGCAGGGTTGATCTTGCCCAAAAGCACAAAGAGCAGATCCAAGCCGTACATCCTTTCCACAACTTGTTGGACAACATAAAAAAGGACTGTAAGTGCCAAAATCAAATAAGTTATCAAGGGAAATCCAGGCAACTGCCAGGGTTTCTTCAAGCGCTTAGACTTTCCCCAGGATTCTTCCGGGCGTGGTGATTCTGGCTGGAATTGAAACTCAAAGCCAGCCTCTGGTTTATTCTGTTCGCTCATAAATCAACCTTGCGCGGAGTTGTTCTCATGTGTTCAGCACGGATGATTGCCTGGATATCGCTGATGGTTTTATCGAGGTGATCTTCAGAATTTACCACCAGGTAATCGAACTGATCTACCATCGCAAATTCCAGTGCCGCGGTTTTAAAGCGGAGTTCCAGTTCTTCGGGGGTCTCACTGCGGCGTTCGAGCAAGCGATTCACCCACTCTTCACGCGAACTGGCTGTCAGAAAGATCAGAATGGCATCGGGGCAAATTTTGCGTATGGTCATCGCGCCTTGCACATCAAGCCGCATAATGACATCTTTGCCTGAAGCGAACGCTTCACGCACCTGCGATTTGGGAATGCCTTTGTAATCTGAGTAGACATTGGCATGTTCCAGGAGCTCATCCGCTTCGATCATGGCTTCAAAGGTCTCACGTGAGACAAAGAAGTAATCCCGACCATCCACTTCATCCGGTCTCGGCGGACGCGAATTCATCGTGATCACAAAGTGGGTGTCAGGGTTAGTTTTTCGCAATAGACCAACCACGGCGTCTTTTCCGATCCCCGAAGGACCGGAAATGACGATCAGGAGTGGATTGGTAGGCGGAGTTCCAAATTGCATAGCTGGTTAGGCCATCCCTTCTTACTGTTAGTTCTACCCATTATAAATTAGAAAAGGATTTCCCATCAGGTCGAATACCCTCGACGCTCATTACACCCGAAGAATCTAATCCAGCATGGCCAAAAGTTGATCAAAATTGCGCACGGTTCGGATCCCCTGGAGGAATTTGTTCAGGCTGGAATAACGTGTTCTCAACTCCTGCACAGCTGGTCCAACCGGGTCAGCGCCTGAAGCTCCACCACCTGGTGTGTCGTTATAAGAACCGTGGAAGGCAAAATAAGCCTGATTGATCTTCCTCAGACGGTACCCATTCTCCCAGAAAAAGCCTCTCCTGGCTTCCATATATTTTTCTGCTGCATCAACCTTGCCTTCAGCTAACAAAGCATCCACCTTCAAGCGGGTTTCACGCATCTCTGCCCGGAAATTAAAGGGGTCAAGCATTTCTGCACCTTCAGCGAGAACAGTGGTGTAGGTGGGCATCGGTTGATTGTAGCGCGGTGTTCGTTCGGGATAGTAATCAATTATCAGAGCAAGCCCTATTTCTTTACCCGCCAACGAAGCAGTCGTTTCGTTGATCGTCCGCATTTGGTCGTTGACGTAATACCGAATTCCCAGGGGGAAGAAGGTCAGGTAATTATGGATCCACTCATGGGCAACGGTTTCGGTCAGCCAGTTGAGATTGGTGGTGCGCATCACCATGGTGGGGTAAGCCCCAAGCCCGCCAACAGGCTCAATCAATGCAGAGAGGTCATAGTCTGTATAAATGCCTGTCTCGATCTCATCCTTTTCAACCGCATCCAGACCCGCATCGAGGCTGACACTGAGCTCATTCCGGATTTCTGTCCGGCGGGAAATGATCAGGTTTAGAGGAAGTTCAGACACCTGGTAGAGCACAGGCGGCAAAATTTGACCTCCCACTCCAAACCCAGCCTTAGCCAGGGTGACTTCTGTCTGGTTCTGAAGCACCGCTTCAGCCAGCTTTGCCAGCCGGTTTAGATATGATTTTTCCCCGTCAAGATCAGATTTGGCTGCCTGGACCAACTTTTCGCGATCGGAAGAGGTGTCATTTTGGGCATTGATCAGATCTTCCTCGAGATTAATGACCTTCTCTGTTTCTGCCAGCCAGGTTTGAACCACCTCAACTTGCTGGTCATCATCAAGAAAACGCTCGAGTTTGAGAGACCCACTGACAGCCTTACTGAAAAGAGCCTTGACCTCCCACTCGACGAAGTCGAATTCAACCCCGCGGGTATACTTGCGCAGTCCGTCCAGGGGGTTGACCGATTCGACAGAGGAGCCCACCACAAGCAGTGCAATTGCCACCAGTATCACGAGAATGCGCAAGCGCTTTGCCAGCTTATCCAAAGAATTGTCGTCAAACATGGAGCGATTCTAACACTTGCAGGCACCCTGTTGCCAAGCTTGTTAATAATTGCATAATCTCAAAGACCTTAGATAATATGTTTCATTAAACCTGCAAATTGGGTAAAATGCTTATTAGATTGTTGCGTATTGAAGACAGCAATCGGAATAGTGAGTTAGATAATGAACAGTTCAACCAAGATCGTGCTGATCATCGCAGCCATTTTGATATTGTGCGTGCTATGCTTGTGCCTCGTGATGTTTGGCGCGGGAATAATCCTCGTCAGCAACGTCAGCTCGACATCGATGCCCATAATGGAAACGCCATTCAGTTTTTCTGAAGCCACTCCCATCCCGTTCGTTGACCCGGGTTCGACAATTTTGGATCCTGTTGAATACGACAAGGCTTCCCAAACCCTGAATGAACTCAACTCGAGTACAGTCCCGATCAATGATCCGATCGACCTGGCAGCCAGGTTGGGCGGAAAACCTGACGTGCCCAATGTGCTGATTGATACCGAAGCACCCTATTCGGTTGGCGCTCAGAAGACATTTTGGGCGACCAATACGGATACAAATGACAATTTTAAGATCAATGCCACCCTGCGCTACGTTGGTGACAATATCTATTTCTGGATTGAAAATGGTGTACGTTTTGATCAAGCCGACTTGAGGAAATTGGCTGACACCTTTGACCAGGAAATTATCCCAACCAACCGCGAGTTTTTTGGCAGTGAATGGAACCCGGGTGTGGATGGTGATCCCAGGTTCTACATCCTCTATGCCGGAAATTTGGGCTACAGCCTGGCAGGGTATTACTCCTCCGCCGACGAGCTGCACCCGGACGCCCACCCTTATTCAAACGCGCATGAAATGTTCCTGATCAGTTCAGATAACGTTGACCTGGGTGAAAGCTACATCTACGGCACGATGGCTCACGAATTTCAGCATATGATCCACTGGTACCAGGATAAAAACGAGGAAACCTGGGTCAATGAAGGCTTTTCAATGCTTGCTGAGCATGTGAACGGATATGACGCTGGCGGTTTCGACTGGTCCTACATGGACAACACCGACATGCAGCTCAACGATTGGGGTGGAGACATTGGAAATAACGGACCGCATTACGGCGCAAGCTACCTCTTTATGGTTTATTTCCTCGACCGATTCGGGGAAGACGCGACCAAAGCATTGGTACGCCACGATGAAAACGGATTTGTTGGGATTGAGAAAGTCATGAACGAACTCGATCTGACCAATCCCACCACAGGCAAACCCTACACAGGAGATGAACTTTTTGCTGACTGGGCTGTGGCAAATCTATTGCAGGACACGGGCATCGAAAACGAACGGTACGACTACCAAACCTATAATCCCACTTATGTGGACATGGAAAGATCCATCCTGGATTGTCCGGTAAATGTGAATGGCAGCGTTTTCCAGTTTGGCGTGGATTACATTGAAATCGAGTGCGATAAGCTGGAGAGCATCCAGATCAACGCTTCCGAAGCGGTCAACATCTTACCCTTCGCCGCTCCAAGCTCAGGTGAGTACTTCTTCTGGTCAAATGTTGGCGATGAATCGAACGCCTCACTCTCACAGACCTTTGACCTCAGCAGTGTCACTGACGAAGCCACACTCACCTATAAAACCTGGTACGACCTCGAAGAAGATTACGATTACATTTACATCAGCGCCAGCACCGATGGAACTAACTGGGAGATTCTGGATTCCGAGAACTGCACCACCGCCAACCCTTCTGGCAACAGTTACGGCTGCGGCTGGAATGGACAGACTTCAGGCTGGATCGATGAAAGGGTTGATCTTACGAAATTTGTCGGCGGTCAGGTGACGCTCCGCTTTGACTACGTAACGGACGCCGCAGTCAATGGCAAGGGAATGGCTATTGATGACCTGAGGCTCGGCGCTATCGGTTATGCGACCGACCTTGAACATGACTTGGGCGGTTGGACAGCTGAGGGTTTTGTTCGCGTGCAAAACAAATTGCCTCAGACGATGAATCTCAGTGTTGTGAGCTATTCCAACGGCAGTGTGTCCGTGAACCATTTCGCCTTTCAAGGTGAAATCATCATTGAAGGCTCTGATCTTTTTGAAGGAGACGTCGAGAAGGTCGTTTTAGTGATTTCTGGCACAACCCCATTCACAAGGGAAAAAGCCAATTACTCCATCGATATCAAGTAACCATTAAAAAAAACAGAGACTGAAGATTTTTCAGTCTCTGTTTTTATTTCCGAATCTAGACGCTTCCAATCGCGTCGACCATCTCATCATAAACCGTAAAGTAAGGCAAAATGCCAATCAGATCCATCGACTCGCGTACGTTCTGATTCAACCCAACCAGTGTGAGATTACCTCTCCCACGCTTCTTGAGTTCTTTCTGCACGCGGATGATCGACCACCATCCAGCACTTGAAACGAAGCCTATATCGCTCATGTCAATAATGATCGCTTTATTCTTTTCAAGTAACTCCGTCAGGACCCGTTCAATATCGGGCGCAACAGCGCTGTCAATTCGACCCAAGGCCTTAACCACAAAGGCGCGTTTATATTCTGTTACTTTAAAGTCCATAATCACCTCTTTTTCCACTAATTGCGTGTAAAAGATTATAACAGAATAACACTGCGATACGATTTGTTGTAGCAATTGTGTCATGTATAATAGGTGGCTATGCGGTATCACATCTGGACAGAAGGCTGTCAAATGAATGTTGCGGATTCAAGCCGCCTCTCAAGGGCGCTTGATTCTCTTGGCTTGTCCCCTGCGTCAGACGTCAACCAGGCGGATTTGATCATCCTGAACACCTGTGTTGTGCGTCAAAGCGCTGAAGACCGGGCGCTCGGTCGCCTCAACTCACTCAAACCTCTAAAGCTTGCCAATCCCAAGCTGATGATTGGCCTGATGGGCTGTCTGATCGGTATCCACGGCAACCAGGCCCTGGAAAAGCGTTTTCCCTGGGTTGATGTCTTTGCCGCTCCTTCAGACCCCGAACCGTTTTTACGCGCTCTTGAAAATCGGCTCGAGCACGAAAGCTCGGAAGCCTGGCGCAGACAGGTGGACGAAGTATTGGATGACGAGTTCGGCCTGAGGCTGGAAGAAGCCCACACCGTTTCGGAAAATTTGCCGATCGTGCTTGGCTGTTCACACGCCTGCACCTATTGTGTTATTCCGAGTAAACGCGGCAGAGAACAAAGCCGTGACCCAAAAAAAATCCTCAAGGAAGCCAGAAGCCTGGTTGCTGGCGGAGCAAGAGAATTGGTTCTGCTGGGACAGATCGTTGACCGCTTTGGTCTTGATCTTGAAGGCAATTACCACCTTCCACAACTGCTTGCTGACCTCTCAAAAATCCCGGATCTGCACCGGCTGCGCTTTTTGACCTCACACCCCAATTGGATGAGCAATGATTTGATTGACGCCGTTGCTGCCCTGCCAAAGGTTATGCCCCACATTGAGGTTCCACTGCAGGCAGGCGATGACGAGATTCTCAAAATGATGCGCCGCGGCTATACGAACAGCCAATACCGCGATCTGGTTGCCCGCATTCGCGAGCGCGTTCCCGGGGTCTCGATTGGCACGGATATCATTGTCGGTTTCCCGGGCGAAAGCGAAGCGGCTTTCATGAAAACTTATGATACGCTGGCTGAGCTGAAGCTGGATGTGGCACATCTGGCTCGCTACTCCCCACGACCCGGAACATATTCAACCCGTTTTTTGCCCGACGACGTTCCAGCGGAAGAGAAAATGCGCCGATTTAGAGCGCTTGAGGACCTGCAAAAAGAGGTTGTTGGCAATCTCAACGCAGCTTATCTCGAAAAATCTATTCCCGTACTGTTTGAAGGAAAATCCAGGAACCGCTGGCGCGGCAGAACCCCCACCAACCGGCTGGTGTTCGTGGAAACTGATCAGGATTTATTGGGTCAGGAATTGGATGTGAAAATCAATTGGACCGGTCCGTGGTCCTTGCTTGGGCAATTGGACGAATAGGTTCATTCTCCAGCTAAGCGCCTCTCCACCATCATTCTGTTTTGTTATCGTACTGGCACAAATCCAGGATCGGACAACTGGCACACTTTGGCTTGCGTGCCTGGCAAATCTCGCGACCGAGATCGATCAGGTTCAGATGCAAATTGCCAAAATCAGCAGGGTCAGCAATCTGTTCCATATAAGCGTGTGTCTTTGTGATGTCCAGTTCCTTTGGGCGTAAGCCGATGCGACCCGTTACGCGATAAATATGCGTATCCACCGGAAAGGCGGGCATTCCCAACGCAAACACCATCACGATCGCGGCGGTTTTGGGACCCACCCCACGCAGCTTAACCAGCCAGTTTCGAGCCTCTTCAGCGTCGATTTCTTTCAGCCAACTCAGGTCTATCTCACCGCGTTCTGCAGTGATATCCCTCAGGGCAGCCTGGATGTTGGGACCCTTTTGGTTTGCCAGACCAGCGATGCGAATGACGTATTGCAGTTCTGCCGGGTCAGCATCCCGCACAGATTCCCAATCCGGGTAGCGTTCCTTCAACGCCTGGAAGGCTTTGTCACGATTGATGTCATTTGTGTTTTGGGAAAGGATCGTGCAGACCAGTTCATCGACTGCAGCTAATTCCACATGCCAGGTCGGTGTGCCAAATCTGTGGTGCAGACGTTTTTGCACCTGAGCCATGCGTTCTTTGTGTTCCTGGAGTTGATCCATGCCCCTTACCAGGTCTTAGTGATCTCTATTGGCTTGGTAATTCTGATCTCACCAACCTCAAGACCGCGCCAATTTTTCAACAAATGGTTGTTGAATTTCTGGAAGGCTTCGCTCTCCATTTCTTCCTTAAAACCGAGTTCCTTTAGCAGGGCAACAATCAAGGCGTAGGTAGCCCGCCGGTTTGGATCACCGTCGCTGATCTGGATTGCCACGCCAATCCCAGGTGAGCCTTTTCCGCAGGCACCCGGCATCAGGCTTACCATCTGGTAGCCTTCCGCGCCGCCTTTGACAGCAGCTTTCCCTTTCATCACGTTCATCAAAACGCTGTCAAATGCTCCAGGTCCTGCCACCATCTCTGGATAAGCCATCATGGCATGTACGGTCTTTTTGCACGCATTCGCGCTTACTTCTCCCAATCCTGTGGGTTCTGCCAGACGCGCCATCGCCAGGGCAAAATTGAAAAGCGGCATGGCAAAGACCGGTGCACTACAGCCATCAATACCAACGTGCATATCTTCCGGCTCCAACGCACACATCTCCGCAACAGTTTTGAGAATTCTCTGCTGCAAGGGGTTGTCCATGGATAAATAAGTATCCTTCGAGTAATCATGCAGCAGCGCCTGCGCAAGCATGCCGCTGTGTTTTCCTGAACAGTTGTGGCGGTACGGGGTTGGCTCCTCACCGCGTTCCCGCATGGCAAGCGTAGTGGCTTTATCCGAAGGCCAGTGAACCCCGCATTGAAGATCGGATTCCTGCAGACCAACCTTCGCGTGGATTGAACGCAAGACACGCACGTGCTCATCGGTTCCATGATGAGAGGCACACAAAATGGCAAGCTCTTCTTCAGTAAATCCGTAGTGTTCCGGACCGCCGTCCTCCACGAACGGGAGTGCCTGGAGCGGTTTCATGGAACTCCGCGGATAGTTAACCAGGTTTGGATCTCCGAGGGAAGCAAGAAGATTACCGGCTGAATCGACCACAGCCATAGCTCCAAAGTGGACGCATTCCACGCTGTCACCCCTTGTCAGTTCAACAACCGGTTCAAAGCCTGCCAAAGTATTTGCCATTCACATTCCTCTTTATGCCTGATTTAGTTCGAAATAGGTTGTAAGACCCCATCTGAGGCGATTAAAAAACAATTCGCCTTCTGCGGGTGAGTATTCAATCCGCTTTAATATGCGTGGGATCAGTTCAAGATAGGTATCCAGATCTGCATTCTTCTCCCGTAGAGTGTCAATTGAGTTTTGGATGAAAGTCATCAGCTTTCCCATTGCTCTAACCTGATCCTGAGTGACCAAACCCGCACGCGAAGATACAATCTGGTATCCCTTATAAGCCCGGAAAGCCAGCAGTTTCATGTCTGCTGCCCACGCTGTGGGATCGGAATAGGCTAAAAACGGCGGTTGGTTGACCATCACACTGTCGCCTACAAATATCACTTTTTCTTGCGGCAATATCGCCCAAATCCCCGCCACATTAGAACCAGGATGATGCTCGAGTAAAACTTCTGAACCGCCAAAGAAAAGATTCATGTTCTGATCAAAACTGATTTCGGGAGAATAAGGTCGGCTGGATGAACCGATCTGTTCATGACCTTCACCAGAACCCAAAAGCTCTTCCTGCAATTTGACTGCCTGTTGGCGTGGTTTTGCTGGCAGAAGATAATCAGATTGAGAAACAATAATGCAGTCACAGCCTTTGGCACTCAAAGTACGATCGTACTGTGTGTCGAGCAGGACCAAAAATATGGAATCGGATTTTGCGCTGCGACTGCCCCAGGCTTTATGATCATCGGTGCGGTAAGGGGAATCGATCAGAATATTACCCTCTTTCGTTTGAATAATGCCTGTATAAAGGCCTAACGCGTTTTGCTGGATCGAAACAATTGGGGTTAATTCCTGCATAGGTACTCCTTTTCGTACTTTCGCCCATTATAGCCAAAGTCAGGATTAATCGCCAATTACTCACACTTTACGGGTTACATTTGGGAATTTCTGACTTGTCGAGGACCTTCGCGTTGAGTTCGAAGCCAAAATATGGGGTCGGGTCGAGCGTATTAAGGATGTCAAGTTCGTTTAGATAATTCCCCTTGCCATCATCCTTAACGATCGAAAAATGCAGATGAACGCCCACTGGGCGTGCTGGATTGCCCGAATAATCACCCTGAAACCCCAGCAGATCTCCAGCATAAACAGGTTTTTCGTAAGTCCCCGGCGGAAAAGCACCATCGATAAAAGAATTTCCTTCAGCATCAGCCAGGTGGGTCATGTAAAGCCAAATTTGCCGGCTGGGATCGAGCGGATCCTCTGGGATGCGGATGATCAGGCTGGATCGCCAGTCTTCTTCTCTCGTCAAAAAGCCGTCGAAAGGGGCATAAACAGGCGTCTTGCCGGATGGTGTTCCAGCAAAGATGTCAATCCCCTGGTGCCGGTTGAAGAGCTTAAAGGAGTCACCCCAAAGGTAGCCAATGAAGCCTTTGCTTGGGAATAAGAATGGTGCGCCGTCACATTGGGTCAGCGCTTCAACTTCGTAATCTGGGTGTTGCTCCGGATAGCGAATGTAGTCGATCACCATTTTGTTGCGTCCGCCAAGATAGGTACGCCCGAGCAGAAACAAACCCGCCAATCCAATCAAACCCACCGCCAGAAGAACTACCAGGCAAGCTTTCCGCGGGATTTTGTGAGCATTGTTAGATACGTTGTTTTCCATACCGGCTGATTATAATGTCGTTTGTGATTCAGTCCTCCTAACCTTGAATCATCTATTGATATCTGATCTTAATTTTCTTAGAATCAAATTTGGAACAAATCAATCGACCAAAACGTCATAATTAAGATAAACAACAATTTTTACCATGTAAAGGAGTAAAAATGAGCAAGAAACACGTTTTAGTGATCGTTTTGCTGCTGACCATGCTTTTCCCGGCAGTTGTGGGTATCAGTAAAGTTCAGGCAGCATATCCAAGTTTTACTATCAGCGAAGTTAAGAAAGACGAGTCAGTCACTATTCTGACCCAGGACATGCCCAGGAACCTCGATTGGAAAGTTCTGATGGGCGAATACAACACCAAAGGTGAAAAAGGCATTGAATCTGCCACTTTTAATTCTGGTGCTGGCGGTTCCCTGTCTGCTACCATCAACATCCCGGATGCACTCAAAGGTCGGGCGATGATCTCAATCCGCATTGAAAGCCTGACCGGTGGCTATTACTATTACAACTGGTTCTGGAATGACAAAGAAAGTGGCACATGGCCGACCCCTGAACCAACAACGACCCCTGCCCCTACAACAACCCCTGCCCCGACCACAACGCCCGCACCAACCAGCACACCTGCTCCGGTAGCGAAGTATCCAACCTTCAACATTGTTGCGGTTGAAAAGGACAAGACCGTCTCCGTGGAAGGCAAAAACTTCCCCGCCAATACAGAATTTACGGTTCTTATGGGTAAAATGTGGACCATGGGCATCAAAGGCACAGAAGCCGGCACGTTCAACAGTGGTGAAGGCGGCGAGATGGCAGCCACATTCGAAATTCCAGCGGCAATGGCGGGTTATAGCCTGATTTCGATCCGCCTGCAGGCAAAAACCGGTGGTTGGTACGCTTACAACTGGTTCTGGAATAGCACAACTGATAATTAATAGACAAACAACTCTTCAAACAAGGACCGGCCAAAAACCGGTCCTGATTTTTTACCTTGACCAGACAATGTGGTATTATTTTGCGCGAATATGAACAACAAAATTACTGTTATCGAAGGACCAACCCCCGTTTTTGAGCGGATCTCTGGTGACCCTGATCACAGAGAGGAACTCAGCTGGGCAGTTGGCATTTTGGAAGGTCCGTTCTTATACGACACTTTCCTGACCACTTTGCGCACCTTTGACAGCAACAAACTGCTGGAACGCTGCAAAACAACCTGGGAAACCCGGCAAACCATGTTCCTTGAGTACAAAGACGAGATTGGGCTGCGCAGAGAAGATCCCATCATTGCAGCCCGGGCACTCACCGTGGCAGAAGGCGATATGCTTCTCTTGTGGGTCCGGCGTGAGCTTGAGAATGAACATTCCAGCGATTTTGTCGATTTTACCGACCTGGAAGATTAGGCTGATCCCGTCTTACCCATATCAAGAAAAAACCACCTGACAGGTGGTTTTTTTATGCCCCAGGAGGGAATCGAACCCCCAGTCTAGGCGTTAGGAGTGCCTCGCTCTATCCATTGAGCCACTGGGGCGCGCAGGGATTATATCACTGCTAAGGCAAATAATCCCAGGGACTGACCGGCATCCCATTGTATCGGATTTCAAAATGCAGATGAGGACCTGTTGAGTTCCCTGTTGAGCCAGCTGTGCCAATCACACTTCCCTGCACAACATTGTCTCCACAGTTTACATAGATGTTCTCCAGATGCTCATACCAGGTTGAAAAGCCGTTGCCATGATCAATGACGACGAAATTCCCATAGCCGCCGTTAAGCCAGCCTGCATAAACGACTGTGCCGTTATCTGCGGCAAATAACCCTGAGCCTATTCCGGCTCCGATATCAATGCCATTGTGCCCCGGACCGTAATTGTTACCCGAGATCATGTGTACCGCTGATGGCCATATGAAAAAGCCATTTCCCATAATTCCCACACCCGCGAGCGCACAGGAGCCAGGTCCGGAAAAGCCGCTGATCAGATTGCCGCTGTCATCGGTGGTGAAGGCAGCAAAGGTGATATTAACTAATTCCCGGTTTCCACCCGGCACCATTACCACCATGCCCGGATTGATCTGGGGATTTGAAAGATCAAGGTCGTTGCCAATAAAAAGCAGGATGTCATTGATGTCCGCACCATAGCGCGAAGCGACAGAACTAAGGTCGTCACGGCTGCGCCAGGTGTGTAAAATTCCGTTTGTCGGTGGGATGGTGAGGGTCTGCCCAGGCATAAGGTTGTCTGATTGATCCTGCAGGATGTCATAGTTAGCATAAAGCACTGACTCAACGCTCAAGCCAAACTTCTCAGCAATTCCCCAAACAGAATCCCCACTTTGGACAGTATAGGTGGTTGGGACAGTACGCAATTCATTCGAGATCTCTGTGTTGGGGTCCGAGTCTCGGATTAAAACGTTAGATTCTTCAGTGGGCGAGAAGACAGGTAAGGGCACATCCAGTACTGCCGGATCATCTGCTGGCAATGTGCCGACTTCCACACCTCGTTGGTAGCTCGCCATCGATTTAGCAATTTCAGGCTGCCAAAAAAGGAAGGAAATCAGACCAGCACAAACTGCAGCAGCCAAAATCCAGCCAATTGTCCCCATTAAGCGCCCTGATGAAGATGGCGCCTTAGTATTATTTTCTTGTGTCATGAGCTTTCTCTCAAAACTTGCGGCAGGATCTACATATCCGCCAGGTTCTCCAGGAACTCCGCATTCGTCTTGGTTCTTTCCATTTTTTGCAGGA